>JAYEJT010000138.1:0-38114 GCA_034660675.1 Elusimicrobiota bacterium
ATTCACCAGGTCGTACATGCGCGGTTTGTTTACCAAAGCAGGACTCGTTGATGTCCATGTGCATGTGGAAGGATGGATTGTCCCCAACAAGGCTCCCACTTGGTGGATACCCATCGGTCGCACCCTTGGCCACACACCCCTTCGGATGCTCGGGTTCGATATTTGTTCCCTTGGCCATGTTGGAAGGTCGCGAGCTGAGGTGGCGAACAAAGCCATCGACAGCGACGAGGAATAGCGCGCCGCTTCACTCTGCGCCATTCCTCGCGCGTCATGGCAGACGATAGGCCGACCGCAGGCGGTCGGCCTATCGTGGCTGCGAACTGCGTTCTCTGACAGTCCGCCTGCGGCGGCCTATCAGCTCACTGAAGCCGACACTGTGGTGAGCAAGCTCACCTAACGGTGCGGCTTATTTCTTCGCGGTCTTGTAAGCCCAATCTTTGATAGTAACAATTTCTCACAGCAATTCCTCCTTTCTTTCATTTTACTTTTTCTCTGTGAGTGTTGCATTAAATTGCTGAGGCCGCCTAAATTTAGGAACTGAATTGCTATTATTATTTGCGGAAGCTTGGTTGCTTTGTGGCTTAGTTGGTCTACCAATATTTTGGATTTTAAAACTATTTCGAATAAAAGAAAAAGTCCGTTGGGGAATTACATTAACAATTATTATTGTTGGAACTCTTGCGATGCTTGGACTTGTGTTATTTAAATTCCATAACAACGGAGGGATTATAGACAATTTAATGTGGTCAAGTAATGAACGAGAATTAAGAACTTTTGGACCATAATAATTCTCTAACAACTTCATCCAGCCGACCAAAAAGCTGCGCTTTTTGGCGGCTTATCCCTAACGTTAGAATCACAAAAAATATGCTTTTGCGGTTGACATTAAATACCTACGTGGTATAATATGTATATCATGGAATTTGAATTTGATCCGGAGAAGAGCAGAAGCAACAAGAGAAAGCATGCCATCGATTTTGTCGAGGCCCAGGCACTATGGGATGATCCTGACTTGATGGAAATTCCTATAAGAACTAGTGATGAACGGAGATTTTTGGTAATTGGGAGGGTTTCAGGAAAGCATTGGTCAGGAGTAATTACTTATCGGCATGAAAAAATAAGGATTATTTCGGTGCGACGATCCAGAAAGGAGGAGATTGATATTTATGAAAGCTAGTGAATTCGAGAAGAGGTTTGATGATGGCAAGGATATTTCCAGATACCTGGATATATCAAAAGCCAGAAGACTTGAGCAAGAGCAGAAAAGAGTGAATGTAGATTTTCCTGTCTGGATGATTCACTTCTTAGATAAAGAAGCAAAACGTCTGGGTGTTCCCCGACAGTCCATCATTAAAGTCTGGATAGCAGAACGTCTGGCAAAAGCCTTATCTTAAAATATCTGATTCTAACCAGTCATTGCGCCCGACCAAAAAGCTGGAGCTTTTTGGTCAGGTGAGTTCTATCGTTGGCTGTGAAAGGAAAAAGATAAATTGAGTGATAGAAATAAGCGTGTGTGCCCGGTTGAAAGAGCGGGTGGCCTTGATAATAGAATTCGAAGATGGTTTCAAAATCCTCAGAAAATACTGAGACCCTATATTGAAAAAGGAATGACAGTATTAGATATTGGTTGCGGTCCAGGCTATTTCTCTATTGACATGGCTCAATTGGTTGGCAAATCAGGTCGAGTAATTGCCGCTGATTTTCAGGAAGGGATGCTTCAGAAACTAAGAGACAAGATTCAAGGAACAGAACTTGAGCAACGTATCACACTGTATAAGTGCGAAGAGAACAAAATAAACGTGTCAGAGAATGTTGATTTCGTTCTGGTTTTCTACATGCTTCACGAAGTCCCAAATCAAGAAGAATTTCTTAATGAGATAGGATCAATACTAAAACCGAATGGACAAATTTTCATAGCAGAACCACCATTCCATGTATCAAAGTCGGCCTTTGAAGAAACTATCAGAAAAGCCGAAAATGCTGGATTCACACTTTTAGAAAGGCCGAAGGTGTTACTTAACAAGACAGCAGTTTTGAAGAATGGCTAACCAAACGCTGCACCTGACTGTTACCCGCCGCCTTTCGGCGTCGGCTATCAGCAGGTGAATTTGAATGTTGGATGCAGAAAGATAAAGGGGGATTATCATGAGTATTGAGATGCTGGCCAAGTTCTTTATGTGGTGCACGATCTTGAACATGGGACTGCTGATGTTTTCATTTCTGATCTTGGCGTTCGCCGGTGATGTTGTGTACAGAATTCACAGCAAGTGGTTCCCCATGCCGAGGGAAACGTTTAACGTGGTGCTCTACTCTTTCATCGGCATGTACAAGATCCTTGTTTTTGTCTTCAACGTTGTGCCATGGGCAGTGCTGGCAATAATCAAGTGAGAAAGAAGGATCATCCAACAACGAAATTGACTTTACTGCCGCATAGCGCGGCAAAAAATCATTTCAAGCGTTATGTGTAAGGGCTTTTAAGAAATTGAAAGTCAAAACCGGAAAGTTTCTGGAACCGGATTTGACAAAACAGAAAATTTAAGGATTTTTACCTCCCGGAGACATGCCGTATATCTTTTTGGGGTGTAATAGTGTATGCTTGTTAAAATTCAGAGTAAAGAGTAATTTGGAAAGAGGAGAGTATGGAGAACAAAAAAACATTTAATGATTTGGGCCTTTCGGAGAATGCGCTGAAGGCGATAAATAAAAAAGGATTTGAGGAGCCGACGCCCATTCAGGCGCTGACCATCCCTGTGATGCTGAGAGACGACACAAACATCATCGCTCAGGCTCAGACGGGCACGGGCAAAACGGCGGCATTCGGTCTGCCGCTGATAGACATGGTGGACACGGATTCCAAAAAAGTGCAGGCGCTGATCCTGACGCCCACGAGAGAGCTGGCCATTCAGGTGTCGGAGGAAATCAACTCGCTCAAAGGGAGCAGGGACGTCAGGGTGGTGCCGATTTACGGCGGCCAGTCCATCGATCAGCAGCTTCGCAGTCTGAGGAAAGGCGTGCATATTGTCGTCGGGACTCCCGGCAGGGTGATAGATCACCTTAACAGAAAGACGCTGAAGATAGAAAAAATTGATCACCTGATACTGGATGAGGCGGATGAAATGCTCAACATGGGCTTCATAGACGACATGGAAGAAATAATGAAGCACACGAATTCTGACAAAAGAACGCTTTTGTTTTCCGCAACAATACCAAACAAGATAAAGAATCTTGCGCGCAAATACATGGACGGCTATGAGCTTCTCGCGGTTAAGAAAGAGAGGCTGATAACCAGCCTGACGGAGCAGATATATTTTGAGGTGAAAAAACATGACAAATTCGAGGCGCTGTGCAGAATAATTGATATTGAGGACGATTTTTACGCGCTGGTTTTCTGCAGAACAAAAAGCGATGTGGATTCTGTCTCGGCTCATTTAAAGGACAGGGGCTATGACGCGGAAGCCATTCACGGAGACATTTCGCAGTCGCAGAGGGAAAGAACTCTGGGGAAATTCAGGAACAAAAAAGTAAACATTCTTGTGGCGACGGATGTGGCGGCCCGCGGAATTGATGTTCAGAATCTCACCCACGTTATCAATTATTCTCTGCCGCAGGATCCTGAGTCGTATGTTCACCGGATAGGCCGCACGGGCAGGGCGGGGAAACAGGGGACAGCCATTACCTTTATTACCCCCAGCGAATATAAGAGGCTGATGTTCATACAGAGGTTCGCCAAGACGGATATTAAAAAAGCGAAAGTGCCGAATGTGGGCGACATAATTAAAGCCAAAAAGAAGAAGATATACGATGATCTCGCCGCTATCCTTGAAGAAAAGGTTGATTCTAAATATTATGACTGGGCGGGTAGATTAATAGCAGATAGCGATCCCGCGGAAATATTGGGGGCCGTTCTTAATTATTGTTTTAAAGAAGAGCTCAATCCTGACACTTACGGTGTGATAAAAGATGTCCGATCAAAGGGAAAACAGCTTGATCAGCACGGCAAAGCGAGGCTTTTTGTCGCGCTCGGCAGGAAAGACAAGATTGACGCAAGAAAACTTGTTGAGCTTGTGAGGCGCAAAGTTTCAATTGAATCCCGGCAAATCAGAGATATACAGATTCTGGACAAATTTTCTTTTATGACCGTTCCTTTCGACAAGGCGGAGAAGATTATTGGCAGTTTCAAAAAGAAGGGCAGAAAGCCGCTGGTTTCCCACGTCAAAAAAAAGAGATAAACAGCCGTGCCTGGCTTGTTTGTTTACTCTGATCGAGCGGGTTTTTTGCGGATAAATTCCAGATAGAAAAGAATAATTCCGCCTGTTGTCACCATGGCGTCGGCGACGTTGAAAATCGGCCAGGGGTTAAAAGGCGCAAAGCCGAGATTGAATTCCAGAAAATCACAGACGCTTCCGTAAATTACGCGGTCGTATATGTTTCCCGCAGCGCCTGCGGCAATAAGAGTCAGCGGCAGCAGCTCGCCGGGGTGATGTGTTTTCACAAAAAAATAAACCAGCAGTGCGAATATGGCAAAACTTATGACAATGAAAAAAAAGTTGTTGCCCTGGGCCATCCCGAAAGCTATTCCCGTGTTGGTGATGTGGGTGAGACGGAAGAATTTTCCTGCCACAGTTATGGAATCTCCGAGGCCGAGGTTTCCCCGTATAAGAAATTTTGAGAGACGGTCAATGGCAAAGCCCGCGGTGGCTATGAAAATAAAAAGTTTTTTACTTTTCAAGGCCGGAATTTTCTTCTTCCACTTTGGCGCATCTTCCGCATAGACCGTCTGAGTTATCCTGTGTTATTCTCCAGCAGCGTCCGCATTTTATGCCTTCCGCGCGGTATATTTTTACAGAAATTCCGGCATCTTCCTGCTCGGCCAGTATTTCTTTGCCGCCGGTTTCGCCGAGCTGAGATATCAGAAATATTTCTTTCAGTTCGGTTTCGCTGAAAAAAGGCATCACATTTTTTTCGCCGTCTTCAACTTCTATTGATGCCCCGGCCTCCAGAGCGTTGCCGATTTTACCGTTGCTTCGCGCGTTTTCTATGGTTTTTAAAACCAGATCTCTTATTTTGAAAAGCTGATTCCACTGCCGCGCCTTTTTTTCGGAAGCTGTGAATTTCGCTTCCGGAATCTCGGCGAGGAAAACACTTTCCGGCAGAGAGCCGTCTATTTCTTCTTTTGCGGTCTCAAGAACTTCTTCCGAGGTGTGGGATATGACGGGCGCAAAAAGAAAAGTCAGATTTTTGAGCAGATGCCACAGCGCCGTTTGCGAACTTCTTCTTTCCGGAGAGTTTTCGCCGAGAGTGTAAAGCCTGTCCTTGATTATGTCAAGATAAAAGGATGACAAATCAAGATTTATAAAATCAAAGAGACTGTGAAAAGCTTCCGAGAGATTATAATTATCATAATTTTTCGTCACTTCTTTTTTTACCGTTTCCATCCTCCCGAGTATGTAGAGGTCTATGGCTGTCATTTTATCTTCGGGTGTTTCGTTCCCGGGGGTCCATCCGTGGAGGTTCCCGAGCATAAAGCGGAAAGTGTTACGTATTTTTCTGTAGTAATCCGTACAGGATTTAAGGATCTCATCCGAAAGCCGCAGATCCCCAGTGTAATTTTGCGAGGCTGTCCAGATTCTCAGAATATCGGCCCCGCTTTTGTCTATTATTTCCTGGGGGGTTATCACGTTCCCCTGCGACTTGGACATTTTACGTCCTTCGCCGTCCACCACAAAACCGTGAGTGACGACATTTTTGTAGGGCGCGCCGTCTTTTGTCGCGCAGGAGAGTATGAGAGAAGACTGGAACCAGCCTCTGTGCTGGTCGCTGCCCTCAAGATAAAGATCCGCCGGAAATCTGTGTCCGGCTCTTTCTTCAAGGATGCGGCTGCTCGCGCCGGAGTCAAACCAGACATCCAGAATATCGTTCTCCAGCCTGAATTTTTTCCCGCCGCATTTTCCGCAGGTCATATCATCGTAAGGGTTTTCATTAAGAAGCATGTCCGACCCTCCGGCGCGGACCAGGGCCGCCAGTTTTTTTATGAGTTTTGCGTCCAGCAGATGCTCGCCGCATTTGGCGCAGTAGAAAACCGGGATGGGCACACCCCAGTAGCGCTGACGGGATATGCACCAGTCGGGACGCCCTTCCACCATGGCAGATATCCTGTTTTCTCCCTCGGGAGGAGTCCATGCGACCTGTTTTATCTCTTCAAGAAGTTTTTCGCGCAGATTATCTTTGTCAATCGATATGAACCATTGGGGCGTTGCCCTGAAAATCACCGGTTTTTTGCATCTCCAGCAGTGCGGATACGAATGTGTTATCTCTTCACTTTCCAGAAGGGTGTTTTTTTCACGCATAACATTGAGAATTTTTTCGTTGGCGTCCAGCACGAACTGGCCCTGGAATTCTCCGGCTTCTTTGGTGAATTTCCCCCTTTCGTCGACGGGAGAAATAACGGGAAGATTGTACTTCAGTCCGGCCCTGTAATCATCTTCGCCGTGGCCGGGGGCTATGTGCACTATTCCGGTGCCCTCTCCGCCCTCAACAAAATCGGCGACAATGCCCACGGAAGATCTCTTAAGGAAAGGGTGGCGGAATTTCATGCCGGCGAACTTGATGCCTTTCTCCTGGGAGATTATGCGAAAGTCTTTTGCGTGAAATTTGTCGCGTATTTCTTCCTTCTTCGCGTCCAGCACCAGGATGCGGGTCTTTTTTCCGTCCGCATCCAGCTCGATCACGGAATAAAGAAAATCTTTATTGAAAGCAAGGGCGACATTCGCCGGAAGTGTCCATGGGGTTGTCGTCCACACGGCAGCGTGGGTGTTTTCCAGTTCTTCGCTTTTGAAAAGAACGGTTATCGAGGGGGACGGGATGTCATGATATTCCACTTCAGCCTCAGCCAGCGCTGTTTCGCAGCTGCAGCACCAGTAGACCGGTTTTGCTCCGCGGTAGACGTAACCTTTTTCGACAAGGTCCGCGAAAGTTTCAAGAATCCCGGCCTCGTAATTTTTATTTATTGTGAGGTAGGGCTTTTTCCAGTCGGCAAAAACACCAAGACGCGCAAATTCTTTCATCTGTATTTTGAGAAATTTTTTCGCGAATTCCGCGGCTTTTTTTCTGAATTCTATCTGGGGGATGTCGGATTTTGTGATGTTGAGTTCCTTAAAAAGCTGGTATTCTATGGGCAGGCCGTGGCAGTCCCAGCCCGGAACGAAAGGCGCCGCGAAACCGGAAATGTTTTTGTATTTTACGATTATGTCTTTCAGTATTTTGTTAAGGGCGTGGCCTATGTGTATGTGACCGTTTGCGTAAGGCGGCCCGTCGTGAAGAACGAAGGGTTTTTTACCGGAGTTGTTCAGCAGCACCTTTTCGTATATGTCGGATTTTTTCCATTTCTGCTGTATTTTCGGCTCTTTTTCACGCAGATTGGCCCTCATCGAAAATGCCGTTTTGGGAAGCAGGACTTTGTATTTGCTCATTTATGAATAGAATCTCCTTATGTTTTTTGCGGACGGTTTTTTTATCACGCCTTTTTCTGTGATTATGGCCGTTATGAGAGAAGAAGGCGTTACATCAAAAGACGGGTTAAGAGCTTTGACGCCGGGGGCGCTCACGGCTTTCCCGTCGATGAATAGCATTTCTTTTTCGTCGCGTTCCTCAATTTTTATGTCTTTTCCGCTTTTCGCGCTGAAATCAATTGTGGAATAGGGGGCCGCCACATAAAACGGCACCTTATGGTATTTTGCCGATATGGCAAGGTCGTATGTTCCTATTTTGTTTGCGCTGTCGCCGTTGGAGGCTATGCGGTCGGCGCCCACTATGACGGCATCAACGTGTTCTGTTTTCATTATGTGCGCGGCCATGCCGTCGCTTATCAGCAGCGAAGGAATTTTCCACTGTTTCAGCTCCCATGCGGTGAGACGCGCTCCCTGGAGACGCGGGCGTGTTTCTTTTACGTAGACGGTGTCAATATTTTTTCTTGCGGCGAATATTATCCCCAGCGCCGTGCCGATTCCGTCGGTGGCAAGAGGTCCGGCGTTGCAGTGCGTCATAACGCGCGAAGATTTTTTTATGAGTTTCGCGCCGTTTTCGGCTATGCGTTCGCATAATTTTTTATTTTCTTTGTCCATCTTCGCAGCCTTGTTCATCATGTTTTTAAAACTTGTATCATTGACTTTCAGCATTTCATCAACCGCCCATTTGAGGTTGACGGCCGTGGGCCGCGCGGCTGTGAGCATTTTTGCTGATTTTTCCGGATTTTTTCTACCCAGAACCATGCCGTAGGCAGCGGCAATGCCTATGGCGGGGGCGCCCCGGACAATCATGTTTTTTATGGCTTGAGCGGCCGCTGCGGCGGTTTTTATCTTAATATAAGTTTTTTTTTCCGGAATTTTTCTCTGATCCAGAAGAATCAATTCGCCATTCGCGAATTTTAACGGATCAGGAGTAGATTTTTTTTTCACCGTATGACAAATATTCTGATCAGCAGAAAAACAGCAACGATAACGGCTATGACAACTTTTTGAAGAAGTTCTTTGTCTTCAATATTGATGGCCGACTTAGCAGCGGTGATTATTGTCATGGAGGTATCCCGTACAATATCCCCCGCCGGAATCTCCGCAATGTCTTTTCCTGATTTGGTGAGATAATCTCTAAGGATAATATCAAGAATCAAAATAATAGCCGCCAAAGCAAGAATGCTGTTAATCACATACCCAACCAAATTTAATAAAGACTGCATAATAACCTCCGTTTCTTTACTGTTTTTTCCCGAGTTCCCCCGCCCGCTCGTAGGCCGCGAGACAGGCTTTGGAAATTGTTTCTTTCAGCTTGTTGTTTTCAAACACGTTTATCGCCTTTTCCGTCGTGCCACCCGGCGATGTCACCTTTTTGCGCAGTGTTTCGGCGCTCTGTCCCGTTTTTTTCATGTAGGTCATCGCGCCGTCAAAGGAGCCTGTTGATAAAAGTTCGGCTTCATCCGGTTTAAAACCAAGAGACACCGCCGCTTCTTTGAGCGCTTCGGTAAAATAAGCCGCATAGGCCGGCCCGGATCCGGAAATGGCTGTGGCCTTGTCAATATAATCCTCGGTTTTTGCCCAAATAATTCTTCCGCTTGCCGAAAATATTTTTTCGGCGGTTTCTGTGAGTTCTTTTTTTAAAGGGCTTGAATTGAGATTTTCATTGGCGAAAAGAGCGCTGACGGAATTAGAAACTTGGATGCAAATGTTAGGCATGACCCTGAGAACCGGAAGTTTTTCTATTTTGTTCGTGAAATATGAACATTTTACACCGGCCAGTATGGTGATGAGCATTTGGAAGCGCAAGTTTTCAAGCGTTGGGATTATGCTTTCTGCGCTCTGGGGTTTTACCGCCGCGATAACGGCGCTAAAATTGTCTTTTAAAGCGCCGGAGTTTTCCGGTGTCACTGTTTTTACGCCGTATGAGAGGGCGATGCGGCTTGCTGTTCTCTGATCCGTGTCGACGACAAATATGTTTTCGGGGAGGTAAAGCCCGTTTTGAAGGCATGAGGAAAGTATGGCTTCGCCCATAGCGCCGCAACCCAGAAACAATAATTTTTTTGTGTCGGTTTTCATCAGCGAAAAGGTTAGCAAAAAAGAGAAATCTTGACAAGAAAACATCCTTAAAATACAATATGCAGGTTGGTTGTTCAGTTAATGTTGTTTAGGATTAATAGGAGGCTAAATGCTTAGTATTCTTGGAGGTTTGATTTCGGTTGCTGTTTCTGTGTTGTGGATACTTCCCGGCGGTTTTGGGAATGTCGGTCCGGATGTTATGGTGGTCATTAAGGGCAGTGTTGCTATCGGACTTATTTTTGGCGGTCTTATAGCTGTTGCTGCAGGTATAAGCGCCATAAAAGAAAATGCTGCTGAAAAGAAAGAGCAGGCAGAGGCTAAAAAAGAAGAACCCAAAAAAGAAGAGCCGGCCGCTTAAATAATTTTCGGATAAGCATTTAAATTTCAGGTTATAGCAATTCGCGGTTTGCCGCGTAATTGCCTGCCGTTTTTTGGCGAAAGTCTGATGTTTCCTGCGGCAAAACGATTATAAAAAAGAAAAATAAGACTCCGCAAATTCTAAACAGAGAAGACAGCCTGTTGCGCAGGCTCTTCGTTTATTTAAACAAGGCGGGGATAGCCGGCGATCTGGGCGATGACGCAGCAGTAATAAATGGCGGGCGTCGTGTGGCAGTTTCAGTGGATTCCTATTCGGAAGGTGTTCATTTCAATGATCTTGTTTCAGACGATTCCATAGGTTACAGAACGGTCACAGGCGCTGTTTCGGATATTGCGGCAATGGGAAGCGCCGCGGAATCAGTGCTGATATCAGTGGGTCTTCCCCGTACGGTGAGCGATAAAAAATTCTTTGCTCTATACGGGGGAATAAAAAAGGCCTGTCATCGGTGGCACCTCAAAGTGGAAGGGGGAGATATTGCTGCAAGCCGCAACCTTTATATTTCCGTCACAGCAACGGGGCCGGCCGGAAAGAACATCAGGCGTTCGGGGGCGAAAGCCGGCGATGTTTTGTTTATAACTTCGTATCCCGGTCTTTCCTCGGCTGGTCTAGCGCTTTTGAAGTCCGGGAAAAGGAAAACTAATTTTCTTGTGAAAAAGTTTTTGTATCCGGATATTTTTTCCGGTGACGGGGAAAAACTTTTCCCTTTTGTTTCTGCGCTAATGGATTCGAGTGATGGTCTTATAGAGTCCTGCCGGAGTATATCACGGTTAAGCGGGGTGTCTGTTAATATTGAAAGCGCGCTTGTGCCTCTTAAAAAAGAACTCATGAGGTTCTGCGGAAGCAGAAAAAAAGCGCTGAAGACAGCTCTTGAGGGGGGAGAAGATTATTATCTGGTTGGTTCGTCTTCGCCCGGAAAGTTTGCTAAAATAAGAACGCCTGTATACAGAATAGGAACTGCAGGAGCGGGAAAAGGGGTTTTTCTTGATGGAAACAGAACGGATTACAAAGGTTTCCGTCATTTTGTTTCCCGGTAGAGAATTGAGATAAATGATGAATGGAGAATTATTGATGTCGGGGCGCTGTCTTCAGGAGGTTGCTTCTTTTGAAAGCGCCTCGGCGGATGAAACCATGGCGATAGCGTCGGGTTTTGCCGCAAAGCTTAATGCCGGAGATGTTGTGCTGCTGACGGGTGAGCTGGGTGTGGGCAAGACCGAATTCGCCAGAGGTATTGCTTCTTTTTTCGGTGCGGGTTCGGATGTCAGCAGCCCGAGTTACAAAATCATTAACAGATACGGAGGAGATATCCCCGTGTATCACATGGATTTTTACAGAATCAAAGATAGCGGTGAAATTTTTGATATGGGTATTGATGAACTTTTTGCGGAAAAAGCAATTTTTGTTGTGGAATGGCCGGAAATAGGTATTGGGTTTTTTAATAATTTTTATCTCGCGCGAATAAAAAACGTTCCCGGCGACAAAAGAGAAATCGGTATTTTTGAAACCGTTTCTGACGGGTCCCGGCCGGAAGAATGAGCGAATTATATATCAGCACATCTATGGGTGAATATGCCGTGGCCGCGGTCATGGGCAGCCGGAGGAGTTTTTATCACACCGAAGCCGGCGTCCGCGATCTGAACGGATTTTTTGAATGTTTCGCGAAGCTGAAAGAGGAGTTCCCTATTCAGACGCTGAGAAAAATATTTGTTGAGATCGGCCCGGGCTCGTTTACGGGTGTCAGGATAGGGGTTACATTTGCCCGGATGCTTGCTCAACAGCTCAGGATTCCGCTTGTGCCGCTGAGATCGGTTGATATTGCAGCGGCGGGTTCCGGCGCCGCGGGGGAAGTGGCCTCTGCCCTGTTGGATACGGGCAACGGTTTTATTTACGGAGCGGTTTACAGGCAAAATCGGTTCGCGGAAGAAGTTTATGCCGTAAAAATAAGCGAATGGCTGGATTATGTTTTATCGCTTGGCGGAAAACTGTGTTTGTGCGGCAGAGTATCGCCCGGTGATGCGCAAATTCTTAAAAATAAAAATCTGAAGCTCATCAAACTTGAAGCTTCGGATATAATGGAAAATATGATTATGCTTTCAACCGGCGCGGAATCCGCACCGGCCGTACCTTACGGCGAAGTCACTCCTGTCTATATAAGCAGAAAGCAGGCGGAAGAAAAATGGCAGGAAAAACTGGAGGATGAAATGGTCAAAATATCCGAACTTGTTGCAAAGAAAGAAGGCGTTGAGGATGAGATAACAAAACTTGAAAAAATAAAAACAGAAAAGGAAAAAGAGATAGAAGATATAAATGTGCTTTCTGCAAAAACGCATTCGGTCCGCCGGGAACTGGCGTCTTCCATGGATGAATTATCTATACTCAATGCGAAGAGAACGGCGTATTCGGAGTCAATATCGGCAAAAGAAAAGAAAATCAACGATTATGAAAAAAAACTTGGAGATATAAAGAGCCGGTCTCGGGACTGCGAGCGCGAGTTGGTTTTGAGACAGGCAAAATACGAAAAGATTAAAAACCTGCCGCCCGCTATACCGAGAGAAGTGGAGCTTTTTATTCAACGGAGGGATGAACTCAAAGATGAAGTGGAAAGTCTGAAAAAAGAAAAGGATAATTATAGCCGTGAAATCGACAGCCTTGCCAATTCCCGTTTTGAAGAAGTTTTTGAGAGGATAAAAAAAGAAGAGAAGATGCTGGATGAGCTTTCTTCCAAGCGCCGCCGGAAAGAAGCGGAAATCAGGCAGCTGGAAGAGGGGATAAGAGAAATCGGGCAAAAACGGGCGGCTGCGGAAAAAGAATCCGAAGAAGAAGCGAAGGCGCCGCAGGAAATATTGTCCGTAGCTGCGGGAGAGGGAAAGGAACAGTTACCCGAAGAAAAACCCGAAGAGCCGGTTATGGTTGAAGACGCCGCGGATGAAACAGCGGAAGAAATTATGGATGTAAAGCCGGGGCGTGTTGATGATGTCAGATCTGCGGAAGAGGAAAGCCGGGGGAATAAAGCACAGCAGCCCGCCGCCGGCGAAGACACTGTCGTGCGGGAAGAAAAAATTGTAACGGAACCGCTCAAAAAAGTGGCAATTGAAAACCTGGATTATATGGTGAGGCCGTTCAGAATCAAAGATCTCCCCGATGTTATGCGTATAGAAGAAGCGTCTTTTGAAAGACCCTGGCGGCGTCAGATGTTTAAAGAAGAACTGGCAATTCCCGTATCTAAACTTTATACGCTTTACGGCCGTTGGAATCGGCGGGATAAATTGAGTCTCATGGCGTATTCGGTGTTCTGGGTTGTTTCGGGGAAAGCGCATATAATTAATTTTGCCGTTGAATCAGCCGCGCGGAACAAGGGTGTCGGCGGCTGTTTTTTGTACGAGATCTTAAAGAAAGCTTCGGCCATGGGTTGTAAATCGGCATATCTTGAGGTGCGCGTTTCCGCGAAGTTTGCGCACCGGATGCTTGAGAAAGCCGAATTTTCCAAAACCGCCGAGCGCAAGGATTATTTCGGTTACCCGAAGGAAGACGCTTTTATTTACGAGCGTAAACTGTAATAATACGTTTTTATAAATTAGTGGAGGTAAAATGAAAAAAAAATTAAAACTCGGGATCCCGAAGGGATCTCTGGAAAATTCTACGGTAGAACTTTTTGGAAAAGCCGGATTTAATATTTCTGTCAAATCAAGATCCTACAGTCCCGACTGCAATGATGAAGAAATAGAGGTTCTGCTGATACGGCCGCAGGAAATGGCGAAGTATATCACTGACGGAATAGTTGATTGCGGTCTTGCCGGTTTGGACTGGATAGTGGAGTCCGGTCTGAAGGTTAGGGAGATGTGCGAACTCAGTTATTCCAAAAGCTCGTTTGGTCCGGCCAAATGGGTGATAGCTGTCAGGAATGATTCAAAAATAAAGAGAGTTTCTCAGCTGTCGGGCAAACGGATTTCCACCGAGCTGATGAATGTTCTCAGGAAATGGCTCGCCGGAAAAGGGGTGAAAGCCAAAATAGATTTTTCGTGGGGCGCCACCGAAACAAAAGCCGGCACGCTTGCTGATGCCATATGCGAACTCACCGAAACCGGAGAGTCCATCAGACGAAATAATCTCAGGATCATAGATGAGGTTATGGTTTCCACCACGAGATTTATCACGTCGTCCGCGGCGTATAAAGATGCCTGGAAAAGATCAAAAATGGAAGATATTGCCTTGCTTCTTAAAGGGGCGCTGAAGGCGGAGGGCCTGGTCGGATTAAAAATGAACGTTGCAGAAAGCAGATTAAAACCGGTTGAAAAAATTTTGAAAAAGTACAGCAATCCCACCACCTCGTCACTGGCGTTCGGAGGAGGTATGGCTATGGAAGTGGTGCTTACAGAAACCACGGCCAGAAACATAATACCTGTCCTTAAAAAAGCAGGGGCCGCAGATATTATAGAGTATCCGCTGACAAAAGTTATACGATGAGTGAAGTAAGAGTACGTTTTGCGCCTTCTCCGACCGGCTATTTTCATATCGGCAGCGCAAGGACCGCGCTCTATAACTGGCTTTATGCCAAAAGCAGCGGAGGAAAGTTTATTCTCAGAATTGAGGATACTGATGAGATCCGTTCCACCATATCGTCCATAAGGTCAATAATAAACGGCTTGAGATTTATGGGCATCAAATGGGATGAAGGGCCTTTTATCGTCAAAAACGACAAGGGAGAGGACGAGATGGTTTCGTCGGGTTCTTACGGTCCGTATTTTCAGACTCAGAGAAGAAACTTCTACAGCCAGACGGTTGATAAATTGTTGGATGAAAAAAAAGCTTACCTTTGTTTTTGCTCGAAGGAAGAGCTTGCCGCTGAAAGGAAATCCCAGCTTGAATCTAAAAGCAGAGTGGGATATTCGGGAAAGTGCAGAAACCTCAGCCACAGTCAGATAAGCCAATTACGGGCTTCCGGCCGTGAGCCGGTTATAAGGTTCCGGGTACCGGAAGGCGTTAATGTGACTTTTCACGACAAAATAAGAGGAGACATAAGCGTGATGTCGGACGAGATTCCTGATTTCGTGATTATGCGGGCGGGAGGTTTGCCGATATATAATTTCGCCTGCGTTGTCGATGATCACATGATGAAGATAAGCGATGTGATAAGGGGGGAAGACCACATTTCAAACACGCCTAAGCAGATTATGATTTACAAGGCTCTTGGATGGGATATTCCGCGTTTTTCGCATCTGACAATGATTCTTGATATTGATGGTTCCAGATTATCCAAGAGAAGCGGAGCCCGTTCTTTGCTGGAATACGCTTCCGATGGTTTTATCAGAGAGGCAATTATAAATTATCTCGCGCTTTTGGGCTGGGGTACGAAGGACAGCAAAAATATTTTTTCCCATGATGAGCTTGAGAGGGAATTCTCTCTTTCAAGATGTGGAAAAGCGGCGGCAGTTTTTGATAACGGAAAGCTTTTGTGGCTGAATGCTCAGCACATAAAAACTCTTTCAGGCGCTGACATCCGCCGTCGCGGGGCCGCCGTTATAAAAGAGGCGGGGATGGACAAATATCCGGAAGAACGGCTGGATGAAGCCATTGAGATGGAAAAAGAGAAAATAAAGAAATTAACGGATATTCCTGAAAAAACAGGGTTTCTTTTTGATGACGGGTTTGAAGATGATGCCGATGTTAAAGCAAAAGCTTCCGACACCGTGGAAATTGTTGAAAGTCTTTCAAGAGTGCTGGAAAGCGTCGGGCGTTTCAGCACTGAAATTATAGAAGAAAAAGTGAGGTCTTTTGCCAAGGCCGGCAATATTAAGACAAAGGATATTTTTCATCCTTTGCGCTGGGCACTTTCCGGCCGTTCAAAAGGGCCGTCTCTTTTTCATATGCTGGCATTTTTAGGAAAAGAAGAATCGCTTAAAAGGATAAGCAGGTATGTGAGCCGTTACAGCGGCTCTGGAGGTGAATAATGGATTCGGAATTTTTTGCGTTGGTGCTTATGTTTAATCAGTCGGTGATGCTGCATTTGGGAAAGATGTCCAACCCCGCTACCGGCAAGGCTGAAAAGAATCTGGTGCAGGCTAAAATGTCTGTTGATATTCTGGAGATGCTCGTCAAGAAAACAAAAGGAAATCTGGACAAAGAGGAAGAAAAACTTATTTCCAATGTGCTGGCGGAAGCTCAGCTCAATTACGCGTCAGAAGCGGCAAAGAAGGATAACGCCCCTAAAGATGTAAACGCGGCAGCGGATAAGAAGGATTCACCGGAAGGCGAAGTTAAGAAAGCTGATTCTCCGACTCCGGACAAAAAAGAGTCCGCCGAATCCACCGGAAAAGAAGACAAAAAACAGCCTGCATCAAAAGAAGAAACGGATAAGAATTAAATCTTTTCCAGCACAAACACCTGATTCATTCCAAAGATAAAGGTGTTGAATCCTGATATGCGGAAAAGGCCCGCTGCCATTTTTGTGATTTTTCCGTAATCAAAATACATTTCGTGTTCGTTTTCTATATTTTTGGCGTACAATTTGATGAAATTTTCCGCTGATTTTCTCGGCGTCGTAAATACGAATTTTCCGCCGGGCTTTAAAATTCTGCGAATCTCACCTATTATTTTATCCGGTTCTTTCACATGTTCAATCACGGCCAGCATTGTGACATAGTTGAAATAATTATCCGGAAAATCCAGATTGTCTGTGATTTTCTCGCCCATTAGTTTATCTATGCCGTATTTTTCACGGCAGTTGATCTTCCGAAGAAAATAACCGTCGCCGCAGCCTATATCCAGCAGGCGTTCGGAAGGCCGGATATATCTTTTTACGTTACGATATCGTAAATATCTTGTTAGCGTCAGAATGAATTTGCCGGGTATTCCCCTGCCTGCGATATAACTTCTGGACGGGGGCGGAGTTCCTTCTGCTTTACCGTTTATAATTTTTATCATTTTCTTTTTATCTCCTTAAGAATCAGATTTTGCGGTGATTTGTGCGGGGTTTCCGTGAGCCGGTAAAGATAACTGTAGTCCGACCGGTATTCAAGCGCTATGTGGTGTTTCCAAAAGTTGCCGAAAACTTTTTTTCCCTTTTTTGTCCAATAGAACATGTTATATCCTTTTAATCGTACATGTTCGGACAGGCTGAAAAAAATATGCGAAATTCCGCGTTCTTGCAGTTTTGCGTAAAGTTCATCTCCGTTTGTGCTGTCATTTGCCAATTCAACAACAGGATTTTTCCCCATGACGGCGGTTCCCCACATAAAAGGTCTTGCCGCAAAGAATGGTCTTGTTTCGGCCACGAACAATATTCCGGCTTCTGCCGGCAATTTTGCATTTATATAGCGGAAGACCTCCCCCCCGTACTTGGGATGAGTCATCCTCGGCTGCCGGATATAAGTGTATTTATCTTCTCGGGCCAGAAGAAAATTAAAAGCGCCCTTTCCGACGGCAAGCATAACGAGGCAAGAATAGACATTGAATATAAAAAGTGCCGCCAGGATTGCGCGTAAAGGTTTTTTTAGATCGTTGCGGCTGTTGTTAAAAATACTGAAATATGTTCCCAAAAGAACAGATGCCGAAGTGAGACCGGGCAGAAAACGCCTCAAATAACATCCTCCGACGGTTATCCACAAAAAACAGTAAGGGATAAGGAAAAGCAGCAGGAATTTCGCATTATTATTTAGCGGTTTCTTTAAAAAGATAAGAATCAGCAGTGTCAGGTAAACGGAGCCCGGGAAAGAACTTTGGTATTTGCCCATGGTGACGTCCCAAAACGCTGTTGCAATTTTTTTGGGTTGTGTTATTGCCGGCTGATCGGTTGTGACATTATTGAAATTGTCCCGCAGATCGCCGCGAAAATCTGAAATTTTTCCGGCAAATTGAGGGAAAAGCGGGTTCCCGGTGGTTATAAAAGTTTTTAGATACCACGGGCTTGCCGTGATCACGGTGAAGGCCAGAAACAGAGTGTATTTTTTTAATATTATCTTAAAAGGCAGTTTTTTCTGCAGAAAATTCCACAGCCAGAAAGCCGCCGAAACTGAAAACAGGGTTATTGTTGCCGGATGTTTGGCTCCAAGGGAAAGACCCATGGCTGCTCCTGCCAATGCGAGATAAACGCTTTTACTATTTTTCAAATAGATGAGTAAATTAAATACCATCAAAATTTCCCACATTCCCTGTCCTATCTCGTTTCCTGTTTGCCAAGTCTGTATCATAAGAAGCGGTGTTGTGTAGTAGATCATGGCAGAAAAGATGGATACCGCTCTTTTCCTGGTTAAAAGAAAAGTTGTTTCGTAAATTAAAACGCAATTAGCTACGGCGAAAAACCAGTTTATTATTTTCGCGGCTGAAGAATTTGATAAAGAAAGCGCGGCCGCGAAAAGAGTTTCCATATTTAACGGGTAGTATGACTGGTTCACATAGGGTATCACGGATATTTTGTGATGCTGTAACCACCATCTCGGGATTGAAAGATGGTAAACAAGAGAATCAAAATAGGTTTCGGGAGTCAGGGCACCCATCAGACTCACGGCAGAGGCAAATATAAAAATATAAAGAAGTGTCTTTTCAAAAAAGGAAAATTTTCCCGCATTCCAGCCGCTGAGCTGTATTTTATTTTTTGTCTGAAAACAAAGAATAATACCCGTAAGAACAATGCCGTAAACAACATTTTCATAAAGTAATCCTAGATATCCGAATAAAAGCATGAAAAAAATAAGTGCGCCCTGCCCGAAACCGAAGTGATACAGAAATGCATTGGCGGGGGTGAAGTTTTTCAGGAATTTTTGAAACAAAAATTTTCCGAAACCGTATCCTGCCGTTACTACAGCGGCTCCCGCTGCGAATGTCAGAATGTGGTGAATACAGACAAGGAAAATATTGGGAACGGGTGCGCCGGGGATTTTATCGCTGAAAGCGAGTAATGACATGAAACCGGGAATCATTCTTAGCTTTGGCGGCATAAAATTTATTGTAACCACGAGTCCCCACAGGATGAATATAGCGCTTTGCCAAAAGCCGAAAATCTGTTTTTTAGAGCGCTCTTTGTTTTTCACAGAGGCGTTTACTTTTTCAATTTGAACAGGCTTGAGATGGATGTTTCATTGTGTATGCAGTCAATTGCCTGAGCGAAAAGTTTTCCCACCGAAAGACTTTCGAATTTTTTGGATTTTGTTTTGACGGGGATGGAGTTGGTGACAATGACTTTTTCAACAGGTGATTTTTCCAGTTTTGCGATGGCATTCCCGGAAAGAACGGCGTGACAGCCCAGAAGGAAGACTTTTTTTGCCCCCTTTTTTTTGAGCGCTATGGCTACGCCGGCCGCGGTGCCGGCGGTGTCAATAATGTCGTCAAAAATCAGGCAGTTTTTCCCTTTTACGTCTCCGAGTATATTAAGAATTTTTGCTTTGTTCGGTCTCGGCCGCCGCTTGTCAACAAGAGCCAGATCCGAGCGTATGTGTTTTGCCAGGGCCCTGGCTCTGTCAACGCCCCCCGCGTCGGGTGAGACAACAATGCTGTTTTTCAGTTTCATTTTTTTTATTTTTTCAACAAATACCACTGAAGGGTACAGATTGTCAACGGGGATATCAAAAAAACCCTGTATTTGCCCGGCGTGGAGCTCAAGGTTCAAAATTCTGTCAACGCCGGATGCTGTCAGGAGATTGGCCACCAGTTTAGCCGTTATTGGTACTCTCGGCTCAACTTTTCTGTCCTGTCTGGCATAGCCGTAATATGGCATCACGGCGGTTATTCTTTTGGCGGATGCTCTTTTTAGCGCATCAATTATTGTCAGAAGAATCATCAGATTATCATTAACGGGCGGGCAGGTGCCCTGTATAACGAAAACATCTTTCCCTCTGACATTTGTTCCTATTTTTATGGAGCATTCCCCGTCCTGAAAAGTGTTCACGCTGATTTTGCCGGCACTGATCCTCAGGCATTTGCAGATGTGAGCTGCAAGGTTCGGGTTTGAGCCGCCTGAAAAAACTACAAGATTCTGGTTTTTTTTCATGATTATTTCTCCTTATGTGCTGGATTTAATTCGATCCCCTTTCAATTAATTTTCTTTGTATTTTTTCCGCAAGAGAAAGGTCCTTTTGCGAGTTAATGCCCATCAAAAAAGAATTATTAACAGCATTTATATTTTTTATTTTCAGGCCGGCGCGTGAGGCTATTTTTATAACATCGGTGAGATAAAATTCTTGTTTTAAGGGATTGGGTTTTATTTTTTTAATCAAAGCAAATATACGGGGGGACCGGAAAATATAGATGCCTGTGTTTACTGTTTTTATACGTTTTTCGGAAGGGTTAGCGTCAAGTTCTTCTCTTATATCGGTCACTTTCCCGTGTTCTTTGATAATTCGGCCGTAACCGGAGGGTTTTTCAACGCATGCGCTGAGAATGCTGATATCGTTATCGTTAGAAACATCGAAATTTATCAAACGCTGGAGCTCGGAAGATCTTATAAGCGGTATGTCGCCGGGCATTACCAGAAGACGCCGCGTGGCTGACCCCGTTAATTTTTTGGCTTTGGCAAGGGCGTCACCGGTGCCGAGTTTTTTTCTTTGATACACGTACCGGCATTCCCTGTATTTATTGATGTGTTGTCTTACCTTTGCGTCGCCGATAACAAATATTATATCATCAGTCACAATTTTTGTGGCGGCGTGAATATGTTCTATCATGGTTTTTCCCCCTAATCTGTGAAGCACTTTCGGGAGAGATGATTTCATTCTGGTGCCTTTTCCCGCGGCCAGTATTACGGCTGTGATTGCGGATTGTTTCATATTTTGAGATCCGGTGCGGGAATCAGGGGGAGGGATGTTTTTTGCCGGAACCCCCTGCATGCAATCATGACGGCGTTATCGGTGCAAAGTTTCGCGGGCGGATAAAATAACTGGATGGAGTTTTTTGCGCATTCTTCTTCAAGCCTGGCGATTATATAGCTGTTTGCCATAACGCCGCCCGCAACAATGATGCGCGGGCAGTTTTTTCTTTTTGCAGCCGTTATAAGTTTGTCGGCAAATATTGACGCTATGCTGTTTTGAAAAGATGCCGCTAAATCATGGAGTTTTTCTTTTTCTGTTTTGGCAATCAGATTTTTGACAAAAGTTTTTATTCCCGAAAAAGAAAAATCGGATGAGCCGTCTTTAAATTTCGGTACCGGGAATTTAAAAGCCTGATCATTTCCGCCGGATGCGAGTTTCTCTATTTCGGTGCCTCCCGGGTACGGGAATCCCAGCAGTTTAGCCGTTTTGTCAAAAGCTTCTCCCGGCGCGTCATCTCTGGTGCGGCCGAGCATTTCAAATTCATCATGGCTTTTGGCGAAAATCAGATCACAGTGGCCTCCGGAGGCTGTCAGGCCTATATAGGGCAGGCCTATGTTCGTGTTGAGAAAATTTACCGACAGGTGCGAAAGAATGTGATTGACCCCGAAAACGGGCTTGCTGTATATTTCACCGAGTGTCCTTGCCGCTGTGATTCCCACCAGCAGGCTTCCCGCAAGGCCCGGCCCTACGGTAACGGCCAGTCTGTCAATGTGCTCCATTTCAAAACCGCTTTTGAACAGTGTTTCTTCAATGACGGTGTTTATGGTCTCAAGATGCTTTCTGGAAGCTAATTCCGGCACGACTCCGCCGAATCTGCGGTGATAGGGTATTTGAGTGGCAACAACTTCGGCGTATATTTTTTTCCCGTCTTTGACAATCGCGCAGGCTGTTTCGTCGCAGGAGGTTTCTATTCCGAGAACAAGCATTTTAAATTTTATCCATTAATTCGGAGAGAGGTACTATTTCAATATCTTTCAGGTCCCGCGTAATTTCTCCGATTGCCTCTGCCGTGTGTTTGCGGGTGGCGTGCCCGATAGCTATGGCGATTCCTTTTTTTCTGGCCATTGAGGCTGCCTGCCGCAGCCGTTTTTTCACTTCTCCGGCAGAATCTATATTGTCAAGGAAAATATTGTTCCGCAGGCATTTTACCCCGTGTTCGGTGGCTGTTTTCCGGCAGACACTTTTTGGGCTGGTCGCTGAATCCAGGAAAAAAAGTTTCTCTTTCTTTAACACATCCATAACGATCCCCATTTTTTCTTTATTCTCCGTGAAAAGAGAACCCATGTGATTGTTCATGCCTCTAACACCGGGAACCCGGCTTAAAGCCGCGTTTAATCTTTTTCTGATTTTCCGCGCTGACATCGCGACAGTCAGGGCGCCTCTGCCAAGAGATTTCATGTCGGCCTTGTGCGGTTCCATGGGCATATGCAGAAGTGTATCAAACCCGCTTCTTGCCAGGGATTCGGCGATTTCGCGGCTGTGTTTCTGGTAGGGAAGAATGGCGTAAGTTAAGGGAAGATTCAGCTGCGTGAAACGGTTGAGCTTTTTTTTGCTCCCGCCGCAATCATCTATAACTATGCACAAGCATGCTTTTTTTCTGTGCCATTTTAAATCTATGAGGCAGTAAACGTCCCCGTTCCGCGAGATTTCTATGCGCCGTGTAAAGCCCGCTTCAGCGTCTTTGGATGCGAGCGTGTATTCACCGCTGTTGTCCAGATTTTTTAAAATATTTTCAGCGGTAAAAATTTTCCACAAGGATTTTTTCGCAATAATTTGTTTACTTATTTTAAGCCATTCTATCCGGTTCTTCTTCTTTTCTTCCCGCCATGAGGTGATGTTTTTCTCGGGAACCCCGCCCCTTAAAAGCGTATTGTTGATGTTTTGTTCAATTTGCAGACAGTCACCGACACGGTTTTCCGTTTTTGTGTTTAAAAGCAGAACTACCGCGGCAGCAATGGCGGATAAAAACAAAAGCGGGACAAGACATCCCCTTTTTTTGTTTTTCTTTTTGCGTTTTGCCATTAATTTTTCGAAATAGCCGGGGGTGCCAAATTCCCGGAGAATTTCATGCCGGCGAAGATAATTTCCTTTGCCCTTTCAATTTGTCTGTCCTGTATTTTTTCGTTTTCTTTTTTTTCTTTATCTTTTTGAGATAAGCCGTATATTTTTTCTGACTGCTGCATCAGTTTTATGCGCTCTTCTCTGGAAAGCGTCACGGTTATATCGGGTTCAATGCCGGTTTCGTGTATGCAGATGCCCTTGGGCGTGTAGTATTTCGCTGTTGTCAGGCGAAGTTCCGAACCGTCGGAGAGTTCAATCAAACTCTGGACAGAGCCCTTGCCGAAAGTTTTTTCGCCTAGAAGCACGCCTCTCCCCCAGTCCTTTACGGCCCCGGCCACAATTTCCGACCCCGATGCCGAACCGTGATTTACCAGCACCACCAGCGGAATTTTTTTGTGAAGGGTTTTTTCCGCGTAAAATTTGAAATCAGAATTTTTTCTGCGTCCTTTTGTGTAAACAACCAGTTGGTCTTTTTCCAGAAGATGTTTTGAAACAGCGACAGCCGAGGTGAGAAGCCCCCCGGGATTGTTTCTGAGATCAAGGATAAGCGCTTCCATACCTGCTTTTTCAAATTTGTTATAAATGGCGGCGAAGTCGGACGGGGTTTTCTGGTTGAATTCTGTTATTTTTATATATCCGATTCCGTTCTCAAGCATTTTTGTTTTGGCCTTGGGAACACTTTCTATTTTAATATCAGCGCGGGTGATTGTGATGTCCTGCGTTTCTTTATCCCGCGCCACGGTGATTGTCACTTTTGTCCCCGGTTTGCCGCGGAGTTTTTTTACGGCGCCCATCACATCTATGCCTTCGGTGCTTTTGCCGTCAATTTTTATTATCTTATCATCGGGGAGTATTCCTTTCCTGAAAGCCGGCGTTCCCGGAATCGGTGTGATGACGGTGAGCCATTTTTTACGTATGGTTATTTTTATTCCCAGACCGCCGAAAAAACCTTTTGTTTCGCTTTTCATGAGTTTTGCGGCGTCGGGTTTCATGAACTGTGAAAAGGGGTCAAGTTTTTTTATCATGCCGTTTATCGCGCCGTCCATCAGCTCGGAAGTTTCTTTTTTCTCCACATAATTATTTTCTATAAGGGATAGCACATCATTGAACAGCCGCATGTCCTGGTAATCCGTTTTGGATGCGCCCCAAGCTGCCGCTCCGATAAAAGCCGCAATCATAAAAGCTGATAATTTTTTCATAAATTTTCTCCTTTATTTATTTTTACGCAGCCACAGCTCCGGATTTTCCGGAACACTGTTGCGCCTTATTTCAAAATACACGGTTTGCCCCGGTAAGACGTCCCCTATTTTAGAAGATGTTTTTACGTGAGCGTCTTTTTTTACATCTATTTTGTCAAACCCCGACGTTACGGTATAAAACCCCCCGCCGTGTTCTATAATAACAGTTTTTCCGTAACCCTTGAAGTAGCCGGCGAAGGAAACCGCGCCCCCCCTAACGCTTTTAACGCATCCTGTTGAAGCCTCTATTTTTATTCCCCTGTTGATTATGTAGGTGTCAAGCAGGGGGTGTTTCTGTTTACCGAACGGGCTTATCAGCGTGCCTTTCACAGGCCACGGCATTGTTCCGCGCAGCGCTGCCAGTTCGCGCTCTTTTTTCTTTTCAACAAGAAGATCTTTTTTCTTTTTCATGAAAGTTTCCAAAAGCGCGTCTATTGCTTTTCTGCTTCTTTCTTTTTCTTTCAGTTTTTCGCGCAGGCCTTTTTGTTTTGCGCGGATTTTATGCAGGGATTTTTTATAACTTGACCGGAGTTTTTTGTTGGAAGCGATTTTGCCGGTAAATTCACCGAGCGCTGATTCAAGATCTTCTATCTTTTTTTCCACGGAGGTCTTTTTCAATGCGAGTTTTTTCTGTTTTTCGGAACAGCCTGCCGCGAAAGCGTTTACCTTGATTATGAGGTCGCCAAGAAGAAAAGATTTTATCCGCGTTTTGCTTCCTTCTTCAAAATCCCGCATAAAAAGAGCTTCGCTGCCGAAGTCCGAGACACAGAGTTTTTGTATTACCGCGGCATTTTCTTCGGCAAACAGCCTGCTTTTTCTACCGAGGGAGTTTGTCAGTTTGAGTTCCGCGATAAGAGTGTTGAGCTTGTCCCTGCGTGTTCGGTATGTCGCATTTAATTTATTTATTTTTAGTGTGAGTTTCCGGATGTTTGTCGCGATCAAGTCGATTTTTATCGCGGCCGTCTGCTTTTCTTTTGAAAGTCTGTCGATCTGAAGAGAAAGTTTATTTATTTCTTTTGTTATATCGGAGAATTCGCTGTTGCCGCGGTTAATGTCTTTTTCAATTTTCTTTATTTTTGAATCCAGAGTCGCCGCTGTTGCCGAAACGGACAGAATAATTGTTACCATACCCCATGCAAAAAAATTCCGGATACTTGAATCAGTCACGTTTTGTGAGCCGGACCGCGCACGGAAACGCTGAAAAAACTGCCAGCAGAAGGACCTGCGGCGGAGTTAAAAAAAATATAATGTCTCCTCTCCTTGCCTGATACACAGCCAGCATAATCAGGATTGAAACAATGAGGGCAGACAGGGGGATAATAACCGTTTCGGCGGCGTGGTTAAGAAGCATATCTTTGCGTGAAATATTTCTCTCTGACAGGAATCTGAATTTTTCTGAGAGATATTTCATTGATGCCGCGGCCGCGGCTGCCGCAGTTAGCGCGCTTAGCAGAAGCAGAACCGTTATAAAAGCGACAGCTGTTTTAAAATCAGAGGCAAAGAGGAAGAGCTTTTTTACGGCTTTTCCACCGGTGTCCGAATATTTTATTTTATTAAAGGCGTTTATATCTGCCGCAATTTTTCCGAATTTTTTATAATCGAGGGTGCGGGGATAGATTTTATACATGACAGGAATTCTTACATTTTGAATTGCGGAAAGAATATCTTTTCTTGTCAGCGCTCCCTTCAGTGCCGCAAAAATCTCCTTTTCCGTCACGGTCACCACTTTTTTTACTCCCGCAACGGTCTCTATCTTATTTTGGAGTGCGGCCAAATCTTCTTCTCCATGGCATTCGGTGTAAGCTGTTATGAATATGCTGTTTTTTAATCTTTCGAAATATCTTCCGGATGATGTTCTGAACATGACAAGAGATCCTGCGCATGTCAGGAAGAGCGTGTGCGCTATCAGGGCTTTTATTTTATTCTTCGCTGAGTTTCCCATCTTTAAGAAGTATATGCCTTGCCCCTGCCGGGCACGCTGCCGGGCAGGGGAGAGTGCTTGAAATCACTATTGCCGTACCACGGTTGCGTTTTTTTTCGGCGGCCGCTATGAACAGTATGCGGTGCTCATTGTCAAGCGCCGCAAGAGGGTCGTCAAATAAAAGCGCTTCTGTTTCAAGCACGAGAAAAGTTGACAGATTTAACAGCTGCCGTTGACTGTCCGAAAGCTTTCCGGCCGCGATATTTCTTACATCAAAAAGATCCATGCTTTTCATCAGTTCCGTCATGATGAATGCCGTGTCATTTTCTTTTCTTCTCCGCAGCATTTCTCTGATGTTGTTTTTAACACTTTCGTTTTCAAGAAGTGACCCATCCGGTGCGCACAGAGGGGTTTTGGTATAGGATAAAAGCTTGCCTTTGGACGGTTTTATTTTCTTTGCAAGCGTGCGCATCAGCAGGCTTTTGCCGCTGGCTCCTGCGCCTTCAATCCACACGAAATCGCCTTTTTTGATTTCGGTCCGTACGTTTTTAAAGACAACGGAGCGGCTGTTTTCCAGCCATATATTTTCAGCTTTAATTAGCAGTTTCATAATTTCAGCTTATCTTTTAATAAATTTAGGAAGATTTGGAAAGCGTATTCTTCGCTGATGCGCATCCCTCTTCCGCGGCTTTTGTTGTCCGCGGCAGGCTTTTCCGGCAGTTTTCCGGAGAAAACAGAGTCCCTCATTCGCGTGTCTGTCAGAAAATTTGTCACTTTTTCGGAATACGCCACAGCTGTGAAATTTACGCCGGAAGAAACCGCAAGCACCAGCGAATGATAAGGGGCGAGGACAAAGAAGTCACAGGACCCGAAAAAATTTTCCGCATGGGCCAGGCTCTTTATAACAGGGACGTGTTTTCCGGCGAGCTGCTCCGCCCGGGGCAGATCTTTCGGGTTCAAAACGGCGAATTTGAATTTTGCTACGGGCCAGTTTTTTTTGCACAGCTTCAGTGCTTTTTCCGTCAGCGTGTTCTTTCCCCGGGGAATAACTCCTATCATTTTCGGCGGAAAAACCTGTTCCGGAGTAAAGGGTTTCAGGGAAAAAGCGCAATCAGCGCTTTTAAAGGGCTTTAATCCGAGTGACCGCAAAAGCGCGAAGGAAGTGTTGTCCCTCACGCTGATGAACGAGGTGTTTTTCAGCGTTGTGCGGAGAAGTTTTTTATTGAGGGGCCGTCTCACCTCAAATCCGGAATCCAGCATAAAAACAGGTTTTCCCAGCAGGGAGGCCGTGAAAATCACCAAGGTATAGAAAAAGAGTGACAGTGATGAGCTTTCGTCTTGCAAAACACTTCCGCCGGGAAATACGACAGCATCGCAATTGGCGATTTCTTTGAGTGCGGAAAACAGCCTCGTTTTCATGTGTTTTACGTGAGTTACGCGGAAACCGCGCATACGTTTTGTGAAAATATCAAGAATCAGTTCGTCACCGAAATTGCCATAGCCGAAATATCCGGCGGCAAATATTTTTTTAGTCACTTATAATCTATGAATTTTAAAAAACCGTTTGCCGTGATCAGTACCACGCCGAGTAACGCCCCGAAAACCAGGCCGTTGACGGTTCTGAACAGGCATATTCCCAGGGGTGAGTGTGTGTGGGCAAATGTGTTCACCATGGACACCTGGCCGATAAGTCCGAGAATGATAAGCGGCCGAAAATGTATTTTTTTTGCTTTTGCGGCTTTAGAGTAAAAATAAAATCCCATTATTAGCAGGGGATGGCCGAGCGCGAATTCTTTGAATCTCGGCCTGGCGAAGAAGAATTTTTCAAGAGCCTCCCTCACTTCTGTTTCAAAAGGCAGTATAAAACTCAGCTTGTTGGAGCTTCTCAAAACTATCAGCAGAAGAAAAATGCTTATGCCTATACCCATGAACAGGTGCCGCAGTTCGAGCCGTTTGTGCCACAGCCTGTTGAGGCTTGTTGAAAAATAGCTCCTTTCTCTCCCATAGAGGATAATAAAGGCGAGCGCGAGAGGGAGAAGAAGCGATAATTTTACTCCGCGAAAACCGTTTATTTTTACCATAAAATCGGTTGACGAAAGTATTGCCGAAACAAAAATTCCGCCCAGGAGCGAGACAAAAGACACTTTAAGGAACAGCCATAACGCTCCG
Organism: Elusimicrobiota bacterium; assembly: GCA_034660675.1. Taxonomy (GTDB): domain Bacteria; phylum CG03; class CG03; order CG03; family CG03; genus CG03. The sequence goes on from JAYEJT010000138.1 coordinate 28,149, forward strand.
GCAACAGGCGGCATTGCCGGCCTCGGCCATGTTTTGGATATGGCAAGAACAGGGAATGTCACGGTGGCCAAAAATGCAATAAAGATTCTCCACGATGTAAAAGCCGAGAAAAACACCGCGCTGGACAAAGCGATGACGACATATGCTATTTCAAACTGACGGCCAGTGTTTGCTGTAACAGACAAAAGCCAGAAAGCTCCGCTGAGCACAGCGAGGCTTATGAAAAGAAAAGCGTAGAAATTTCCCTGCCATAAGGGCAGGGGCGTGAATTTTCCGCTTCCGAAAGAGTTTTCGGACAAGCCCCGTTTAACCGCTCCCGCATAAGCAAGGAATTCGGGATAATTGCCTTCGCCGGGGTGTATGTAAATGAGCTGTACGTTTCTTTCCCGCACGCTCCGCAAACATGCCTTGATTTTAGCGGACGGGCCTTTCCCCTTCGGAGAAAAGCAGAGGAATGTTTTTCCAAGTATCTTCGAGGTTTTTCGTGCGCCGGCAATGTCGGTGAATTCTATTGTGCCGAAAGGTATTTTCAGTTTTCCGGCTGTTTCGGCGAGTTTTTCGCTTGAGCCCGGAATTCTGCTGCCGGAAGGCAGAATCCCTGTTAAATTTTTGTCCCCGGCCCATTTGGTGAAAACAGTGCCTATCCAGTCATCCGTTACCAGCGGGTCATGTTTCGGCCGCAGCACATAATTTAATCCGGCTTCTTTGACGGCCTTCACTTCTTCTTCCCAGAATCCGAGTCCTATATTTTCCACCATGAGTTTTTCTGTTTTCGCGATAATGAGATAGTACCGCCCTGTGTAAGTGCCGACAACGGACATTTCCGGGAGTTTCCGCAGCAGAGCGCTTTTTATCATCATTCCCAAAGAGGGGTTTTCGGTAAAAATGTAGGTGTATCCCGCCTTGTTGGCAATCTGCCGTGATTCAAGAAAAGCCGGTGAGCGGTTGAAAATGTATTTCCACTTGTTGATTTCTCTGCCCCCGGCGAGAATCACCAGTCCCCTGTCGTTCAGTTCTCTGATTGTGGATTCGCCTATGCCCACTGTCGTGATTCCCACGGCTTTGATTTCGGGCATTATTTCAGCCGCGCTTTTGCCGGAAATTCCGGAAAGATAGTGTATGTCCGCGAAGTCAACAGCTGTTTCCACGGTTTTGAGAGTTTTTTCAAGCTCTATTTTTTTGGAAAGAATGAAAACGGAAAAAGCAAACCCCAGCGAAAGAAAAAAGAATATGATGTTATTTTTTTTCATTAAGCCTTAATCACCGCTGATTGTTTCAGGAATTGCGTTTTTTTTCAATAATCTTCACCGCTTCGATCGCCATTTTTATGGCTTCGTCAATCCCCACTTTTTTTGCGATGGGCTGATCGTCGTAGGTGAGGCCTATTATGGCCAGGACTTCTCCGGCGTAGACTCTTCTTATGGACGAAACGACAAAAAGAGCCGCTGATTCCATGGAAGTGGCCATAACGTTTCCCTTATACCACGCGTTCCACATTGCTCTCGTGTTTCCGCCGAGAGGAAGCTCGTCCATGTCTGCTCCTTCCGTGTAGAAGGCGTCTTTGCAGTGGGAAATTCCCGTGTGATATTTTATTTTCAGTTTTTCTCCGGCTTCAACGAGGGCCTGTGTCACGCCGAAATCGGCCACGGCCGGATAGCTTAAAGGTATGTACTGTCTGGTCGTTCCTTCTTCCCGCACCGCTGCTGTGGAAATAACCACATCGCCCAACCCCACTTCTTTCTGCAGAGATCCCGCTGTGCCTATGCGTATGAATGTGTCGGCTCCGCATTTGATGAGTTCTTCAATGCAGATGGCCGTTGAAGGACAGCCGATGCCCGTTGAGGTCGTGCTTATTTTAATGCCGTCAACGGTTCCCGTAAAAGTCCTGTATTCGCGGTTGTTAGCGACTTCTTTCGCGTCGTCAAAATATTTCGCTATCTTCTCCGTTCTGCCGGGGTCTCCCGGAAGAAGGACATATCTTCCCACATCGCCTTTTCCCAGCGCCACATGATACTCTTTTTCACTCATAATGCTGTCTCCTCTGAACTTAGCTATCTTTTAATACGGCAATAATAACAAATTGTTCTGCAAAAAGACAAGCCTTGAAAACGGAATCCTGAAGTTTTGCCAAAAGAGCTATTTTTTAGCCAATGCTGAGCAGAAACGACAGAATAAAAATGTACCTTTGAAAGCAAATATAGTATTTGAAATATATGGCAAAAATTCAGTTTATTAAGGACGTCCCCATTTTCTTGTATCCTGTCAGCTCCGCGCTAAATTGACAAAACCTGCCTCTTAATGTATAAATAGACAATGTGTTTCCCGCTGTTGCGGGCGTCACGGAGAAATTATAAATGGTTCCAGAAAACGATAATTTTAAAGACTTCAAAATAGCGCTCGGAAAGCAGGTTACAAACCTGCATAAAAGACACGAAAACGAAATGCTGCGCCTGAGGTCGAAAATCAAATCTCTCGAAAAAAGCAGGGCTTATCTTCAGGCCAGATCCTCCATAGAGACGGCTAAAATAAACAGGGAGTACCGCGCCCGGCTCTCCGAACTGGATTCCCGCGAAAAAAATCTCACGCAGCGGAAATACGGCCTCACCGAACGCGAAAAGAAAATTGACAGAGATCTGGCTGAAAAAGACAGAATTATACAGAAACTGAACTTGAAAACGGTTGAGATAGAATCCAGTCTTGTGTCGGAATTCAATCAGAAACTGCGATCTGAAAAAAGCGAATTGCAGAGAAAGGAAGACGAAATAGAAATCCTGAAAAAAAATTTTTCGGCTGCCGAAAATGATTTTGAAAAGAGGGAGGAAACCCTGAAATTTGAAATCAGAGAACTTAACGATAAAAGAAAAGAGAACAATTTATCGTTGACCGCGCAGTTCGCCGTTGAAAAGGGCGAATTTGAGCGCGATAAGTTTACTATGCAGCAAAACATAAAGGCTTTAAAGAATACAGTGGCCGCGCTGAAGGATGAGCACAGGAGAATCGTTTCAGAGTATGAAGACAGGCTTAAATCCGCGGTTTTGAGTGCCGCCGAGGGCAAATCATCTTTGAGCAACGATCTGGAAGAAATGAAAATTGAAAATGATTCTTTCCGGAAGAAATTTGATGAACTTCGTTTGTCTTCAATGCGCAGGGAAGAAGAGCTGGCGAAAAAAAATGAAAACATTCAGCGTGAGTTGAAATCAGATATACAGTCAAAGACTTCCGAGGTGGGAATGCTGCGCAAGAGTGTTTCTGAGATTAAGAAAATAAACGTTTCTCTCAAGGACAGCTACAATAATAAAATTGCGGAGATAGAGTCTGTTTCCCGTTCTGTGGAAATAGAATTGAGGAACTCCCTCTCTAATGCGGTTTCCCAAAAAAACCGTCTTGAAAAAGCTCTTCTGAAATCGGCCGAAAGTTTTGCCTCAAAGGAAGATGAGCTAAAGAAGCAAAACTTAGAACTGGAAAAAGGCCTGATGCGTGAGCGTGACAAGATAAAAGAGTTGGAAAACAAATATTCCTCGGAATATCTAACCCTTGCTGATGAAAAAAGGCATGCGCAGGAGCTCTTTGAAAAAGAAATCAGCTCGCTGAAAGAAAAACTTATTCAAAGACAACAGGCAATGGCTTCCATTGAAACGGCGGCTTCCCGTCAGCAGACCGGTCTTCAGATTAAAATATCTTCTCTTGAGGAGGCCAACAAAAATCTTAGCTCAGAAATTTCGCTTCTTAATGCCGGCATGAGGAAACTGGAAGACACGAAGAACGCGAAAATTTCGGAGCTCAATCTGCTTGTCAGAGAGCGGGAAAAGGAGGCGGCCGCGAGGTTCGCTGAACTTTCCGAAAAGAAAGAGCTTCTGGAACTTAATCTCCGAAATGAAAAGCTCAGGCGTACGGAAGACATTGAGGAGAGCGGTAAAACCGTTTCTGTATTGAATAAAGAACTGGAATCTTTGCGCCTATCCGGCGAAATCCGGAGCCAAGCCGCGGAAGAAGAAAAGGCCGGGCTTAAAAGGGATTTTGATATCCTGCGGGAAAAACTCAGTATCAAACTTGAGGAATCTGAAAACAACAGGCGCATCCAGAACGAATCCTTTTCTGAAAAGATCAGAGAGAAAGACGCTTATTTCCGCGCGGAAGCGGACGATATGAAAAAAATTATTTCGTCCAAAGAAACAGCATTGTTTCAGATGCGCGACGAGACACTGAGAAAGCTTGCCGAAAAGGATGACTCTCATGTCCGGGAGACCGACGGCCTCCGTAAAACCATAATGCAGAATGTCCGGAAATTCCAGAACGAAAAAGATCTTTTATCAGAGAAAATAAAGGAGGGGGAATCAAAGCTTGCTATGGCATTGACTTCCCACAGAAAGGAAATAGAGGCTCTGGGGGCTTTGCGCGCTTCGGAGCGGGAATCTCTTAATAACAGTATCGCGTCTCTGAATGAGAAATTGTCATCGGTCACGGAAGATCTGAAAAAGAGCAGGGGGGCGGTGTCGGAGCTTTCTTCCGAAAATGCCCGGCAGAGAGCCCGGCTTGAGTCGGCTGCCGAAGACAAGAGAAATATCATTCAGTCATTTAACGAAAGAATCGCTGAAAAAGAGGCGGAGATTTCAGAACGCGGCAAAGAGGCGGAACGGTTCAAAACAGATTTGACCGGTATGATAAAAGAAAAGGATTCAGAAATCAGACGGCTTGCCCAGGAGATCAATAAATTGAGCGCTCAGAAAAGCGAGAGCGAAGAAAAATCGCTTCACATGCGTGAATCAATCGAATCGGAGAACCGGGCGCTGAAAGAGGAAACGAGCCTTGCGCGGTCCGGTTTCAAAGATGAGATTGCTGAAGTGAAGAAAAAGACAGATATTCTGATAATAGAGAAGGCCGCCGAGATAGATAAACTCAAGCACCATGCCGCCTCACTCAGAGAGGAGATTGCCAGACAAAGATCCGAATCGCTTGCCGCGAAAGATAACCTTAAAAAACATTATATTGATCTTTTGTCCGAAAAAGATAAATCTTTTGCGATGACGTCGGAAACTTACGAGAACAAACTTGAAGAATTGAACATGTCTCTGAGAAAAATGAGTTCGGAGATCAAGAAGAGAGATAATTCCCTCCTTGAGCGTGATGAGGAATTTAAAAAAGAAAGGGTGTCTTTGTATGATTCGGCCCGTCAGGAAAAAGCTGAGATGAGAGCTCAGCTGGAAAACAGGATTAAAGAATTTGAGAGCGACAGCGCTGTTTTTCGCGAGGAAATGAAGAGCAGGGAGCAGGAATTTGCCTCGCAGAAAAATGCCCTTGAAAACAGAATAGAAACGCTTGTATCAAAAATTGCGGAATTGCGTCTGATGAGGGAGAATGAATCCGGTAAAGCGAAAGAGCAGATGACGGAGCTGACCGGTCAGCTTAAGATACGCGATATGAAAATGAAGGATGAGATCAAGAAAAGGCAGAATGCCCTTGCCGCCGCTAATGATGAAATAGCGGTTCTCAGGAAAGCCGCCCGGCGCGCGGAAAGAGATCATGAGGGCCGTTTCTCAAAGAGGGAAGAAGAACTTGGAAAAGAAATATCGGGTCTCCGCTCCGGGATTGCCGCAGTGAGGGAGGAAATGAAGGAAACTCAAAAAAAGGTTTCCGCGGAAAAACAGATTGCGGAAGAACGTTTTTCCGAGCGGTTACGTTTCACTGAGAATAATTTTAACGGCGAGAAGATAAAATTGAATAACGAGATCAGGGAGTTGACGGATATAAACAGGGCGCTTGAGGAGGAACTTTCGTCCATACGGGTGCGCCTTGAATCTTTTAAATCGGGAATGCAGTAGAAACGGGGGATTATGACGGACAAAAACAAACATGAACCGGCTTTGCTAAGCAAACTGAAAGAGGATATGCTGACCGAGATAGAGTTCTTAAAGAATTCTTTGGAAAAAGCAAGAAGCCTTCATCAGGAAAAGCTGTTGGAGGCTACAACAGCCAATATTGCTTTGCGTACGGAATTCAAGGAAAGAGAGGGCGGCCTGCTTTCCCGCATCCGCGATTTGCAGACGCAGCTTGAAAAAGCCAGAGAGGAGTACGGTTCCGATAAAAAAACATGGGAGGAACTCCTTAAAAACCGGGATGTTGAAAAAAATTCTCTTTACGCCGAACTTGCCGTAAAAGAGTCCGAAGCTGTTACGGGTCAGGAACACGACCGTCGTAAATTTTTAGAGAGGGAAGAAAACCTGCTTCGGCAGATAGAGGCACTGGAGAAAAACGTCTCTTTTGTTCAGAGGAAAAAGGATGATGAAGTTTCCCGTTTGCGAAAAGAAAAAGAGGACTTGATAAAAGAGCACGAAACAAAAATATCGGTTTATCAGAAAAACATATCCCGCTTGGAAGAAAAGATAGGCTCTTTGGGCGATGAATTAAACGGCGCCGAAGAAGAAACAAGCCTCGTTAGGGGGGAGAATGTTCTCCGGGAAAATGAGCTCAATAATAAAATCCTGGATCTGAAGGATGAAATAGTCAGGCTCAAAACCGCGCTCGAATCGGAGAGGGCTAATTTTGCCGCACAGGTACAGCTTAAAGACAGGGACGTGACCGATGTGTCTAAAAAGTACACGGAAGCCGAAAAAGATTTTAATGAGAGGCTCGCTCTGTCCCGCCGCCGCGCGGAAGATATACGGAAACAATACGAAAAAGATGTGGAGGAAAGAGCAAGGCGTATCCAGGAGCTTGAAGAATCCGAAAATGTTATAAGAGCGGAGTCGGTTTTAAGGGAGAATTCTCTGAAAGATGAATGGTCCGTCCGCCTTGCGAAAAAAGAACATGATTTAAAAGAAATAGAGAGGAAATCCGAAACGCTTGAGGCGCAGCTCGATGCCGCGAGAAAGGCAGCGTCCGAAAATATAAGACTGAAGGAAGATGAGATATTTTCACTCAGCAAGCAGATAGAGAAAGATAAGGCGGATTTTCGCATAGCCCTTGAGGCCAAAACCCGGGAGCTTGAGGCTGTTTCGGCGCAGGATGCCGAACAGATAAGATTTTTAAAAGGCCGGCTGGAAGAAGAGAAGAAAACTTTTGAAAAGCGTATGTCTGAGGAAGAGGAACGCTTTATCCGTATAGCCGACGAAAAAGAGCGTGTGGCGCAGACGCTGCTTTTAAAAGAAAGGGAGCTTGAAGAACTTACGAGAGAGCTCAATTCACAGAGAGGCGGTTTTGTATCCAAGATAGAGGACCTGAAAGTGTCCGCCGAACGGGCGAGAGTTTTGCTCGCCGGCCGTGAGGAGGAATACAAAAAAGAAATTGCTGTCCGCGAAGAGGGGATCAGGGGCCTTTCTGAAAAAATAAACGAGGTTAACTCCGACTGGTCCAGGCGTTTAAAATTTGCGGAAGAGGAAATATTCGCCAAGCAGAAGGAAAAATTCAATGAGATTGAAGACCTGAAAACAGCCAATCGCCGTGAAGAGAACGAATTATCGGAAAAATTTAACGCGAGAATAAACGAACTCACGGAATTCAAGGCGGTTTTTGAGAGTCAATCCAGAGAACTGGCCAAAGCGCTGGAAGAAAAAGAAAACGACATAGAAGGATTCAGAAAAGTCCTTGCCGAAAAAGAAGCTGTGATACAGGCGGCCGCAAAAATAAAAGAGACGGAAATAGCGTCGGTGCGTCACAAGTTTGAAGATGAGATTTTTTCCGCACGCCGGCAATTTGAATCTGAAAGGGAAAGATTCCTCCAGGAGTTGGGCAAAAAAGAAGATGAAAAAAATAAAGTGAGCGCCCGCTCCGAAAGACAGGTAGCCGTTATTGACGCGGCTTTGAAAGCGAAAGAAGCAGAGCTGGGTTTTGCTGACACGAGGATGAAGGAGAGAGAGGCCTCCCTCTCGTCGGAAATAAAATCCAGGGAGATTGAGATTTCGGGTCTAAAACTTGAGATATCCAAATTACAGGAGAAACTCCGTTTACAGCTTGAAAGTTTTTCCAGAGAAGCTGAACGTTCCGGACAGACGTATCTCCAGCAGTTAAAACTTAAGGATTCCGCTGTTTCGGAGGAAAGATTGAAACTGCTTGCTGAAATTGAAAACAAGGAAAAACAGCTTCAGGAAATCAGGATACAAACAGAAACGTCGGTAAAGGAGCTTAACGGGATTATCGCCGTCAAGGACAGAAAGATATCCCAGATCATATCTTCTTATGAAAATGATAAAGCGGTCTTTGCAAAAAAAAGAGAAGAAGAAATTCTGGAGTTCAAATCCAGCCTGTCGGCCGCTGTCAGCGAGAAAAATTCTCTGGAAATAAAAATAAACAACCGGGAAGACGTTTTGCGCGGTTTTAAGGATGTGAGCGCTGAAAAAGAGAAGCAGCTGAAAGAATTTTTTGAAACGGAGAAGCAGGAACTTCTGAATAAAATCGGCGGAAAAGAAGAAGATATTGCTGCTTTACGGATAAGGATTTCCGAAATAGAGCGCCGGCGGAAAAATGAGATTGAATCAAAAACTCTGGAATTCCTAAGGGAGAGAGACAGGCTTAGAGAAGAAATAAACAAGTATTACAATAAATTCACAGAAGCCGGCGAGCAGCTGCGGAAAATAGAGTCGGTTGTGAAAAAGGCAAATAATGAGAAAGAAGTCATAGCCATCGAATGGAGAAAACGTTTGTCGGAGAGGGAAAGCGAATTGGCTAAAGCTTCTGAAAAAATCAATTCTCTGGAAAAGCAGCTTGTAGAGGAAAGTGTGCGTATGGAAAAACTGCAGGTGAAGGAAAACGCGCTGAATGAAAGAGAGAACAGAATCGCCGCGTCCGAGCACTTTGCCAAAGACGAACTTTTGCGGACAAAAGAAGCTTTTGCCGCGGAGAAAGAAAATCTGAAAAATAATCTGGATAATTTAAGAACCGCATCCGCCGAAAAAGAGGAACATATCAGAAAACTCAAAAGCGAAGAAAAGCTTATGAATAACCGGTTTGCGGATATGAAAGCGTCGTATGATGTGTTCAGTGAGAAAATTACGCAGGCGCGGTTTGACGCGGAGAAACGCGCGCTTGAAATAGAAAATCTTAAAAAGACAATTCAAAATCGTGATGAGCTTCATGAAAAACAGCAACGGGCTGCGGATGCGGAGCTCGCCGCGCGGGAAAGCGCGCTGAGGGATGATTTCAAGTTTCGTATATCGCAAATCAGCCTGGCGAAGGATTCTCTTGACAGCGAACTGGCAAATGCACGCACGCTTCTGGAAAGAGAAAAAAACAGCAGAGAAGACGAGCGGATAAGGCACGAATCAATGTTTGACAGGAAGTTGGCGGAATTTGACAGAAAACAGGATGGGTGGAACAGCGAAAGAAAAGAATTGCTGGATAAATTTTATCTGACTGATGCCACGCGCAAAGAATTGATAATGGAAATAGAAAGCCTGGAAAAAGAGCTTAAAGAATCAAAGAAAGGAATATTAAAGAAAATTTTCAGCTAAAAAAAGGGACGCCTTCTTTCTTTTTATTCCATCCAGAGAACCGTGATAAAATCGGTTTTCTCATTGGCCGGATCCCCGTCTCTATAAAAAACAGAAAAACCCTCCTCGTCCGGCGGATCGGTTATGTCCTTTGTTCCCGACGCCCATGAAAACGCCGTTCCGTTGCTTCTAAGGTAGTTTGCCCAGTCCGTGGAGGCACCGGTGCCTGTTTTCGCAAGCGGTCCCCAGCACAGGATGCCTGATTTTTTTCCGCCGTCCGACCATGTGTTATTGATATACAGAAAACTGTTTCCCCACGGGTCGGTAAGCGTGGAAGGTTCGTCAATATATTTTCCGTGCCAGTTGTCAATTTTTTGATCATTATCTGTATCTTCGTCATTTGCTGATGCACCGATACGATCACCGCTTATAAGATAATCCTGCCAGTCTGATAAACCGTCATAACCTATCCCGTCACCGTCTTTTGCCTTGATCGGGAAAAGGCCGACATCGGCGTAATACATCCTGAGGCCGATTTGTATAA
>JAYEJT010000139.1:0-1727 GCA_034660675.1 Elusimicrobiota bacterium
ATATGGCCTTCTTTATTTCCCTGGAATTTATTTTTTTTACTTTTTCAAATAATGATTTTTCTTTCTCACTAAAGGTGATACACACATTCTTCGTATGCCTTACGCCATTTTTATCTATCAAAGGCAGATATATCGCTATGTAATTTCTTCCCATGCCGTTTTATATCTCATTAAGATATATTTGTCAAGGAGCAATTCCTTAACCGCCGGATTCACGTCTCCTTATTCTGTTATCAGGCATTACCAAGAGGCCCGTTAAAATCGCCGAAAAACCCTTCATCTCCGGGAAGTTCTTTCTCGTCATCTTCACCTAAGAAATTGTATTTCTCGTCTTCTTCGTAAAGTAGATCGTCAAGTTTAATCCAATCCTGTTTTCTGTTACCCTCCTCAGTCATTTTGTCAATATCCTGAGGCATAAGGCCTCTGAAGAGGCCGGCAAGCAGATAACGCGCTCCCAGATTATCGGAAGGATTTAATTTAAGGAGCAGACGGTATATTTTTTCGGCTTCGGCTTTAGCTCCTTTCCTGTGAAGAAAAGTCGCCTTATTACATATTGCCCTGAGATACTGCCTGTTTTCAATAAGACTCCAGCTAAGTTGTTCCGGCCATTGAGGAAATTTTTTCAGGGTTTTCCGCCACGCGATTTCCGTATAACGTCTTTCCTTGTCTTCTAAAGCGTAATTTCTGTAAAGTTCTGTAAGGCCGGCATAACCCAATTTCACCAGAATAATGGTATTACGCGCAACTCTGATGATAAATCAGGAATATGTGCTTTTGCTTCTGCGTTCTATGTAAATAATTGTGATTTCCTTCAGGGATCTGTTAATTGTGTATCCTATACGGTAAACGCCATGCCGGATTCTGAAATAGTTATTTTTCCTGATTTTTCTAACTCCCCGCGGAAGCGGAACGGTTTTTAAATTTTTTATATCCGCCGATATTTTTTCCAGGTCACTGCGGGGAATATTTTTTATATCTTTTTTTACGCTTGCCCTGAACACAAGTTTATACATTGATTAGCGCCGCTTTAAAACACTGTTCCACTCTTTTTCAGAAAAGACCTCTTCATTCTGCCTTGATTCAAAAAGAGCAATATCTCTCTCTTCTTCTTTCAATTCGGCCAGTTTGTCCTGAATTATTTTGGCGACAAACTGATTCATTCGCAGATAATGGCTTTTACAGAAGTTTTTTAATTCGGTTGCGACCGGCGCCGGCAAACGCATCCCCACCAAAATATTTTCTGTTGATTTCATAGCCGCCCCCTTTCTATAGCTTTTGTTAACAAAAGTTAACAAAAGTAAACAAATCTGTCAAGCCGTCAACCGGCGTCGGCGTGAGCGGTTTATTTGAACAAAAATCTGACGCGGACGGCGGGCTGAGTGATCTTTTCGCCGGTGCCGAAAACAATGGTTTTCCTGACAGTGCGGGGAAAGAGCCCTAAAAATTTTTCCCTTTTTTCATAGACGGCGGCTACGGGATGAGGAGCTTTCCCCTGAAGAATTTCTGTTTTTATAACTTTCAGTCCGGGCGGCAAATGATGGTCAAAGCGGCCGAAGATGATTCCCTCCGGATAATCATCCACAAGCTTAACGTCTATGTATTAGCAAACGGATTCAACACCGAGAGAAAGCGCGGGAGAAGATGAAAATTTTATCTTTCTTTTATATCCCTGCCCCGTGACAAAATTGAGACCCGTACGGCGCAGAGCCATGTCTATGTGCATCATC
>JAYEJT010000140.1:0-1725 GCA_034660675.1 Elusimicrobiota bacterium
GGCTGTCATAGATTCGCTCAGGAAAACAACAAAACTGCCTTTTGAGGCGCATCTGATGGTCGTTAACCCGGAAAAACAGTGGAAGTGGTACAGGAAATCCTGCGGCAGAATAATTTTTCACATTGAGGCTCTGCGCCGGCCCGGCGCTTTGCTTTCGGAAATGAAAGGCGTCAAAAAAGGAATTGCTTTAAATCCGTCAACGCCGGCCGCTAAAATAGAAAAATGGCTTCCTTTCATAGAAACGGCTTTTGTGATGTCCGTTTCCCCCGGCTTTTCGGGCCAGAAATTTGACGCGGGAGCTCTGAAAAAAATTGCACGAATCAGTAAAAGAATAAAACAAAAAAAACTAAAATGCCGGATATGCGTTGACGGCGGCATAAATCTAAAAACAGCCGCTCTCTGCCGGGCGGCGGGCGCTGATTCGGTCGTGGCCAGCTCCTATCTAACCGGCGGAAACATCCCAAAAAAACTCGCCGCCCTCAAGGCTCTCCGCTGAAGATCTTCGGCGTGACGGTTCCGGGAAAACCCAAAATAAGTATCATAAGTCAACCTCTGGCACCTTTTTTATTTACTTTATGCAAAACTTTATGTAAACTTTATGCAAGGAGGGAAAGATGTGGCAGCCTGATTATACAATTAACGATAGAACATTAGGCTTGCTGGAAAAAATCAGTGATCTCCGTTCAAAAATACAAACGGCGGGGGTGCATCTTCCTCTGATATCGTCGCTGGTTCGGGATGCCGCTGTCCGTTCGGCGCATGGTTCTACAGCAATAGAGGGCTGTACGCTTTCGGTGGAAGCTGTAAAATCATTGTTTGACAATAAAAAAGTTTCCGGTTATTCCGTCAGGGAAGTGAGAATGGCTAAAAATTATCTGAATGCTATTCAATGGGTCATCAAAAAAGAAAAGCAGACAACATTACTTGAAAAAGACATCATGAATCTTCATAAGGTTATAGCGTCGGATGCTGTTGATGACGGTCCGATTGGAAAGTATAGAAGAGTCGATGTGACCGCCGGCATTTATTCGGCGCCAAACTGGAAGAAAGTTCCCCGTCTACTGAAAGATATGCTGGAGTGGTTAAACAGCAGATCAAAACAGATTCCCGCTATCTTTTCTTCTTCTTTGCTGCACCTTCAGTTTGTTAATATTCATCCCTTCAGAGACGGCAACGGCAGATGCGCAAGAGCGCTGGCATCGTGGGAATTGTTCCGGAGAGGGTTTGACACATTGCATATTTTTTCGGTTGATGAGATTTTGCTTGAAAACAGAAGTCTTTATATTAAAAATCTTCAGCGTGTTCAGTCGGGCAGCTATCCAATCGGGGCCTGGCTGGAATTTATGTCCGAAGCAATATTAGAAACGCTTGAACGCGTTTACGGCCATATGATGTCAATAGGAATCATTGCCGGTCCGCCTATGGCTATTACGGTGAAACAGGAGAAACTTTTGCGTGTTATCCAGGAGAGGGGAATAATGGGTATCCGTGATATAGCGTTGGTAATTAAAACAACCGTGCCCGGCGCGCATTATGTTCTTAAACCGCTGATTAAGCGCGGTGTAATTGTCAGGACAGGGCATTACAAAAATGTTAAATATACCGTTCCGACATCAATTCAGGCTTCGGGAAAGTGAAAAACAAAGATTCTTTTTTTTCAATAAGTATCATAAGTCAACCTCTGGCACCTTTTTGTTTGATAACAGCGGCGGTTATTTTTTGCGC
>JAYEJT010000141.1:0-1715 GCA_034660675.1 Elusimicrobiota bacterium
GATAGACTCTTTTGACCCAATCACTATTTCTAAAGTATTTGAGATTATAATGCATAATGCAGAATAAATCTGATAAAGTCAATTAACATACCCCCATCCTTTCTGGGTCTGAAACAGGCCGTCGAAGGCCGCGTCATAGTAAGATTATATATGATGAGGAATGTTTCGTTCACCTCTTGTTCCATCGTAGTAATAACTATCCCGCTCTCCTCCCCAAATGTTGAAATTTTACGGAAATGCCCAATTATTCCCCTACTATTCTACAGGGAAAGTTATTCAACATAGTCAACTGCGTCTTCAGTTCAATTACCACGTCAACTTATAAACTAATGTACCCGCAAGCCAGTGTCCTTTGTTTTTCGGAGCGGTTGAAACGGGCCGCCGCCGTCAATGAATTTCGCAATGCTTCGATTACAGTTATCGTTGGATTCATAAAAAATAATGCTCGCTTTTTGATGAATATCCGTCTATCTCGAAAAGTATCATGCTTACTTTTCCCTTTTATTTAAAATAGTTATATAATTATCGGTCCAAAAGTCCTGCTAAAGTCCATCTAATTTCCGTCTAATCCGCGATTTCCTTTAGTTTTCGGTGCAGATAGGCGTCATGCGCCTTCATGTTTGTTTTTCTCCTTCCGCGCCTTTTGTTTATCATTTATGACACCTATTCCCACAAAACCACCAAAACACCTTCTGCCACCTTGTTTTACAGAAAAAAGCCTGTTGTCAAGAGTGTAGACCCTTTTGTTTTCCATGTTCGATTCTTCTCATCTCAAATGTTGAGACCAACTCTCTTTTTCTCTAATCTGTGATGCTCATAGAACTTCATGGCGTTTCTCATATTTCCCTATGGTCCAAAAAGCTGTAATAGCCTTTATGATTGAAAATTATGTGATCGAGAAGTTTGATTCCCAATGTTTCACCGGCGGATTTTAATTGTTTTGTGATTTCAATATCTTCTTTGCTTGGGTTTAAACTCCCCGAAGGATGATTATGGGCTACAATGATAGCTGATGCACGGTCGGTAATAGGATCGGCAAAAACTTCTCTGGGATGCACCTGCGTCTTATTGACGAGACCAACGGAAACAACACGACTTGTGATAACTTCATTAGCGCCATTAACTGAAATACAGATGAAGTGCTCCTGCTTTCGGTCTGCATAATGACGAATCAACGGAAGCACATCGGGAGGAAAAGAGATTTCTAGACCTTCTGGACGAATACGACGCCGGGCAAATTCCAGAGCTGTTGCGATCAGCGTTGCCTTGGCCGGCCCCACCCCTTCAATTTTCTGAAGTTCTTTAAGATTTGGTTTTTCATCACCGGAATCCAATATCTTTAAAATGCGTTTTGCTACGGACATAACATCATGCCCTTCTGTGCCCTTGCCAACAAGGATAGCGATCAATTCAAGATCAGATAGCGCTTCCGCACCTTTTTTTTGCAGTTTTTCGCGGGGGCGGTCCGCTACAGGAATGTCTGAAATTTTCTTCGTCACTGCTCCCCCTTTTCTTGAACGAACTCTTATGTCAGTTTTTTAAATTGAACTCTCAGAACCTTTCCTTCCTTAATACGCCTTTCATATGTTTTCTGATAATGTCTCGGATAGAAATTTCTTTCTCTGTATCCAGTATCACGCAAGGCTTTTTCAACGCTGATCGATCGGTTATCGAGCTCCATATATGCAATCAGCTTTATTGCTGCCGCATCACAA
>JAYEJT010000142.1:0-1714 GCA_034660675.1 Elusimicrobiota bacterium
ATCTGCATGGATTTATTCCCAGCGATTTATCCGAAGTCATGAGCATAAAATCAGGATTAGAATTCCTTTCGCGGGTCAGGCACAAATGGCACGGAGAATCTTTCCCGCATGACGGTTTTCTGTGGCAAAAAAGCGTTAGGGGCTTCGCGTTCAGACACGAAGCGCATCGGCCGCAGGCGCCCTGCGTATCCTCCGGGATAACATCCCGGTCTCCGGCACGAAAATTTTTGCAATTCAGTATTTTTACAAATTCCACCGCCGCTCTATATTTTATATCTTTGTCGGGGCCGGCGAATATATACGACCCCGCGACGGTTCCTGCCCTTAACTGAGCGGAAAGAGTTTTTGCCGCTGCAAACGAACAATCTATTTTTTCAAACACTTGTTAACGATTCTGAGTATTCTCATGTGGACCTGTTTCTGACTTCCTGCCGCATCAACGACTTTCACCCGTTTTTTATTGCGCGCGCATATGCGGCGGTACCCGTCTTCAACGCGTTTGTGAAAAGAAGCCTCTTCAAGTTCAAGCCTGTCTTTTTTTCTTTTGATTCTTCCAAGCGATTTTCCCGGCGGAAATTTCATGTATATTGTCACATCAGGTTTCAAACCGCCGGTCGCCACATTATCTATGAACCTGAGGTTTTTCATATTCAGCCCGCGGCCGTAACCCTGATAAGCTATTGTGGCATCGGAATATCTCTCACAAATAACAATCCAGCCCTTATCCAGCGCGGGTTTGATGGTTTCTGCGGTGTGGCCTGCGCGGGAAGCTTCGTAAAGCATAAGTTCCGCCAGCGGAACGACCTTGTGCGCGGGATCCAGAAGGAGCTTGCGGAGATGTTCGCAAAAAAGAGAACCGCCTGGCTCCCTTGTCCTGACAATCTCGTGCCCCGCTTTCATAAGAGCTTCCGCCAGCAACCCGGCCTGAGTGGATTTACCGCAGCCATCGCCGCCTTCAAAAGTAATAAACAGACCTTTTTTCATATGATTGATTTATAGCAAATTTTAAGCGAATAATAAACTGCCTGATTCAAAGCGCATAATAAATATAATGGTAATACGCGAAAGAAATAACGCTTCCGGTAATAAGTCCCACAAAAGACTCAAAAAGGGTGTGCCCGAGAACAACTTCCAGTCTTCTCAGGTCCGCGATCTCCCTTCTTTTCCATCTGATTTTTCTCAAAGATGAAGCCGATTTGTTGTCCGAATGGCCGCTCAGGCCATCCTCAAGACGGTTAAGCTCTATTATTTTTTTGCTGTATTCTTTTTCTATTATACTCGCCAGAAAATTTTTCATCGTCTTTGTGTTGTCGGCAATCGCCGTACGCACCTTAACGGCGTCGTGCACAACCGCCACCAGGAACATTATTGACATCGTAAAAATCGGAGAAGTAAAACCGAAAAGCATTCCGTTACCCATGGCAAAAGCAGAACACACCGCCGCGTGAGTTGAAGGCATCCCCCCCGTGGCGCCGTAAATCTTAAACACCAGCCTCCGTTCGTTTATGAGCACCACCAACAACTTGAATGTCTGTGTTGTAAACCACACAAAAAAAGCCACCGCTAAAATAATGAGCGCGTTGTGTTCGGGGTTTTGATTCATCATACCCGGATTATATCACAATACACGCGATTGTAAAGCCGTTTGTTCGTCACAAACGGGAAACGGGGACGGTTCTGGTTTTTCTTTCAATTTTTCTTAAAAACCAGAACC
>JAYEJT010000143.1:0-37290 GCA_034660675.1 Elusimicrobiota bacterium
TTTTATGGTAAAAGCGGGGATGCTGATTATGACCATTATACCGCGAAAATAGTTAGTGCCCATGGTGTGCGCCGGAAATGAATCCATTTTTACCGTGTAGGGTACCGCTTTTTTCTGACGTCCGGGAATTTGCTGTTTGCCGGAAAGCTATTCCTTTTTAAAAGTCAAACCGGCAGGGCCGGAACCCTTTGGTGCGTCAACGGTGATTTTATCGCCCGCTTTAAATTCGCCAGACAGTATTTTGCCGGCCAGCGGGTTGAGGATGTTCCTCTGTATGAATCTTTTGAGGGGCCTTGCCCCGTAATCGGGGTCGTAGCCTTTTTCCGCGAGATATTCCTCAGCGCCCGCGGTGAGCTTGA
Organism: Elusimicrobiota bacterium; assembly: GCA_034660675.1. GTDB lineage: Bacteria > CG03 > CG03 > CG03 > CG03 > CG03. The sequence continues at coordinate 360 of JAYEJT010000143.1, forward strand.
TTCGCATATTTTTTTCCTCAAGTTTTTTCACAAGCCTGTGGGTTTGTATCCCCACAATGTTTTTGATGTTTTCCCGGGAGAGCGGCGAAAAATTTATTATTTCGTCCAGGCGGTTGAGGAATTCAGGCCGGAATTTTTTTCTGAGAGCTTCCGCCACAAGTTTTTTGCTGTAGGCTTTGTCCGCCATATATTCACTTCCTATGTTGGAAGTCATTATAATGATGGTGTTTTTGAAATTGACGGTGCGGCCCTGATTGTCGGTCAGTCTTCCGTCGTCAAGAATCTGAAGAAGCATGTTAAACACATCCGTGTGCGCTTTTTCAATTTCGTCAAAAAGTATCACCGAATAAGGTCTCCTGCGGACGGCTTCGGTGAGCTGTCCGCCCTCGTCATAGCCCACGTAACCCGGCGGCGCCCCGACAAGCCGGGAGACGGAATGTTTTTCCATGTATTCGCTCATATCTATTCTGATCATTGCCCTCTCATCATTAAACAGGAATTCGGCGAGAGTTCTTGCCAGTTCTGTTTTTCCCACGCCGGTGGAGCCGAGGAATATAAAAGAGCCCATCGGCCGGTTTTCGTCCTGCAGCCCTGCCCGCGAGCGCCGCACGGCGTCGCTGACAAGCCGCACGGCTTCATCCTGTCCGACTACTCTTTTTTTGAGCTCGTTATCCATGACAAGCAGTTTCTGCATTTCGCTGGCAAGCATTTTGGACACCGGGATCCCCGTCCACTTGGAAACGACCTCGGCAATGTCTTCTTCGTCAACTTCTTCTTTCAGGAGCTTTTTGGCGGATTGTATAGCGGATAGTTTTTTTGTTTCTTCTTCAATTGCTTTTTTCAAGCTCACCATTGTTCCGTATTTCAGTTCCGCGGCTCTTTCAAGATTTCCTTCCCGTTCTGCGCGGGTCTGTTCGGATTTCGCTTTTTCTATTCCGTCTTTGAAATCGTGTATTTTTTTGATGGAATCTTTTTCCAATTTCCAATGGCTCTTAAGAGCTCTGTTTTTTTCGTTCAAGTCGGCCAGTTCTTTTTCTATTTTTTTTGTCCGGTTCTTGCTCTCGCTGTTTTTTTCTTTTCTCAAGGCGGCCTTCTCTATCTCGAGCTGCCGCGATTTTCGGTCTATCTCATCTATTTCGGATGGCATACTGTCTATTTCTATGTGCAGTTTTGACGCGGCTTCGTCCACAAGATCTATGGCTTTGTCGGGAAGGAATCTGTCGGATATGTATCTGTCGGAAAGCGCTGCCGCGGCCACAAGCGCGGCATCTTTTATTTTTATGCCGTGAAAGATTTCATATTTTTCTTTCAGTCCTCTCAGGATGGCTATGGTGTCTTCCGCATCGGGTTCTTTTATAAAAATTTGCTGGAACCGCCGCTCAAGCGCAGGATCTTTTTCTATGTGTTTCCTGTATTCGTCAAGTGTTGTGGCCCCTACACATCGCAATTCTCCCCTTGCAAGAGCGGGCTTTAACATGTTGGATGCGTCTACCGCGCCTTCCGCGCCTCCGGCTCCGACGATTGTGTGGAGCTCGTCAATGAAAAGTATTATCTTCCCTGCGGCCGATTTTATTTCCCGGAGAACCGCTTTAAGCCTTTCCTCAAATTCACCGCGGAATTTTGCTCCTGCCAGCATTGCTCCTATATCAAGAGCCAGTACTTTTTTGTTTTTCAGCGTGTCTGGTACATCGCCTTCCACTATTCTTCTTGCCAGTCCTTCGGCTATGGCGGTTTTTCCCACCCCCGGCTCGCCTATGAGCACGGGGTTGTTTTTTGTGCGCCGGGAGAGCACCTGAATTATCCTTCTGATTTCGCCGTCTCTTCCTATGACGGGATCGAGTTTTCCGGCCCGCGCAAGTGAAGTCAGATCCTGGGCGTATTTTTCAAGCGATTTGTATTTGCTCTCAGGATCGGGGTCGGTTACGGAACTTCCTCCCCTTATGTTTTTCATTGCATCCAGAATCTTGTTTCGCGTGACGTCGTGTTTTTTCAGGATTTCTGCAGCCGTCCCGTTATCAGCAACAATGGCGAGGAGAATGTGTTCAACCGAAACATATTCATCTTTTAATTTTTTCGCTTCATCAAAAGCGTTTTTGAAAATTTTTTCAAGGCCGGGGCTCATATAGGGATTTTCGCTGTCAGTGATTTTTGCCTGAGAAGAGAGATGTTTCCCCAGTGCCGCCGCGATTTCTTCGGGATTCCCGCCGGCACCGTCAATCAAAGAGGGGGCGATCCCTTCTTTCTGACTCAAAAGGGAAAGCAGCAGATGCTCTCCGTCAAGGCGTTGATGCTCCAGCTTGCGCGCTATATCCTGCATGCTTTCGACAGCTTCTCTTGCTTTTAATGTCAGTTTGTCTATTCTCACTTTTCTCCCCCTTTTGAATATTTGTTTTACGCATTCATTAAAGTTAGATGCTTTTTTGAGAAAAAAGGTTCGCTCGTTTTTTTAGTCTTCCAGTTCGGACGCGAGTGTTTTTAAAAGTTTTTCGTGAATATCTTCAGGGACATCCATCTCGTTCATTTCGCGGCAAAGAAATATTGTGCGGCAAAGTGTTTTGAATGCCGCGCAGCAGCATTCCGCATCTGCCGTTTCTTTCATCCGGTCAAGAAAGTCAGGTTCAAAGATGTTTTTGATTTCCTCATTTTCCATCTCCCTGTTAAAAAGATCATTGTTAAAGGGGATGAAATCCTGTTCAAAATATTTGTCTATATATTCTTCAAGGCAGCGGAATAAATCGTCACAATCCTTCATAATTCCCCCCTGTTTCTGAAGTATTCCGAAAGGCCTTTCCTCAAATACATCCTTCCACGGTGAAGCCGGGATTTGACGGCAGGCAGGGAGAGGCTCAATGTATTCGCGACTTCTTCGTTTGAAAAGCCGTCCATGTCTCTGAGCACAACAACCTCCCTGTATTCATCCGGCAGCTCCGCGAGAGCGCTTTCTATTTTTGCCATGACTTCTTTTTTATCGGCAAGCGTCATGGGATCTGCCGAACGGTCAATGAGCTCGCGCTTTATATCTTTTTCGCCGGAAGCTGTTTCCACGGGTTTATCGACCGAAACATATTGCAATGTTTTTTTCCGTTTTTTCATCAGGCAGATATTAACGGCAATTCGATAAAGCCATGTTGAAAAAGCTGATTTTCCCTCAAAGGACATGATCTTTTTGTAGGCCTGAAGAAAAGTTTCCTGCATCACATCCGCGGCATCTTCCCTGCTCCTCATGAACCTGAAACCCAGTGCATAGACTTTCCCCTCGTGGCGTTTCACAAGTTCTCCGAAAGCGTTTTTGTCGCCGGTCTGCACGCGCTTAACAAGAGCCGTGTCTTCGCCGTTCTTCTTCTTCTTTTTTTCCATTTATTTAGATGCGGTTAATGTCCGCCGGATTCACTTTTCTTCAGCAGGCAGAATGCTTCTTCTTACTTTTTGTTCAGGCGGAATATGACCGGAACTTCGTCACAGTCCGGAAACAGCGGGCAGTTTATGCAGTCGTTCCACACCTTTTGAGGCAGTTTGTCTTTGGCTATGGGCTTGAAGCCTACTCTTTTGAAAAACGTTTCTTCTCTGGTGAGAGCGAAGACATTGGGGATATTAAGCATTTCCGCCTCTTCAAGAGTTTTCTGAACCAGTTTTCTGCCTATTCCCTTTTTTCTGTGGCGGGAGTCAACGACAAGAGAGCGGACCTCGGCCATGTCTTCCCACACAATGTGCAGAGCAGCGATGCCGAGGATTTTATCTTTTGCGCGGTAAATAAAAAAATCCCTGATGTGCTCATACACAGAGGCCAGCGGCCTTGGCAGAACAGCGTTTTTAGCGGCGTATTTCCTTATTATTCCATAAACCTGTTTCGCGTCCTGCACATTGGCTCTTGTTATCATTTTTGTTCCTCCTGTTTTTTTGTTTGCGGAAATACTATCCGGCAAACGGCTTGTTTCTGAATTATCCTTGTTATTGTCGCAGCGGGTTTTATAAGACAGCCGTCAGCTATTTCCCACACATCTCCCTGCTTATTCAGTATTTTCACGGTTATATTCTGCTTTTGTCCGATAGTTGTCCCCTTGCTGTCGCCGCGAAAAGCCACGAGGGGGGTAATCGCGGTTTTCCGGGATCCAATCCCCAGAATTTTTCCGCCGGCGGCCATGTTGTAAGCGCCTGAACCGATAGGCGTGGCCACAATGACCCCATCTCCCTCTGAGATCATTGTTTTTTTGCCCGCGGTCACTTTGTATTTCATCGTGCGGGCGACTTTTCCTGTTTTTATAACAATGTCGTTGAAGGCTGTCATTGAACTCTGAAGATATGGAGGGGTGTATTCCGCTGTTTTCAGAGTACCGTTTAGTATTCCAGCCATATCGCTGATCTTAAAGCCTTTGTTGTGTGTGTTCTCACCCATGGGGAAGAAATAGACGGACACTTTTTTCAGGTAAACCTCACGCAGTGTTTTTAAAAGCCAGCCGTCGCCGCCGAGCACAAAAGCCGTGTCAAAGTTTGAAACCGATACACTTATTCCCGCTTTTTTCAGCAGTTTTTTCAAGTTAGCCAGATTTTTTATGACTTTTTTCCTGCCCATGTTGGCAAAAATTGCTATTTTCATTTTACGCGTTCGTCAATTATGGTGTTTTTGACCGCGGACATGGTGTTGGATTTTAACACCGCCCGGCTGCGGTTCATAAGTTTCACGGCTGTTTCACAATTATTGAAACTGTTGCCGGTTATACGGGAGCGGGACAGCTCCGACAACCTTATGCCTTCTTTCCCTGTTATGGTGTTGTCATTTACGGAGCTCACGGAATTGTCGCGCAGAATAAGGGCTGTGTCGTTGGCCGCGAAAACATTGTTTTTTATAACCGGCCGGGATACGCCGGTTGCCGAAACGGCGCAACCGTTGGATCTGAGGATGCTGCCTTTTATTTTTCCGGCGCTTTCGTCCTGGAAAAGAATCCCGCTGACATTTTTCATGATTCTGCAGCCGTCAATTAAGGCCGAAGATTTTGCCCACAGAGAGATGCCCGCTCCGTTGCCCAGAACAGAACAGGAACGGATTTTCGGTGAGGATATGCCCCCGCAGGCTATGCCGGCGTTGTTGCCCTCTATTTTACAGGCTGTGATGACGGGCGCGGAATTTCCTTCGCAGAATATTCCGGCCATTCTGGAGAAAGACACAGAGGAACTGGATATTTCGGGAGAAGCAAAATCCGCAACGCCTATGGCGTGACGGCAGTTTTCAAAAACGCAATTCGTTATTTTACCGGAAGCCAGATCCCAGTAACCCATACCGGATAGCTCAGCGTTACGGAAAGAGCTGTCTGATATGTCGAGGTTGTTTTCCCCGTAAACTCTGACGGGAACATCTCCGCCTGTAAATTCCGCAAAAGAAATTTCCGAAGGATTGTTCCCTAAAAACACAATTCCTCCGAAGGTCGCTGATTCCATGAATTTCACCGGCTTTTTGGAGCTGCCGCGTATTTGAAGTTTTCCTTCAACCAATATTTCTATTTTGCTGTTTTGGAGAATGTTAAAAGGCCCGGATGCTTCTTCCCGTATGTAACGCACCTGATTATCGGCCTTCCGCGCGTAATAAATATGTGTGCCCGGCTCTATTGTAAGAGTTGCCCGTCTTTCCACGACAACATCCCCGGTGAGTTTTATTTTGCCTTTCCATGTCGCATTTTTCGCGATCGAGCCTGACCGCCGTCTGCCGCATGATTTGAAAGCGGCGCTCATCGCGATTCCGCAAACAACACAGATTAAAAGCGTGAGAACAGATTTTCTCATAATCACGATTCTAATATTTTTTGAACGGATTGTAAACGATTAGTGTTTTGGGGTTTTTGTTCAAAGAAACGCTGAAGATAGGCCAGCGCGAGACCGCGCCATCGCCCCCAGAGTTTTATGGAAGCCTTATCAAGATCCGAATTTATGTGATAACTTTCTCTCATTATTCTCTCTGTGAGGCAGTCAATATAAAAAGCTCTGTAATTTCTTTTCTGGAATATTTCAAAAAGATTCAGTGAATATGGGCCTATGCCTTTTATTTTAGCGGGGGCAGTCCTCCCGTATTCGGCAGATAGATTTTTGATGTAAGCGCTTTTATAGCCGAGCCTGAATTTTTCAAGATTGCCGAGGTAATTTTTTTGCCGGAAATTCAGTTTTTCATAGAGCATTTTCATCTGCCGCCGGTAATGCGCATAGGAGTTGTTTTGAGAAACGACAGCTCCCACGAGAGCCTCAAAATCGGAATAAGCCGAAATTATTCTTGTGCTCCTGATGCGCGGCAGGAAATTTTTCAGCACTTTGTCATGTGAGCAGAGAGAATAGAATTCCCCCATATCCTCATCTGTTCCGAAACAAAAACGCAGGCGCTTTCCAACGGCTTCCCTCTCCTTTTTAAGCAGATTTCCCCGGTACGCGGCGCGCAGACAGTTGTTTTTTTGCGAAAAGCTCAGGTTTATAATTTTCCGCCCGTGAATAATTTTTCGTTTGTTCGCGGTTCCGTAAAAAAAATAAAAAAGGCCGGATTTGAGTGTTTTTTCAAAATCAAAATCTTTTAATTTTATTGAAATCATGAGTTATGATAACATAAAAACGTGCGAACAGTAACACTTTTAGTAAAGGTCCCGCTGTGTGGATCTCCGTGTCTGCCTGTTGACTAAAAACACTATTATGGTAAAATAATGTCATCCGGCCGGACAGCGGTTTTGCTGTTGGAGGCGGTTAATTAAAGATGGAAAAAAAAATACAGATATTACGGAAACTTGATGTGTTCGGGGATGTTGACGATTCTGAACTGCTGACTATTCTTGAGCTGGGTACTTTTGTCAGATTCAAAAACAGAGCGGTCATCATTACTGAGAATTCTCCCGGCCGGTATGTGTATTTTGTGGTGAAGGGCCGGGTTATGGTGTATAAAACTTCCGATGATGGAAAAGTGAAATCGCTGTCCATCATCAAAGAAGGGGAATTATTCGGAGAAATGTCAATAATAAGTGATTTTCCCCGAAGCGCATCGGTGAAGGCGGTGGGTTCGGTGAAGCTTCTCCGGCTCGAATCCGGTCATTTTAAACGGTTATTGAGAGATAATTCTTCATCTGCCATGGCGGTTCTAAAAAGTCTTTGTCTGAGGCTCAGAAACACAAATAAGCACATAGAAGTTTTGTTCTATCAGAACGTACCTCAGCGCATGGTCAAGGCTCTTGTTATGCTGGCTTCCGCAAAAGGTTCCGAAAAAACCAGGCGCCGCAAGCTTGTGCTTACACAGCAGGAACTTGCCGAACTTGTGGGTTCGGCAAGGGAGGTCGTAAACAGAACTTTGCAGGTTTTGAAAAAAGACGGTTTGCTTGTGCTCAAAAAAGGCGTTATTGAAATCCCGGATTTAAACAAACTCAGGGAGTATAAACTAAACTGACTTATGTTCAAAAGAAATTTTAATTTTTCATCAGCGGTTTTTGCGCTCGTCGTGGTTTTTTTATTGAACGCGCCCGCGGCCGCCGGTGTTTTGCCTGATTTATTTCCTTACAGCGCTTATGACGGATATAATCCGGGGGCGCGCAGTGTCGCCATGGGCGGGGCCGGTCTCTGTTCGGAAAGGGACGCGTCGGCCGTCTATTTTAATCCTTCCTGTCTTTTCGGCGGTAATAACATGAGTCTTCTTTCCTTTAATGTGCGGCAGACGCCAAAGGAATTGGCCGATCAATATGATATTCTCGGCGGCAGAAGTCTCACCTTTCTCGGTTTCAGGGGAGGTGGTATGGCAGTAGCCTGGCAGCCGCTTTCCAATATTATCTCCACCGGCACCGCAGGTGAGGAGCTTGAGGTGAAGGTCAACAAGTTCACCATGTCTTTTTCCAATAATGTCAGCGGGCCCATAAATTTCGGGATGAACATAAATTATTTCTCGGGCTATATGGGTGTTACCTACAGCACCGGGGCGAAAATCTCGGACGCCAACGGCTATGGTATTGACTGGGGGATCACCTACAAGGCTCATCCGAACATCACGCTGGCGGCGTCATTATTTAATTCTCCCTCATCTGTTGCATGGAGCGGTTATGATTCGGACAAGCCTCCGGTAATCAAACGCACCGGAGCCAGGGTGAGGCTGAATCATCTGTTAACGGTGTCCGCCGAGGCTGAAATGCGTAAATACAGTAAAGCCCGCGCCGACGGCAAAAAAAATGTCAAAATATATCATGCCGGACTGGAACAGAGCATTGCTGATATTATTTTTCTGAGATGGGGAATATTCGGCGAGGACCTTAACGACAACAACAAAACGGGATATTCGGCCGGCATGGGCTGGCATCAGGACAATGTGGATGTTGATATTTCATGGCAAAAAGAATATCCGCTGCTCTCTTATGACGAATATCTGGAAACTTTTTCCTTCTCCGTCAATTCGCCGTTCTGAAGGCGAGCAATGCTGACAAAAAAAATAGAACTTGAAAAACTGCTTGTTTCCGCGGAGGACAAAACTTTTGTTCAACTGGCTTTTGGCTGGGCGGAAAAACATCATGCCGGACAGAGAAGACTTGACGGTTCTCCTTATATACTTCATCCCTACCGTGTGGCGCTGGAATTAGGCAAATGGAAAATGGACGACACCGCCCTAATCGCCGGTTTGCTCCATGACCTTGTTGAAGACACGGATGTTACCGCCGGGGAAATAGAATCCGAATTCGGCGGAGAGATAGCGGCAATTGTGGCGGCTCTGACAAAGATAAAAGAGCTGCCGTCTCACTCCAAAAACACGGAAAACCTCAGGCAACTCATCCTCGCCATGGGAAAGGATGTGAGAGTTATTATAATAAGGCTTGCGGATAAACTTGATAACATGCGGACAGTGGAGTTTTTGAAAGCCGGACAGAGAGAGCGTTTCGCCAGAGGCGTTCTTGAAATTTACGGTCCTCTGGCGCACCGTCTTGGAATGAACGTTGTAAAAACTGAGTTAGAAGACAGGGCTTTCGCTGTGCTTCAGGAAAGTGAATGCAGAAAAATAAAAGAACGTTTGCGTTTCCTTCATCCCCGCGCCAGCCAGACAATAAAAAAGACCGAGAAAGATATCGCTAAAATTCTTCGCGCTAACGGCGTCAAACAAGCCGCCATCCAGGCCCGTGTGAAAAGTCCGCTGAGTATTTACAGGAAGATGCTCAAACAGTCAAAGAACATAGATGAGTTGGAGGACATTGTCGCGGCGCGTATTATAACCAACAGCGTTGCTGATTGTTACAAGGCGCTTGCCCTGCTCCATGAAATTTATGTTCCCGTGGAAGGTTCGTTCACGGATTACATATCTTACCCGAAATTGAATATGTATCAGTCAATACACACGACTTGTGATGTCGGGGAGGAAACCGTTGAGTTTCAGATAAGAACCTCGCTAATGCACAAGACCAGTGAGCATGGCGTTGCCGCGCACTGGAGATACAAGGATATGTCCGCCCGAGCCGCAAAAGGCCTTAGCCGCTGGCTGAACTCATTTTATGAATGGCAGATGGACAAGCTTTCCCGCGAAGAATTTATCCGTGATCTCAAAACAGAACTGAGCTATGACGAGATATTTGTTCTCACCCCCAAAGGGGATGTTAAAAGGCTCATAGACGGCTCATCGGCGATAGATTTTGCGTACGCTGTACACAGTGATATCGGCGACCATTTCAGGGGTTGTCTGATAAACGGTGTTATGCAGCCCATGAGTTATATTCTTAAAAGCGGAGACCGCGTTGAAATTCTGACAGCCAAACGTTCACATCCCTCGCGGGACTGGCTGAAAATAGCGAAAACCCCGTCGGCAAGATACAAGATCAGACGCCGACTCAAGGATTAAATCTGAATTATTAAATTTTGCGCACGTTTTTGAAACAGGATGTGCACACGTAACCGGTCTGTATTTTGTTTTTGTATTCAAAACGGATTTTCTGGAGATTTACCTCCCACTTCCGTCTTGTTGCACGGTTGGACTTGCTGCGGTTATTGCCCGACATAGCTTTTTTTCCGCACACGCTGCATATTTTTGACATAATTTTTATTCCTCCGTCTAATCAGTTTTATACTTTGGAAAATGCTATAAAATTTTCTAAAATTACGCAAGCATTTAATTAAAGGAAGAATTAGTTTATGAATAAAACCGATGTGAGATACATAAAGGGCGTTGGCCCGGGGAACGCCCGGCTTCTGGGCAAAATAGGCATATGCACGGTGGAGGATATGTTTACCTATCTGCCTTTCAGAACCGAGGATAGGCGGAACTGTGTTTCCGCCCGGGAATTAACGGCTCTTCTGCCTTCGGATAAGAGTTTTTTCGTCGCGGGCACTGTCAAAAAAATAAGCGGCGGCAAATCCCCGTACAGGCGCGCGCGCGTTGTTGAAATAATAATAGAAGACAGGGCAAAGACGGGAAACATAAGGCTCCTGGCGTTTAAAAACAGGGTAAAGTACATATTGGCTGTTATTGAAACCGGTCAGGAGATCGCCGTTTACGGGAAAGTGGAGCTTTTGGCGGAAGGTCTTACGATGAGCAGTTTTGATTTTGAGATTATCAAGGCCGGTTCTGAAAGTCTTTCGTTTTTCCGGAGGGTACCGGTTTACCGCCTGACAAAAGGCATAAGTGTCAAGCGTTTCAGGCGGTGGATGTGGAATGCTTTGGAAAAATACGCGTCCCGGGTCAGGGAGTTTATTCCCGTAGCGGTCAGGAGGAATCTTGATCTTCCGCCCCGCGGAGCCGCTTTTAAAAACGCGCATTTTCCCGGTTCTCTTAAAGCTCAGGCTGAGGCTTACAGAAGGATAAAATTCGAGGAATTCTTTGTTTTTGAGTGCGCCGTTGCCTACAACAGGGCGAGAATAAAAAAAACAAAAAAAACATTGTTGTACGGTCTGAGAAAAAATCTGCTCACACCCTGGAAAGAATCTCTGCCTTTTGAGTTTACTTCCGGCCAGAAAAAAGCCATCAACGATATCTTCGGTGACATGCTTTCGCCCTATCCGATGAACAGGCTTATACAGGGTGATGTCGGCTGCGGAAAAACGGTTGTGGCGGCGGCTTCGGCGGTTTTGGCGAAAGAAAACGGTTATCAGACGGCTGTGCTCGCCCCCACCCAGACTCTGGCGGAACAGCATTTTAAAACTTTTTCTTCTCTCCTGAAAAAAAGCGGTGTGAGAACGGTTCTTCTCACCGGTGGTATGAAAAAAGACAAAAGATGCCAGGCGTTGAACGAAATAAGCCTCGGCCGGGCCGATGTCGTTGTGGGAACGCATGCGCTTTTCCAGGCGCATGTTAAATTTAAAAATTTGTCATTGATCATAATAGACGAACAGCAGCGTTTTGGCGTTCATCAGAAGGCCGCCCTTTCCGCCAAGGGCAGTTTTCCCGATATACTTGTCCTCACGGCAACTCCCATTCCGCGGGCTTTGTCTCTTGCGCTTTTCGGAGATCTGGACAGAAGCGAGATCCGTTCTCTTCCGCCGGGAAGAAAAAAAGTGGAAACCATGCACGGCAGTTCGCAGGATGCTTATGATGTTATAAGAGAGCAGCTGAAGGCCGGTTTTCAGGCTTTTGTTGTCTATCCCTGTATAGAAGAAGGCGGCAACGGGGATGATTGTTCAGCGAAAGCGGCTCACAAATATCTTTCGGAGGAGGTTTTTCCGGATTACAGGGTGTCGCTGCTTCACGGCCGTATGACGCCGGCGGCCAAGAGCGCGGCAATGGAAAAATTCGCTTCCGGCAAAACGGATGTTCTGGTGTCAACCACGGTTATTGAGGTCGGGGTGGACATTCCGCGGGCAACGGTTATGCTCATTGAGAACGCCCAGATGTACGGATTGAGCACCCTGCATCAGCTCCGCGGCAGGATAGGCCGGGGGGGTGAGAAGTCTTATTGCATAGTGACGGCTCAGGGGGCAGACGCTCTCGCGCTTGAAAGAATATCCTGTTTTCTGAAAAGTTCTGACGGTTTTGAATTGGCGGAAAAAGATTTGGAACTTCGCGGAGCAGGCCAGTATTTCGGCACGGCCCAGCACGGACTTATGGACATAAGTTTTAATTATAACAAAAGCCTTGAAGAAAAATTTCCCTATTTATCGGATATAGCGATTCTCAATGAGTCGCGCGGTGAGGCGTTTTTGCTTGTAAAAAACGATCCGGAACTGCGTAAAAAACCAGCTCTGAAAACAAAAATAAAGGCGCGTTTTTCAAAAGGGTTTAATCTTGCAAAGGTGTCGTAAAAATAATACCATAAGAGCTATGGTAAAAATTTGCAGAATACTGATTCTATCCGCGGTGTGTTTTACGGGAACATTGCGGGCATCTCTCGCGGATGATCTCAAAGAAGATATTGCCTCTGAAAGGCCGCTTGTCCGCCGGAGAGCTGTGTATTCCATTATTCATTCCACGCTTCCGCCCGTGACGGTTATGAATATGCTGGGAACCGCGGCGCTTGACGGCGATTTGCTGGTGAAGAGGCTTGCCGTGTCCGGCATAAGTCAGTTTTCCCGGTTTTTTGATGAGATTTACGCGGACACATTTACGGTTGTAAATGTTTCTACAGACATAGCGCTGTCATCTTTTACGGCGGTTTCCCCGGTGGAGAAAAAAATAACATCCGCGGATATCGCGCTGGATATATTGAGATCCGCGTTGAATGACAATGCGTCTGTTATAAGAGCCGATGCCGTCAGGGTGCTTAACTCCTTTCCCGCGAAAATAGTGAAAGAGGACGTGCTCTATATGCTGGATGATTCCAGTTTCCTTGTTGTGAAGGAGGCTCTGCGCACGGCAGCGAATTTAAAAATGACGGAAGCTTCGCCCAAGGCGGGAAAATTGCTGAAGCACAAAAGTGAGATTGTCCGGTTTTCGGCGGCGGAATTTGCCGGGGCCATGGAACTGCAGGAGTGTTATAAACAACTGCGGAAACTTGCGGGTAAAGACAGGTCTGTTCAGGTGCGGGAAACAGCCCTTGAGGCGATGATTAAAATACGCCCCGATGATAAAAACGAAATATTAAAAGATTTTTTGAACAGAAAAGATGTGTCCATGGCGCTTAAGGCGGCTTTCCTGCTGGCGAAAGATTCTGATTATTCCGGCAGAGGCATCGTTTTTTCGGCGCTTGAAAGCGAGGATCCGGGAATTCGTCTGAACGCGGCGAAAACGCTGCTTTACTATGATGACGAGGAGTCCACGGGGCTTTTTGACAGTCTTTGCGGAGATCCCGATCCGGGCGTGAGAAGTTTCGCGGAAAGGAACAGCAGGAGGAAAAAATGAAGATAATTATTGCGCTTATTTTATGCGGCAGCCTGGCTTTTGCCCAAAAGGGCGGGCTTGAAAACAAATTCAAACTGATGAAAAGCACCTCTGTTTCGGTGCGCCGGCAGGCGGTGAGAGACATAGGGAGAATGAGACAGGCCGCCTCGGTGAAAATATTATCCGGAGCTCTTGAAAATGATTCTGATTTCGGCGTGCGGGCAATGGCGGCGGAGGCTCTCGGCAACATGCGCAGCAAGAAAGCCGTTCCCAGTTTGGTGAAAGCTCTGGGGGATAAGAACAGAAATGTCCGCTCATCGGTTGTGGTGGCGTTCGGCTACATAAGAGCCAAAGATTCTGTTAAGCCGCTTGCGGAATATTTAAAGAGTGAAACAGATCTCGGCCTGCGTTTGTCTGCGTTGAATGTTCTCGGTGTGATTGGTTCCAACGAAGCCGCCCCTGCGCTGCTGGAGGCTTTGAGCGGCAAAAATCCGCGTTTGAGTTCCATAGCCGCCCAGTCACTTGGCCGGATGCGTTATTCGAAAGCGCTGCGGCCGCTGCTCAAGGCGGCCAAGAGTAAAAATGAGTCTCTGCGGATTGCGGCCGTTAAAGCTCTGGGTGAAATAAGAAACCCCGGAGCGGTTAAGGGCCTTGAAACTTTGCTGGAAAAGGAAAAGGCTCTTAATGTAAAATATGCTATTGTGCATTCTCTCGCCCAGCTGGGAAGCGATAAGGGCTTTGAGATTGCGCTGGAAGCTGCCGGGTCAAAAAACATCAACACGAAAAGAACGGGCATCAGGGCGCTCGGTCTTATGAAGACAAAGACGAAGGAAATAGAGGATATAGTTGTTGAGGCATCAAAAAGCAAGAATCGCGGCCTGAAAAGGGATGCTGTCGCCACAGCGTCATATCTTGGGATAAAGCTTCCGAAGAAGAAAACGCCGGACGCAAAAAAATAATACCATAACGGTATGATTCAAAGTGTGATTGGGAAGAGGGGATGGGGAAGTTTAATTTTATTTTGGAGATTTTTAGGAGGAGTTGATGACAGAAAAAAGAAGGTTTAAGCCGGCGATGACAGCGATGCAGTTTAAAGCGGAAGTTGCCAAATGCGAATATTGCCAAGAGCGGCCGTGCGAACAGGCTTGTCCGGCCAACTGCTCTCCGTTTGAATTTATAATGGCGGCAAAAGAGGGTGAAGACCAGGACTATATAAGGTCTGCGGCGATAATAATGAAAAACAATCCGCTGGGCGGTGTTTGCGGGACTGTCTGCCCGGACAGGCACTGTATGGACAAGTGTTCTCACAGGGATTTTGACGGCTCGGTAAAAATCCCCGAGGTGCAGGCTTATATTATACAGAAAGCTAAAGACCTCGGCGGAATACGGGGTTTTTCAAGCGCAAAATCAAACGGAAAAAAAATAGCCGTTGTGGGAGCGGGTCCCGCAGGGCTTACTGCGGCCGCTGTCCTCTCACAGAAAGGTTATAAAGTTGTTGTTTTTGAGAAACTGAAAACTTCCGGCGGTGCATGCAATCTTATACCCGATTTCAGGCTGGCCGGGGAAATAATAAAAACGGATGTTGATTTTATAAAATCGCTGGGAAACATAGAATTCAGAAACGGCCGGGCAGTTAAGGAACCGAAGTCGCTTCTCAAAAAAGGGTATAAAGCGGTTATTGCCGCCACTGGCCTCTGGGCTCCGATTCTGCCGGGGATTGAAAATCAGAACAAAGCCGTTAACGTGGTGGATTACCTGAGCAGACCCGGAAAATACAAATTCTCGGGTAAGGTGGCCGTCATAGGCGGTGGGGCATCCGCTGTGGACTGCGCGGTTACGGCGAAGAAAAACGGAGCCTCAAAGGTGGAGATGTTTGTTCTTGAAACGGTTTCAGAAATGCCGTTGAGCGCAAAAGAGCGCGAGGAACTTCTTGAAAACAGAATTGAGCTCACCAACAGAACGCAGGTTTCGGCTATCCAGACAAAGGGCGGGAAAATCTCCGGCCTTTTAACCGAAAAGGTTGATTTGGGGGCGGGTAAAGAATTTGCGCTCAAAGATTTAAAAACCATCTCCGGCACGGAACAGGCCAGGAAGGACATAAAGAATGTGATAATCGCCATAGGAATGCGCGCCGAAAAACGTTTTGACAAAACGAAAGGCGTTTTTTTCGCGGGTGATTATGTGAATGGCCCGACGACGGTTGTTGAGGCTGTGGCTTCCGGCAAAAATGCCGCCGCAGCCGCTGACGCTTTTCTTTCGCGTAAAAAACCGGTGAAAGTAGAAAAAGACGTTAAGAGCGTTGTTGAATTAGAGGGGTACACGCCGCTTCCCGTGTCCCTTGAAAGCGATTTCTTCGGCAGGAAAATAAGATCGCCCTTTCTGCTTTCCGCGGCGCCTCCGTCGGATGGTTATGATCAGATGAAGGCGGCTTATGAGGCCGGATGGGCGGGAGGCGTCATGAAAACCGCCTTTGATAACGTGGACATTCACATCCCCGGCGAATACATGCACACATTCGGAAAAACGACTTATGGGAACTGTGACAATGTTTCAGGTCATTCGCTCAGCAGAGTTTGCCGTGAAGTGAAAAAACTCGTAAAGGAATTTCCTGACAGGCTCACCATGGCTTCCACCGGCGGCCCCGTAAGCGGAAACGATAAAGATGACAGGAAAGGCTGGCAGGCCAACACAAGAAAACTTGAGAAAGCCGGCGTCATGGGAATAGAATACAGTCTTTCATGCCCGCAGGGCGGTGACGGCACCGAAGGAGACATCGTCTCTCAGAATGCCGCGCTTACGGCAAAAATTATCGGCTGGATCATGGAAGTGTCAGATCCCAAAATACCGAAACTTTTTAAGCTCACGGGAGCCGTAACATCTATCTATCCTATAGTCAGAGCAATAAAAGAAGTGCTTGACAGATACCCGCGAAAGAAAGCCGGGATCACTTTGGCTAACACTTTTCCCGTTGTGGATTTCAGGCCTTCCCGAAAAGGCAGTTGGGATGAGGCCATTGTTTTCGGCATGAGTGGCGAAGGCGTGGCGCCCATAAGTTACAATACCCTGATTTGCGCGATGCCTGTGGGCCTTACAATATCGGGTAACGGCGGTCCCATGAATTATAAACAGGCCGCGCATTTTCTCGCCATAGGCGTGAAAACCGTTCAGTTCTGCACGATGCCAACGAAATACGGTTACGGGATTTATGACGAACTTGCCAGGGGGGTGAGTCACCTTATGAAACAGCGGGGAATAAAATCCATGAAAGAGCTCATAGGCATAGCGGGGCCTTCTCCCGTTACGGATTTTATGGATTTGACGCCGACAAAGAAAATATCTTCTCTCATAGACAAAGAGCTTTGTCTCAAATGCGGAAACTGTACGAGGTGCCCTTATCAGGCCATCTCGCTGGATAAAGAAGGTTATCCCGAGATAGATCCCGCAAAATGCATAGGCTGTTCCATTTGCACGCAAAAATGTTTTACCGGCGCTCTTGAGATGAGAAAAAGAACGCCGAAAGAATTAAAGCAGCTCAAGGAAGACTGACAAAATCAGCAGGGGAGGCGGCCTTATATAATGAATCGTGCGGATAAATTAAAAGAGCAGAAAGAAATCATTATCAAAATTGTTCTAAGGCGGTACCCGGGAGTGCAGGCAATTTATCTTTTTGGTTCTTACGTTACGGGCGGCGAACGGCCGGACAGCGATGTTGATATCGCTTTGCTTTTTAAGCCGGAGACAGCCGGCCGCACAGGTTCGCTGACGATGAGTGATTTGAAATTTGAGATAGAAAGGGCGCTGAATAAAAAACTGGACACGGTTAATCTGCGGTTGATGAATACGGTTTTTCAAAAAGAAATCATCGCGGCCGACGGCAGAATTTATTGCGGTGACGAATATAAAGCGGATGAATTTGAAATGCTGACAATGTCCAAATACCAGCGGCTCAATGAAGAAAGACACGGCATTATTGAGAATGCCTTAACGGGCGGGAGTTTTTATAATCTGTGAATGATATTATTCTGAATAAAAAAGAAAGCATTGAACGCTGTATAAAACAGATTCGTTTTTACTATGCTTTAAAAAGCGGCACGGCGTTTAAGGAAGATTTCTTAAGGCAGGACGCGATTGCTCTTAATTTACAGCGCGCCTGCGAGCAGGCTATTGACTTAGCTAATCATATTATAAAAATCCAAAAACTCGGTTTGCCGAAAGAGAGCCGGGATAGTTTTCAATTGCTGTCAAAAAACAAAATCATCCCCGAAAAGATGGGACAGAATCTTGAAAAGATGGTGGGTTTTAGGAATGTGCTGATTCACGAATATAAGCAGCTGGATATTGCACTGATGATTGATGTGATTGAAAATCATTTAGACGAACTGATTGATTACACAAATATTATTGTGGACAAATTTTATTATGAATAGTTTGTCTGTTTTGGATCAATTGTGTAAATTGGAGGGCGGTAATGGATTGTATCCTTTGTAAGAAAACGGGGAAACAAGAGACGGAGCAATTATGCATAGCCTTATGAATTGTCCGAGATGTAAAAAGGTTTTGACAGACGGGATTTTCGGTGATGTTGTTTATCAGAAATGCGGCACTTGCGGTGGTTTCTGGTTTGACAAGAACGAACTTAAAGAAATCAAAAAAGAAAAAGACTGGTTCAAAATGGATACCGCCGTTAAAAAAGCCACATCAAAAGTGAGAAGGGGTGAATTGAAATGTCCCCGCTGTCAGGAAACGCTGCACACGATAGAATACTCGCACGAGAGCGGCATTAAGATAAATGTGTGTTCAAAGTGCGAGGGCCTCTGGCTGGATTCGGGTGAGCTCAAAATCATTCATGAGCTGAGCGAGACTTGGATGGAAAGGCTGAAAGAAAAAGCTGAAGAAGAATTAATAGCGGTGGAGCTTTTCCTGATAAAAATAGGAAAGTTTTCGCCGCAGTAAATATGATTTGTGCGCTATGGCCGGCAATAACGGCGCCGGATCTCCCGAAAGGGTACCTGACTATTTTGCAGTGGAATGGAAAACAGTCTTGACTTTTATCCATTATCGTGTATAATAGTCGTATGTATAGACGACAAATTGAATCAATAGCCAAAGACCTCAATAAAAAAATTGTTTTTATTGTGGGGCCGCGGCAGGTCGGCAAAACATGGCTTGCTCACGAAACCGGCAAACGGTTCAACAATACGGTTTATCTGAATTACGATAGCGCCCGGGACAGAAAAATAATGCAGGAAGAAAGCTGGCCGCAGTCAACCGGATTGTTAATTTTAGATGAGCTGCACAAAATGGCGGGGTGGAAGAATTATCTTAAAGGTGTGTTTGATACAAAGCCGGATAAACTTAAAATACTTGTAACGGGAAGCGCGCGGCTTGATATTTTCAGGCAAAGCGGCGATTCGCTGGCGGGAAGATTTTTTACTCACCGTCTTTTGCCTTTTTCTCTTTCCGAACTCAGGGAAAATTTACTGAGCAATGATATAGAGAGATTTATCAGGCGCGGCGGATTTCCCGAATCCTTCCTTTCAAAAACCGCGATTGACGCAAAACGGTGGAGAAATCAATACACAGATGGTCTCATCAGATCGGATATACTTGATTTTGAAAAGATTCATGATTTCAGGGCCATCAGGATGGTTTTTGAGCTCCTCAGGGGAAGAGTTGGCTCACCCGTTTCTTATGCGTCGATCGCGCGGGATGTCAATATTTCACCGACGACAGTTATCAAATACATTCAGGTGCTGGAAGCGTTGTACATAGTTTTCAGGGTTACTCCGTATTCAAGAAATATCGCGCGGTCAATATTGAAAGGCCCGAAAATATATTTTTTTGATAACGGCCTTGTCAACGGTGACGATGGCGCGAAATTTGAAAATTTCGCAGCCGTAAGTTTATTAAAACATGCGTACGGGAGGGTTGATTATAAAGGTGACAATTGCGACTTAAAATATCTCCGCACAAAAGAGGGAAAAGAGGTGGATTTTTGTTTTACAAATAATAATAAAATTAAGGAAGCTATTGAGGTGAAACTCGGCGATTCGCACGTGTCCGCAAATCTGAAATATTTTTGTAAAAAATATAATTTAAAAGGGAGGCAAGTGGTAAAAGAGCTTAAGAGAGAAAGATCCGCTGGCAATATTGAGCTTGTTAAAGCCGATAAATATTTTAAGAAGTTGTTTTTGTAAATTGTTTTTGCGGTCTTGAAAAATAGGCGAAAATAATGATAAGTTGAATGGATGGAAATAAAAATTTGTGATGAAAGCGCATAGGGAGAAAAAAATGAACAGGATTTTGATTAAGAACGGAACTGTGTTTGACGGGAAAAAAGTGAGAAAGGCGGATGTCTATATAAAAGGCGATAAGGTTGACGTGATTGCCCCGAAGATCAGGAGATCGGGCGTGAAAGTTATAGACGCTTCCGGAAAGGTTGTCCTTCCGGGTTTCATATGCACCCATCATCATCTTTATTCCACAATGGCCCGCGGTATGGGGATACCCGGAAAGCCGGCGAAGAATTTTCAGGAAGTTCTAGATAAGCTATGGTGGCCGCTGGACAGAGCTCTTGATGAAGAAGACCTTTATCTTTCCGCGCTCTACGCTCTCGGAGAATGTATACGCTGGGGGACGACGACGATAATCGACCATCACGAGAGCCAGAATTTCCAGAAAGGTTCGCTTGACACGCTGATGAAGGCCTGCGAGAAGGCCGGCATACGCGCGGCTCTGACGCTCGGCTCAAGCGACAGATACGGCAAAGGTCTTGAGGGGGTTGGTGAAAACGAGAGATTTCTAAAAAAACTGAAAAAAGAAAAACACCCGCTCATCAAATGCATGGTCGGTCTTCATGCGGCCTTTACCGCGAATGACGAAACTCTAAAGGCCTCCGCGAAGCTGGCAAAAAAATATAACTGCGGTTTGCACATCCATGTGGCGGAAGCTGAATCGGACGAAGCCGCGTCGGTGAAGAAACACAAAATGAGGATTGTTGAAAGGCTGAACAAATTAGGCGCTCTTGGCAAAAAAACGATACTTGTGCATTGTGTTCACACAAATGACAAAGAGGCGGCTCTTATCAAAAAGACGGACAGTATTGTTGTTCACAATTCCGAATCCAACATGAACAACGCCGTGGGCTGGGCGGATGTTCTGACCTTCCTCAAAAAAGGCGTTCTCACGGGTCTCGGAAGCGACGGCATGGGCTCCAACATGCTTCAACAGCTCCGCTGCGCTTATCTTATAGCGCGTCACGCCAAAGGTGATCCGAGAGTTGGTTTTATGGAAGCCCCTGAGATGCTTCTTCAGAATAACGCGAAGATAGCTTCCCGTATTTTCGGAGGTTCCTTCGGTCAGATAGCGAAGGGCAAAACAGCAGACATAGCGATAATGGATTATCTTCCCCCGACGCCGCTCAATTCGGATAACTTCCTGGGGCATCTTATTTTCGGTCTTGTGAATTCTCAGGTGGACACGACAATCGCAAGCGGGAAGATTCTCATGAAGAACAAGAAAATACTCGCTTTTGACGAGAAAAAACTTTCCGAAGCCATATCCAAAAGGGCTCCTAAGTTTTGGAAAAGATTCAACAAAGAGGCCACAACAAAAAAGAGCTGGAAAGTCTGAAGAAAAGCGGTCGAAAATTTGCCGAAAGCCGGTTTTTTTGATAAAATACAAAAACAAGGTTAGGCGTTTCATAGAATCCACAAAATTAGGAGAAGTTAATGATTTATACCAAACATCAGGAAAAGATTGCCGAAAGGATTGTTTCTAATCCTTCCAAAACAAATTGGCAGGACTGGAAATGGCAGGTGAAGCACCGGATAAAGTCGCTGGACGCTTTTGAGCTGTTGCTGGGTTTGGAGTTACCCGAAGAGCAGCGGGCGCGATTTAAAAAAACCGTGGAAAAGTTTCCGATGGCCATTACTCCTTATTATCTGTCTCTGATGGATACGAATAATTTGGAAAATGACCCTGTGTTTAAACAAAGTTTTCCCTCTATTTCCGAATTAGATATCGTAGATGAGGATATGGCTGATCCTCTGCATGAGGATAAAGACAGCCCTGTCCCGGGAATTACTCACAGATATCCCGACCGTGTGTTGTTTTTGGTAAGCAATAAGTGCGCGATGTACTGCCGTCATTGTACAAGGAAGCGGCGGGTCGGGGATGTGGATAATATTCCGAGCAAAAAAAAGATAGAGGCCGGAATTGATTATATACGCAATAATTCCAAAATCAGGGATGTTCTGCTCAGCGGGGGGGATCCATTTTTGCTATCAACTGCTTACCTTGACTGGATATTAACTGAGCTTCAGAAAATAGAGCATGTTGAAATAATCCGTATAGGTACAAGAACTCCGGCAACATTACCTTACCGGATTACTCCGGAGCTTGTGGAAATGTTGAAAAAACATCATCCTTTGTGGATCAACACTCATTTTAATCATCCCCGCGAAATAACGGCCTCATCCCGGGAAGCTCTTGCGAAACTTGCCGATGCGGGAATTCCGCTTGGAAATCAGTCCGTATTGCTTTCCGGGGTAAATGATTGCCCGAGAATCATGCGTGCGCTTGTGCACAAACTCGTAGCCAACAGGGTCAGGCCTTATTATTTATATCAGTGTGATCTTTCCGAAGGGTTGAGCCACTTCAGGACGCCGGTCGGTAAGGGTATTGAAATCATGGAAAGTTTGATTGGCCACACGAGCGGTTTGTGCGTGCCGACTTATGTTATTGATGCGCCCGGCGGCGGCGGGAAAATCCCGGTTATGCCGAACTACCTTATTTCATGGTCAACCAATAAAGTTGTTTTGAGAAATTATGAGGGCGTTATAACCACCTATAAGGAGCCTGATTCGTATGAACCGACTTTTTGTGACAGAAAATGCGATAAATGCGATTTGCAACTTTCTTTAGAAGATGCCGATGAACATCGGGCGATAGGGATTGAAAGGCTTCTGGCAGATTATGATGAGACGCTGGCTCTTGTTCCCGAAAAGAATGCGAGGCTCAAGAGGCGGTGATCGATGCCGGGCAGGATACAGTTGAAAATTACAAAGGATGTGTCATTCAGCACGGGCATTATAATGCCCGTATTTATTTAATTAAAATAACGTCTTTGCCCTCGCCGGGTTTTCCACGTGAACTTATTGAAATGGCCAAAATAAACGGGTATTCAAAAATTTTTGCGAAAGTTCCGGAAAGCCTCGCAAAAGATTTTTCTATTACCGGTTTCAGAAAGGAAGCCGGTGTTCCGGGTTTTTTTGCGGGGAAAGAGGCTGCCGTTTTTCTGGGATATTATCTCAGCACCGAACGCTTTAAAGAGAAAGACGGAAATAAGTTGAGTGAAATATTGCAAATGACATTGAGAAGAAAACAAGAAGATAAATTGCCGGAGCTGGATAAGAAATTTATTGTGCGTAAATGCGGTAGATCCGATACGACAGCTATGGCGAAAATATACAAAGAGGTTTTTACTTCATATCCGTTTCCGATTCATAATCCCGATTATCTTCTCGAAACCATGCAGAGTCATACGGATTATTTCGGGGTTGAAACGGGCGGAACATTGGTGGCTCTTTCATCTTCCGAAAAGGACAATGCGGGGGCTAATGCGGAGATGACAGATTTTGCCACACTTCCCCGGTGGAGAGGAAATCACTTAGGGCAATATCTTCTTGCTCAAATGGAGATTGAGATGAAGCGGAAAGGCATCATAACAGCGTATACAATTGCCAGGGCGATGTCACCCGGGATGAATATCACTTTCCGGAAAGCAGGATATAAATATGGCGGCCGGCTGAAAAACAACACAAATATCTCAGGGAAAATCGAGAGTATGAATGTCTGGTTTAAAAAATTTGTTTAGTGTTTGAAAACCCTGTGACCGGTAAAAAACATTGTCATCCCGAGTTTATCCGCTGTTTTTATTACTTCACCGTCTCTTATTGATCCGCCCGGCTGAATGATAGCTTTTATTCCTATTTTTTTGGCCAGCTTGATAGAATCGTCAAAAGGGAAAAAACCGTCAGTGGCCAGAACCATGTTGTTCCGTTTTTTCAAATAAGTTCCGCAAATTTCAAGGGCCCTGATTCTCGACTGTGAACCGCCGCAAACGGCGAGTGTTCTGCCGCCCGAGGCTATGACAACGGCGTTGGACGTGGTGTGTTTTACCACCTTCCACGCGAATTTGAGATCGGACATGATGCTTTTGCAGGGTTTCTTTTTTGTCACTGTTACCGGTTTGAATAACGGGCGTCCTTTTTCTTCTATGACAGTTCCGAACACGGAGCTTTTTGTCATCCGGTTTGCCCGGCTTCGCGGGGCTTTAAAGAGAACGGTTTTTTTCCTGGAAAAAATTTCAAGAGCTTCGCGGGAAAATTCAGGGGCAACAATGCAGTCCACAAATTTCTTTGAAAGAAACGCGGCGCATTTGCTGTCCATTTTGCGGTTAAAGCCGTAAACTCCGCCCCATGCGCTTAAGGAGTCAGCTGCGTAAGCCCTTTTTAAAGATTTTATCAATTTTTCCGAGACAGCGGCCCCCGACGCGTTTCTGTGTTTTATCACTGCGCAGGATGGTTTGTTAAATTCGTTGACTATGTTATAAGCGGCTTCCATGTCAAAAATGTTGTTGGAAGACATTTGTTTTCCGGAAATCTGCGAACAGCCATCGGCAAAATCACCGGACGCTTTGTCCTGCGGATTTTCGCCGTATTTAAGAGATGTTTCCCCGGTTCCTTTCTGCGGGGCCTTTGCTATGCGCAGTATTTTACTGTCATACTCTGATGTGAGTCTGAAAACTTTCAGAGATAATTTTTCGGAAAGATCGCGCGGAACAAAACCTTTTTCGCGTATGTGGAAAATAACAAGTTTGTAATCTTTTGGGTCGCACACGGCGGTTACGGAGCCGTAATTCTTCGCGGCCGCGCGCAGAAGAGCTATTCCGCCTATATCTATGTTTTCCGGAAGTTTTTTTAGTTTGTAAGGGGTGACACAGACAAGGCCCAGGGGTTTTATTTTCAGCTTTCTGATTTGCGCCATGTGCGAAGTGTCGGAATTATCCGCGAGAATTCCCGCGAAAATTTTACGGCTCAGCGTTTTTACACGGCCGGAGAGAATTTCGCCAAGAGGTTCGGTTGCCGCTTTTTTTACGGGGATATTTCTGTCTTTGAGATATTTGTAAGTGCCGCCGGTGGCGAGCAGTTCAACGCCGCTGTTTGTCAGGCCCTTCGCAAAAACGCTCAGGCCTCTTTTATCGCTGACGCTGAGGAGCGCCCTTTTTATTTTTGTGCTTGCGGTCATTTTTAGCGGTATCACAGGGCGTCTTCAGACGGCTGTGTCTCCGTATTCTCCCGTGCGTATTCTCACGCTGTCGCTTATATCGAAAATAAATATTTTTCCGTCGCCCACATGGCCGGTTTGTGTTGATTCTATTATGAGATCAACCGCTTTCTGCAGTTCATTGTCTCTGACAACCAGCTCCAGTTTAATCTTGGGAAATTCAAAAAAGCGTTTTTCTTTTTTTTTCAATTCCCCCCTCTGCATGCCTATCCCGTGCACCTGCGAAATGATCATTCCTCCCACGTTAAGGGGATAAAGGATGTTTTTCACACTGTCGAGTTTTTCAGCAGGGAATATGACTTCTATTTTTTTCATAAAAGGCCGGATTCAGTATATGACTTTTTTTAATCCGGCGGAATTAAGGATTGTTATCTTACTTCGGCAGCAACTGACATATTTCAGTGCCTCCAGTTTTGAAAGCACTCTGGATATCACTTCTCTGGAAGAACCGACGTTGTTGGCTATTTCGGCGTGGGTAAGAGGAAAATCGATGAAAATGGTGTTTCCTTTTTTGACTCCGTATTGCGCGGCAAATTCAAGCAGCGTAAAAGCTGTTCTTGAGATGACCGAGTTGTAGGCCAGAGATCTGATCTCATTGTCGGCTTTTTTCAGCCGGATAATCAATGTGCTTATTATTTTCAGCAGGATAGGGATGTTGCTCGAAGCGAAATTCCGGAAATCCTTTGCCCTTATGATAAGGATTTTGCAGTCGGCCATTGCCGCCGCTGATGCCGAACGCACTCCGCCGCCGAATATAATCATCTCGCCGAAAATATCGCCTTTGTTAAGATATGACAGAACTTTTATATGACCCGCGGAGGAGCTTTTATAAATTTTTATTCTGCCGGAAATCACGAAAAAGAGTAGTTTTCCGGGTGATTTTTCCGAGACTATGATTTCCCCGTTTTTTAAATTCTTAACTTCGCTGATTTTTCCGAGCTGTAAAAGGTGTTTCGCCGGAAGAGCGGAGAAAACCGGAATCTTTTTAAGTATGTTTTTTTCAACCATGATGCAGTTTAGCAAATTCTAAGGATTTCATAAACCTTTACGGGTTTCTCCTTGCCTTTTACGGCGAGTGGTTCAAGTAATTTTACTTCCACCATGTTTTGCACTTCCTTGTAGGTTGATTCCGATATGAGGATTTTTTTTGCGGGGGCGTTTTCTTCCAGCCGCGCGGCCAGATTGACATTATCCCCGATAACGGTGTAATCGGAATAACTTGCGGAACCCATGTTGCCTACGACGACAAAACCGGTGTTTATTCCCATTCCTATGCCTATTCTTTTGCGGCCTTCTGATTCCCAGCGGCAGCAGAGTTCTTCGACTTTTTCCTGCATTTCTATTGCGGCCCGCACGGCCAGTTCCGCGTGATTGTCACAATATTGCGGCGCTCCCCATATGGCCATGATCGCGTCTCCTATGAATTTGTCCAGGGTGCCCTGGTATTTAAAAATAATCTGTGTCATTTCTGTGAGATATTCGTTGAGGATTTTTACGACATCTTCCGGCTCCATTTTTTCGCTCATTGAGGTGAAGCTCCGGATGTCGGAAAAAAACACGGTGAGCCATTGCTTCTTTCCTTTCATGTTAAGCATTTCAGGATTTTTTATCAACTCGTCCACGACCTGAGATGAGACATAGCGCTGAAAAGTGCTTTTTATGAATTTTTTCTCTTTTTCCTCGGTTGCGAATCTGTAAATTGTTATTCCCAGATAGGAAAACAGGCCCGCGGCCAAAGGATAGAACAGAGGAACGATGATGCGGTTGACAAAAAGGGCGTATGAGAGCCCGGTCCACACAGTCATGATCAAGGCCGAAAAAATTGCTCCTTTGAGGGGTGAAAAAAGCGGCGAGAAAGCGGTGATGAGCATGCCTATAAAAAACACCATAAGAAAATCCGCCCATGACGAGGATGCTCTCATGAAAGACCTGTCAACAATATTGGCGAAAGTCGCGGCCACAACTCCTACCATCGGGAAAAGAGGAGAAAACGGGGAGGGCCTCAAATCCACCGTGCCTGTTGCGGTTAGGCCCACAAACAGCGCCTTGCCCCCTATGTTTTTGAGCTTTTTCGCATCGGGGGTTGACCGGAAAGTGTCTATGACTTCAAGAAAACTCATGGGATTGTAGCGTTCTATGCCTCCCGGATAATTCAGAAGCATCTGGTTTTTGCTGTCAACCGGAATACGAAAAGAGCCGCGGCTGCTTTTTTTTATATTGATATATTTTCCGGGATGGAGTTCTATGTCAGAATTCTTAACATCGAGATAATGCATGGCCATGATGAAGGCTATATGCGGATATATTTTACCGCCGTGACTGACGACGAGCGCGACGCGCCGGGTCATGCCGTCTCTGTCCGGAACAGCGTTGGCGTAACCGCTTCCTGCCAACGCCCCGGAAAAACGCGTAATAGGGAGAACAAGCTCAATGGCGTTGTAGCAGCTTTTGTCAGCTTTTCCGGGCACGGCGATTTTTTTGAGCAGCAGTTTTTGGAAAGGGTCGTTTATCTTTTCTGTTTCCCCCTTGTCTATGATGCAGAACATGGGAAAATATGTTTTCAGTTTTCTGAGTTGGCCGGCGAGGATCTGGTCGTCTTCGGGGTAGTTATCCTTTTCTGTAAAAAGAACATCGTACATGACCATGGCCGGTTTGTATTTTGAAAGGATATTGAGGAGGATGGCGTGATAGCGCCTTCTCCACGGCCATCTTCCCATAGCTTTGTCGCTGATGCTCTCGTCTCCCATACAAATGACCTTGACTTTTTCCGAGGCTTCTCTTTCTCCGCGCAGCCGGAAGCGGAAATCCTGTGTTTTGTATTCCAGAATATTGAGAGTACCGAAAAAAGACAAAAGCGAAAACCCGACAGTGATTGTCAGGCCTGTAAGGAGTGCGCGCAACTGGTTTTTTCCCAGTTTGATATTTTTGAGATTTATCATATGGCTTTGTTTATTATAAAAGTTATTCGCCGCCGACCACAACCCCCGGCAGAAGCGTGTCGGGCATTCCGTCGGAAACAGGCGCTCCCTGGCCGTCCTTACCACAGGTGCCGTTGTCCCAGCCGACAGCCCCTCCTATGTGCTTTATGTTTCTCAGTATATCGGGGCCGTTACCGGCAAGGGTGGCCCTTTTTATCAGGGGTCCGACCGACCCGTTTTCAATAAGATAGCCTTCTCTGACCTCAAAGACAAAATCGCCGTTGGCGGGATTCACCTGCCCCCCTCCCATTTTTTTGACAAGAATACCTTTTCCGGCTTTTTTCAGCAGTTCGTTAAAATCATATTCCCCGCCCGCGAGATAAGTTATGCCCATCCGGGGAATGGGCTTGTCTTTGAAAGATGCCCTCCGGCCGTGGCCGTTTGATTTTAAATTCATGAAGCCGGCCTCTTTCCTGTCAAAAAGATATGTTTTCAACACCCCTTTTTCTATCAGCACCGTGCGCTTCGCCGGGACCCCTTCATCGTCCATGAGGTAGGAGCCGTTTTTCCCGCCAATTGTGGGGTCGTCTATTATGGTTACGGCCTTAGAGGCCGTTTTTTTTCCTATGGCTCCCGCGTAAACGGGAGAAATCCCCTGCCTGACCGCGTCTGCTTCGAGCGAATGCCCGATGGCTTCGTGAATAAGCGTGCCTCCCGCTTCATTTTTTATCAAAACCGGCATTGTGCCTGCCGGGGCGCTTTCGGCGTCAAGAAGGGCCACCGCCTTGTCAAGAGCGAATCTGCTTTTTTTTGCGCACTCATCGAAAAAATTTTCCGTGAACGGTTTTACGGAAATTGCGCTGGAAGCAAAAGTTTCTTTTTTAGCCCCTTTCCGGGTTATTACGGAAATAAAGAATTTTAAGCGGTATCTGTCGAACCGCTGATTAGACATGCCGTTAAAAATCCCGAAACACGCGTCGCTCACACCCAGAGAGATGTCTATGTTTTCCACGTATCCTTTTCCGCGGTCCCTGAGCGTACCGTCCAGTTCTTTCAGAAAATTCCCGGTTTTTTTGTTATCAAAACAAGCGTGCGGTTTCCGAAGTTTGATATCTATCCCGCCGGAAAGCAGCTCATCTGTGAGAGCCGGTGTTATTTCGCAATTCTGCAAATGAGAAAAATCCCCTGTCACTTTTCTGAAACCCGCTCCCGCGATGAAACCCGTTTCTCTGTGTTTTATTTTTGACAGAGTGAAAAAGATTCCAGAGGTGGCGGATGCCTGAAGAAAAATATCACGGAAATCGCATTGTTCTTTTAAAAATTTTTTCACCATTGTTTTTTCTCCCGTATTTTTCATTTTTGTCTTTTTGTTCTGAATTTTTTCTTCCTGTGCTGTTCAAAATATTTGGAAAAATTATGTTTTCCGTCCGCATCAAGCACAAAAAACAGCAAATCTGTTTTGTCGGGTTTTACGGCCGCCGCCAGCGCTGTTTTCCCGGGATTGCATATGGGGGCGGGCGGAAGCCCCCGGTGTCTGTAAGTGTTAAAGGGTGACTCAAACAAGGTGTCTTCTATGCTGAGCGGCCCTTTCCATTTCTTTAAAGCATAACGCACCGTGGAACATGATTCAAGCCGCATCCTTTTTCTCATGCGGTTGTGGAAAATCCCGGATATTAAGAATTTTTCCTTGTCGCTCGCGGCTTCTTTCTCTATGATGCTGGCCAATATTACCGCTTGGCGCGATGTCAGTCCGATGGCGGAGGCCTTGCCGGATAAGTTTAATTCAGAAACAATTTTGTCAAATTGTGCTTTAAAAACGCTGCAGATACGCTTCGGGGAGTCCGAGGGAGGGAAATAATATGTTTCCGGAAAAAGATAGCCCTCCAGTTTGTTTTTTGCGGCATATTCAAAAAATGCGCCGGTTTCGGTGATCCCGTTTGCTTCGAGGCGCGCCGCAATCTGATTTGTGCGGAATCCTTCCGGTATTGTAACTTTGAAAAGAAGGCCTATCCCTTTTTTGAGTTCGGCAATCGTATTAAAAACCGGGGAATTTTCGTAAAACAGATAGGTGCCGTACCTCAGACACCTGTCAAGTTTTAAAAGTTTTACAGCCGCGCGGAAGATGCCTTTTCTCAAAAGCACGTTTTCCCGCGAAAGTTTTTCCGAAAGGCCGCGCGCGGAAAGTCCCTTGGGTATTCTGGCCAAAACGCTTTGCGGCGGCGAGGAAAACAGCCCAAGCGCGGCGAGTAAAAGAACTGAGCAGAGCCGTGGAATCACTTAAATGCCTCTGCGCTTTTGCGTTCTCTGAGTTCGCTGACGGAAAGAGCCGAAATGCCGTTTCTTCTGAAATAACGCAGAATACGCGGTAAAACTTTAATGGCTTGAGGGACGCCGCTATGCATGAGGATGATGTCCCCGTCTTCGGCTGTTATAACTTCCCGGTAGATTTTGTTTGCGGGTTTGTAGATGTCATCGGTGTTTATTGTCCATAGAATGATTTCCATGCCGTTTATGCATTCAAGCGTTTTAAAATAATATCTGCCGCCCGGCGGACGAAAATACCTGATTGTTTCCCCCGTTATGCTTTCCAGCAGCTTTGTTGTGGATGCCACTTCTTTTTTAATGGTTGCTTCGTTCAGATAAATGAGGCGCGGATGGTTATAAGTGTGGTTGCCTATTTCGCATCCCGCGCTTTTGATCGCTCTCACCAGCTGCGGGTATTTCTTTGCCTGTTTTCCCACAAGGAAAAAGGTTCCTTTTACGGAATAGCTGTCCAGTATTTCAAGTATTTTTTTTGTGTAATACGGGTGCGGTCCGTCATCAAAAGTCAGCGCGACTTTTGCGCCGGCGAAAATCTCCGGAGTAAACACTATAAAAAAGAAGAACGGAATAAAAAATCTGGGAAATTGCGATTTCCGCGTTATTCCCGGGTTGTTATAGAAATTCAATTCGGATTTTCCTGATTTTGTTTATGATTGCGCTGGTAGAACGGTTTTTTTTGAGATTCACAATTCGCACTTTTCCGCCGTAAGATTCAACAAACCGCGCTCCGATAATATCAGACGCTTTCCAGTCGCCGCCTTTTACGAGCACATCGGGCTTAATTTTTTTTATGAGCCGCAGGGGTGTTTTTTCTTTAAAACCGCACACTGCATCAACGGATTTCAGAGCGTTGAGAACCGCCGCCCGTTCGGTAAAACTGTTAACGGGCCGGCCGGGTTTTATGGCTTTGACAGAGGCCGAAGCGTTTAGTCCGACAATCAGAATGTTTCCAGCGGTTTTTGCTTTGTTGAGCAGTTTTGTATGTCCCGAATGAATGATGTCAAAACAACCGTTTGTAAAAACAACTTTTTTGCCGGAGGCCTGAGTGCGGCGCGCCAGTTTAGCGGCCGCGGAAACGTTACATATCATTTTCCAGAAGACCGCAAATGGTGTGAAGAATAAGAGCGTGCGCTTCCTGTATCCTTGCTGTTTTTGCGGAAGGTACAGCTATGACAATATCAGCGCTGTTTTTTTTGGATAGTCCGTGTTTGCCTGTTAGCGCGATAATTTTCATTTTTTTCTTCCGGGCGCTTTTACAGGCGGCTATAATATTTTCAGATTTTCCGCTTGTTGAAATTGCGATGGCAACGTCGTCCCGGGTTCCAACAGCCTCTATCTGTCTGGAAAAAATATTTTTATAACCGAGATCGTTCCCTATTGATGTGATAACGGATGTGTCGGTATTAAGGGATATTGCGGCCATGGCTTTTCTGTTTTTTTCGAACCGGCAGACAATCTCAGCGGCGAAATGGTTAGCGTCCGCCGCGGAACCGCCGTTCCCGAAAATCAGTATTTTCCCATTTTTTTTCAAAACGGTTTTAATCATCTGTACGCTTTTTTTCAGGTCGCGGGAGCATTTTTTTAATTTGCCGAGAACCCCCATCAGTGATTCTATATTATTTTCCAAAGTGTTTTCCGGGGATGCGTCGGTAATTTTTGTAGCGCTCATTTCATGTCTCCTATGAAATCCGTTGTGTAACAGCCTTTTATGAAGTTTTCATTTTTCAGTATTTTTTGATGAAGCTTTATATTTGTTGTTACGCCCTCTATTTTTATTTCCATCAGTGCCCGTTGCATTCGCATTATTGCTTCGGTTCTGTTCCGCCCGTAAGTGATAATCTTGGCTATCATGGAATCGTAAAAAGGTGATATTTCCGCGCCGCTTGTCATTGCCGTGTCCACCCGTACTCCCGGGCCGCCGGGTAAAATGAGTTTTTCAAGAGTTCCCGCCGAAGGTGTATAATTCTCATCTTCGGAATTTATTCTGCATTCCACGGAATGACAGATTTCTTTTATGTCATCCTGCCGGAGTTTCAGTTCTTCCCCCGCGGCGAGAGCTATCTGCATTTTTACCAGATCGATATCAGAGACGAGTTCTGTCACGGGATGTTCCACCTGTATTCTGGCATTCATCTCCATAAAGTAAAAATCATCTTTAGACACAAGGAATTCAACGGTGCCCACAGAAGTGTAATTTATCAGTTTTGCCACGCGGCAGGCTGTTTCACCGAGTTTTTTTCTCAGATTTGAATTTATCTGAGGCGACGGGCCTTCTTCAAGGACCTTCTGGTGATTTCTTTGTATGGAACAGTCTCTTTCGGGAAAGAAAACCACTTTACCTTTTTTGTCGGCCGCAACCTGTATTTCTATGTGCCGCGGGGACTCAATATATTTTTCCACATAAAGGCCGCTGTCGGAAAATGCATTTTTTGCTTCGGTTCCGGCCAGCTCAAAGGCCTGCTCTATGTCTTTTTCACTACGGACGATCCGCATACCTTTTCCGCCCCCCCCCGCTGTGGCTTTTATTATTACGGGGTATTTAATCCCGGCGGCGATCTTCTTTGCTTCCGCCGCGTTGGCGACCACGCCTTTTGAGCCCGGAATAACGGGTATTTTTTTCCGTTTCACAAGATCTATTATTTCGGCTTTCTGCCCGGCGAGAGCTATGGTTTCCGGCGAGGGCCCGATAAAACTCAATCCGTAGGATGAGCAAATCTCCGCAAAATGCGGATTTTCGGCGAGAAACCCGTAGCCCGGATGTACAGCGTCGCACTTTTTAACGAGGGCCGCGCTTATTATTTGCGAAATGTTCAGGTAGCTTGA
This sequence comes from Elusimicrobiota bacterium, assembly GCA_034660675.1. GTDB lineage: Bacteria > CG03 > CG03 > CG03 > CG03 > CG03. The sequence goes on from JAYEJT010000143.1 coordinate 33,003, forward strand.
CGCGGCCGGCGCCGGCCCTATGCAGATACAATCGTCCGCAAGGCCGCAGTAAAAATTATTTTTGTCGGCTTCCGAGCACACGGCCACGGATTTTACGGACATTTCTCTCAGTGCCCGGATGACCCTTAATGCAATTTCCCCCCTATTGGCTACAAGAACTTTTTTAAACATTATTTTCCTCTATCTCAAACAGCTTTTGTCCCCATTCCACCACTTCTCTGTCTTTGCACAGTATGGCGGTGATTTTGGAATTTTTTTCAGCCATTATTTCCTGGTTTATGCCCATAGAATTTACCCATCCTATCCTTTGTCCTTTTTTTATTTTTTTACCAACGGAAGCAATCAGGGTGTTGCCGTCGCTTATATGAAAGATTCCCACGGCCGGGGATTTCAGTGTTTTGACACAAGTTTGCGCGCAAGCTTTTTCATCCAGGACAGGTAAATTCTTTTCCGCGGGACCGCTTTCCGTCTGTGCGGTTTCTGTTTCGCCCAGTATTACGCTGACAGGCTCTTTTTTAAGAACAATGTGCATATCTCCCCGGCTGTATTCAAATTCGCACACATCGGTTTTACCCAGAACCTCCATTATTTTTTTTAAATCCAGATCCGCAGCAGATGCCGCGGCGGGTTCCGGTTTTGGCCGGGCCGCCGGTTTTTTTTTCTGTAACTGTTTTTTTACCATGTTTTTTACATTCTTTCCAGGTATTTACCGGAGCGCGTATCAACTTTTATCCTGTCGCCGTCATTTATAAAAAGAGGTACCTTGACCTCAAGGCCGTTTTTGAGTTTTGCGGGTTTCAGCACGTTTGAAACGGTATCGCCCTTTGCTCCGGGTTCGGTGTATTCCACTTCCATTTCAACCGTGGGAGGCAGTTCCACCTCTATGATCTTTCCCTCGGTCATAACAAGCACGACTTTCATGTCTTCAACAAGGAATTTTTCGCCCATACCGATAGAGCCTTTACTTATTTCGTGCTGTTCATAGTCGTGATCCATGAAGACGAGAGTGTCTCCGGATTCGTAAGAGTAAGTGACGCTTGTTCTCGTCACTTCCGGGGATTCAAATTTTTCGCCTCCGCGGAAAGTTCTTTCGATGGTCGCTCCGCCCAAAACGTCTTTCATTTTTACTCTCATCACGGCCGGCCCCTTCCCCGGCTTGTGGTGCTGGAACCATATAATGCGAAAAAGCTTGCCCGCAACCTTTATATAAACCCCATTTGAAAAATCAGCAGTACTTATCATCCTAAAATCCTCACTTTGTCTTCCAAGACATAAACATCTTCTACCCGCACCCCTCCCATGCCCCTGAAGTAGAGGCCGGGCTCGAGAGTGAAAACCATCCCCTTCTTAAATCGTTCTTTCTCACCGCAGCTGATGCCCGGCCATTCATGGACGTCCAGCCCTACGCCGTGACCTGCTGAGTGCAGTGTGTTCTTTTCAAAACCCTGATTTGCGAGATAATCTCTTATCATTCTTGCGATACCGCCTATTTCAGCACCCGGCCTAATATGAGCCAGAGCCAATTCCCGCGATTTTTTAACCGCCGCCAAAGCTCTGCCCAGGAGGATGTTTATGTTAAATAATCCCTTCATCCTCGTCAAGTCAGCGTGGTAATTTTTGTATATGACTCCCATGTCTATGAGGGCTGTGTCTCCCCGTGAGTATTTTCTCTCCGCGGGAATGTGATGGGGATACGCGCTTTTTTCTCCGAAAGCGACAATCGGTTCAAAGGATGGCCCGTCCGCAAGTCTCCACGAGCGCGATAATATGGAATATGCCGTGTCTTTTTCGGTTGAACCTTCCTTAAAACGCAGGCGTTCGCAGAGACTCCTGCTTATTTTCTGGGCTTTATCTATTTTGTCTATTTCGCATTTTTCCTTTATGGCGCGGATTCGGGAGAAGAGGGGTTCTTTTTTAATTATTGAGCAGCCTGTCATGTTCCGGAATGATGTGATTGAAGTTAGAGAAAATTTAGAAGGCTCGATGGCGGTTTTGCCCAATTTTATATTTTTTAATTCTCTAAGAGGCGTTGTCCATTTTTTTTCGCAGGGATACAGGCTGTTAAGAAAGAGCCTGGCCGAACTCCGCTTGAAAAGAAGATAGGCCCCGCTGACGCGAAGACCCGTAAAATACAATATGTCGGACGGATCACATGTGACGGCCGATTGGAGACCCTGTTTCTTTAATAAGCGGAAGAGCCTGCCGCAGCGGGCCGCGTTCATCGATTGTCTGTCTTATTTATCAGGCCGATAACGGCCCTCAGGGCGAGAAGATATGAATCCGACCCGAAACCGCTTATCTGCCCCGCGCACACAGGCGCTGTCATGGATTTGGATCTGAAATCCTCTCTTGAATATATGTTGGACATGTGCACTTCCGCAAAAGGTATTTTTACGGCCTCAACGGCGTCTCTTATCGCGACAGAAGTGTGCGTGTAGGCTGCGGGGTTTATCACCGCTCCGTCATATTTTTCATCGGCTTTTCCTATTTCCGAGACGATGTCTCCTTCCGAAGCGCTCTGGTAGAAATCCGTTTCCGCGCCGAGTTCTTTGCCGAGCGCGTTTATTTTCCCGTTTATTTCAGCAAGTGTTTCCTTTCCGTAAACCGAGGCGTCTCTTTTCCCCAGCTTGTCCATGTTGGGACCGTTAAGCACAAGTATTTTCATATATCCTCCTGTTTTTCACCGCTACTTAATTCGTTATTATATAAAATTTTCACGATTTCTGCTGATATCGCCATGGGGTTTTTGCCGAGAACGTTTATTTTAACGGCTCTTTTTTTTCTCCACCATATTTCCTGTTTCCTGGCGAGGAGGTGCGTTCTGAATTTTATTTTTTCCGAAGCTTCCCTCAAAGAGACGTTTCCCTTTATGTGCTCGAGGATTTCTTTATAACCTATGGATGAAAAAGCGCTCGCCCCGGGAGCAACGCCTTTTTCCAGTATCCGGCGGACTTCGCGGACAAGACCCTTTTCCAGCATTTGTTCCACCCTTTCGTCTATTTTTCGGTAGAGTTCGGTTCTGGGCATGGAAAGAAAAAACACTTTTAGCGGAATACCTTCTATGAAATTTTTTTTGAGCGCTTTCGTTGGAGGCAGGCCGGTGATACGGAAAATCTCAAGAGCTCTTGCCACTCTCCGCGGATTGCGCTTGTCAATTGAGGCATACATTTCGGGGTCTGTTTTTTTCAGCGTTTCAAGCTGCACGGCTGTTGTCATTTTTGCGATTTTATCGCGTATTTCAGAAGATGCAGGTATGGGAGAAATGCCGTCCTTAAGAGCGCTGATATATAAACCGGTTCCGCCGCAGATTATAGGCAGCTTACCGTTTTTTCTGATTTTTTTTATGGCGCGTCTGGCTCCGAGTACAAAATCCCCCGCTGAAAACTGTTCCCCGGGATTTATGAAGTCCACAAGATAATGAGTTATTGTTTTTCTCATAGCCGCCGGCGGTTTGGACGTACCAATATTAAAATATTTATAGACGCTCTGTGAATCCGCGTTGATTATTGCCCCATTTGTTATTTCCGCCAGTGCTGCGGCAACGCTTGTTTTCCCGGCGCCTGTGGGTCCCGTGACAGCAGGGATCATACCAGATCTCTTCGGGTTTCCAGATAATCTTTGCTCAATGCGTTCTGTGATAAAGCAAAGAGAGAGGATTTGTCCAGAATACCGGAGACCTCATCGCGCGAAAGCTTGTTCCCTGCGCCCCGGATGATTTTTTTTACAGTGGCGTAGGCCAGAACAAAAGGAATAATGCAGAAAATCCTCACGGATGTTTCCTCCACCGGCAGTGCTTTTATATAATCAAGCGATGTGTCGAAATACCGCACGAGCTCGGGAGAAAGTTTCCGCAGGATTTTATCTTTCGCAGCTGTCGGATTTTTTTTCAGAAATTCCGGCGTTACGAAAGTCCTTGGTATATAAAACCACCCCCTCTTCAGATCTTTCTCAAAATCCTTTGCGATGTTGGTGAGCTGGAGCGCGAGGCCGAAGGAGATCTGGTTCTCCGCAAGTTTTTCCGCGAAAGGCGCAATTCTTTTTTTCAGGCAGAAAATGCGGGTGAGCATTTTTCCGACGACGCCGGCCACATAATAGCAGTATTTTTCAAGATCCGCGAAATCCTCCGTCTGAAACACTCCCGGGCCGGCTTCCATTTTTCTTTCCTGATAAAGGATCATTCCGCCCGCTGACTCTGAGATCAGAGGGTCCGTTATTTTTCTATAAACTTCCGGCAGAGAGCAGTAGACCTTCAGGACATCTTCTCCTCTTTCGAGCAGTTCGCCTTCGG
>JAYEJT010000144.1:0-1671 GCA_034660675.1 Elusimicrobiota bacterium
TACTTGACTTTTTCCGAGTAAAGTAAAGAAAGAGTAACAAGTTTTTAGGATTGATAATCGTAATTGTTGAAAGAGCGGGGTTTATGAGTTATAATGGCGATAAGGCATAAAAATGAATAGAGACGCTGAGAAAAAAAAGAGGGAACCGGAATTTATAAAGAAATCGGAGATTGAAAAAATCATAGGTAATGGTGAAGTTGTGGAATGGTATAAATTAACGCCGGCGGAGCGGTTCGCGGAATCGCAAAAACTGCGGGAGATTTTTATATTGTTCGGAGGCAGTTATGATGATGGCGTCGATACCCAAAGACCTTTCAATATTTTTAAAACATAAGGTTCAGGCGCTTTTGATGGGCGGTCAGGCTTGTATTCTTTACGGCGGCGCGGAGTTCAGCCGTGGTATTGATTTTGCCGTTATGGTGTCTTCTGAAAGTATTCATAAATTCAGGGTAATACGGAAGAATTGCGCCGGCTTATGAGGGACGAAGAAGATAAAGAAAAAGAAATTGACCGCCTGTACTGGCGGCCTTTGAAGGAAGAGTTTGAAAAATTGCGGCATGAAAAAAAATAGGTACCTGTGTTTGCGCGGGGAATTTGCTAAAATAAAAAAATTTGCGCCGGAAAAGGCTTTTTAGAGAGGTCTTATCAGTTTAGGGGAGAAGGTTATGATTTTGAAAGAGGTTTTGAAAGCGAAGATACAGAGGGTGAAGATCAGCCGCACGGAGCTGGATTACAAGGGCAGCATAGGTTTGGACGCGGACATAATAAAAAAAGTCGGCATTTGCGGGGGTGACAGGGTGCAGGTGCTGAATTACGACAACGGCGAGAGGCTGGAAACATACGTTATAGAGGAAGAGGCCGGTTCAAAGGCCGTTATTCTTTACGGGCCCGCGGCGAGAAAGGGCGAGGTTGGCCAGGATGTGTGCGTAATAGCTTACGCGCTGGTGACGGATGACGAAAAGCTGGAGCCGAAGATTCTCAATGCATGAGATAAAAAAAAGGCTGGAGGCGGCGCAGGAGCTGGCTCTCGGCGCAGGGAGTCTGCTTAAGAGCGGTTTTGGTAAAACGGTTGAATTTAAAAAGAAGGCTGACGGCTCTCTTGTCTCAACGGCCGACCTTGCTGCCGAAAAACTTATCATTGACGGTTTGAAAAAAAGATTTCCGTCCGACAGCATTCTGAGTGAGGAATCGGGGCGGTCAGAATGCGAAGATGAATTTCTCTGGATAATAGATCCTCTTGACGGCACGCACAATTACATAAAAGGCCTGGATATTTTCGGCACATCCATAGGTCTGTGCCGCGAAGGCGTTCCGGCGGCGGGTGTGATATGCATGCCCATGACCAATGAGCTCTTTTACGCCAGAAAGGGCGGTGGTGCTTTCCTGAACGGTGAAAAAATTTCTGTTTCAAAAAGGCCGATGAAAGAGGCGACAATGTTTTTTGACAGCTCCATAGCGCGGGTGCCCAAAAGGAATTTTGCGGCGCTTGAGAGATTGCATGACAAAGTGTTTAACATCAGGATGCTGGGTTCAACGGTTGCCGGGCTCTGCCACATAGCCGCGGGCCGCGCGGAGTTCGAAGTGGAGTTCTGTGATGTCATCTGGGATTTCGCGGCGGGTCTTCTCATTGTTGAGGAGGCGGGCGGCGCCGCGACGGAGCTTGACGGCGCT
>JAYEJT010000145.1:0-1669 GCA_034660675.1 Elusimicrobiota bacterium
AATTTTCGAAAAGGTGTTCCAACCGCCGCAATAGGGACATTTGCCCTGACTCTGGAGCGACTTAAATCCGCATTCTTTACAGACGAACATATTATATTTTAGTTCTCATTTCGGCATTGATGAAGCAAGAGAACCCAGGCCGAAAAGATAAGGCAGATCCTCGTCGTTATAAACCAGATTCAGGCCCAGCTGAAAATTGGAACCTTCCATAGCATCGCTCACTCCGGCGTTGGCGTAAAGCCAGTTCGTAAACCTGATTTTTGCGCTCACGTCAACCCATGGTTTTGTTTCACCGTCTATCTTTCTGTCAAAACGGTAAGCCTTTGTTTCAATGGCCAGCGATTTTACGGGAGCCACGGATATTCCTACCCCCCCCGCTGATTTTATGATACCCCCGAAAATTGTCACCGGGCCGAACACTTTTCCAAGATACGCGTCGGCGGACACTATTTTCTCTCCCGTGCTTTCGGCTACATCATACTCGAGACCGTTTTTCTCCTTTATGTTGGACACGCCCAGATAATAAAACTTATTTTTCCGCGGCACAATTTTTATACCCAGATCACTTCTGTTTTTCCCGTCACCCGAATTGTGACGGAGCTGATATGTCCAGTAAGTTTTTATATCGGACATTCTTCCGAGAGCCTTTCTGGCGGAATTTGAGGCTTTTTTCAGACTGGAGACGGTCTCTCTCACATCACCTGCCACTTTCTTATCGGACACGAGAGCATCAAAAGTTCCCTCTGATTCATTGAGTTTTTTAGTGAGTTTCTCTATTCCGTCAAAAGCCTCCGTCGCGGAATCAACCATGCGGGGAAATTTTTCAAGAGCCTTCCTCAAATCCTTTCCCTTTCCGTCAAGACTGTCTGTAAATTCCCTGATATTTTTTGCGGATTTTTTTATGTTTTTTATAATGTCCTTGATGTCGTTCTCGTCTTCTATTCCCATGTCTATTTTTCCGGTTATGCTCTTCACATTGTCAACAATCGCTCTCAGCGATTTGCCGAAAGGCTCATCTCCTTCATCCGGCTTTAATGTTTCCAGAATCTCTTCTATTGTAACGGAAGAAATCCCCTTGATTGTCTCGCCGGACCTGACACGTTCCAACGACAGATCCCCGATGCTCAACTGAAGATATTTTGTGCCTATGAGTCCCGTGGAAACAACCCTCACCTCACAACCGTGATGCACGGGATATTTTTTATCTATCCACACCTTAACTTTCGCGTTGCCGGCATCATCTATCTCAAAATCAATGACTTTCCCGACTTTCACACCGGCTATTTTTACCGGCGAATCATCGCTGAGTCCTGAAATATCATTGAAAATAACATCAAACGTGTATCCCGGGCGCAGCTGCACTTTTCCCAGCACGATTATAACGGCAGCCGTCAAAAGAGCGCCGGCCGCGACAAAAACCCCAACCTTTACGCTGTTTAGCATATGATCCCCCATTCGGAATATTTTTTCCGTTTTTTATAAAAGCACATGGCTATTTTATTTTCCCCGCATTGATGAAATTCTTCAGGCTTTCGAGCTTTGAGTCCCTGATCTGTTCCACGCCGCCCACTTCCTTTATCACGCCATCGCGAAGAAAAGCTATCCTGTCGGACACCTTAAAAGCAGAGTGCATGTCATGGGTAACCACAACAGAGGTTATCCCGGTCTC
>JAYEJT010000146.1:0-36582 GCA_034660675.1 Elusimicrobiota bacterium
TCCCCAGACCTTCGGATTCAGAAGCATTGACGACTATGTCAAAGGCCGGTAATAATTGCAGAATATCCTTTCTGAAACCGGTAAACAAAACGCTGTCCGCAACTCCCCGGTCAGCAGCATATTGCCTTAGTTCTTTATCCAACCCCCCCGAACCGGCAATCACCAGCTTGAGTTTCAAACCCCGGCGCAATATTTCTCCGAAAGCGCCTATAATAATTTTGTGTCCCTTCTCTTTTGTGAGCGCGCCCACAACAGCAACGGTAAGAACACCGGATTCTATTCCCAGCCTTTTTTTGGCCGTAACGGACTCATCCGGTAATACCGGCCGTTTTTTGATTCCCGAATACACGATAGCTGTCCTGGATGACGGTACACCCGATTCTTCAAGACTTATTTTCACGGCCCCGGAAATAGCTATTATTTTATCGGCACTGATATATTTTTTGCGGCAGCGGATCGGAAAAATAACCCGGCGGGAGGCAATTAGCGCGGGTTTATGCGATGCTAATTTCCTGGCGATTATAACGACAGAAAGCGCGTGGGCGCTGTGACAATGCAGAATAGCCGGTTTTTCCCTGTTGATGAATTTCGCTATTTTGTAAGCGGAAAAAATATCAAATTCGCCAAACATAGCAACTGAAATTTTTCTGTTTTTTTCCGCTCTTTCAAAAAGAGGGGATTTGCCGGGACAGAACAAAAAATTCTCAACGCCCCTTTTTTCAAGACCTTCTAAAAGATATAGAATTTGGCGTTGCCCGCCGCGGAAAGATCTCTCCGAATCAATGTGAAAAACTTTCATTCTTCCGGGGACGACTTCCCCTTTTCATATTTGTAAGGCAGCCCTATTTCAAAAACCGAGCCTTTGCCGAATTCGCTTTTAACATCCACCCAGCCGCCCATGAGTTCAATAAGTTTTTTTGAAATACTCAAACCCAGCCCCGTACCCTGAAATTGCCTGGTTATCGATGCGTCCGCCTGCTTAAAAGAATCAAAGATCCTGGCCAAATCCCCTTTTTTGATACCTATTCCCGTGTCTTCCACTGTTATCGTTACAAGTTCTCTGCCGGCCGAACATCTCAGGAAAACCGAACCTTTTTTTGTGAATTTAAAAGCGTTGGACAGGAGATTGAATATCACCTGTTTCAGCCTCATCATATCCTGATAAAGCTCAATCCCACCGTCGCAGAACGAACGGAATTCCACCCCTTTCGCCGGCGATGCTATTTCACCGGAAACAGTGTTGATCAATTCCCTGAGCTCGAATTTTTCCGGCATAAGATCTATACGCCCCGATTCTATTTTGGACAAATCAAGTATATCGTTTATCAGATTCAGGAGATGACTTGAATTACGCTGCACTTTTGAAAGTATCTCTTTCTGCTTCGCTGTGATATCTCCGTAGATATCGTCTTTCAGAAGATCCGTAAAACCTATTATGGCGTTCATCGGCGTGCGAAGCTCATGACTCATCGTTGCCAGAAACTGTGATTTGTACTTGTCCGCCAGCGCCAGCTTCTCATTTTTAACGGCAATTTCCTTGTAGGCATTGGCCAGGTCGCGGGACGATGCTCTTATTTTTTCATCCCTGCCCGATTGGGCAGTGGAAATTTTGTCCGCCATTTTATTGAGCTGAAGGGCAAGATGTTCCATTTCATCCCCCGTCCGTATCTTGGGCCTATACGAAAAATTGCCCTGAGAAAACTCTCCGGCGCTCTTTGACAGTTCTTCAAGGGGGGCAGATAGTTTACTCGAAAAATAAAAAGACAGATAACCGGCCAGCAGAAAAGACAAAATAGAAAAAAATATTCCCAGGAATTTCGCGTCAGACAGACTTTTGAAAACAACTTTGTGCGGAGCGTTCAAACACACCATCCACCCCGGAAAACCCGCTATGGGAATAACAACTTCAAAAGTTTTGCTGCCGTCCCTGTTAAAAGTTCTTTTCAAAATATCAATATCGGCGTACTTGACCGATACAAACGACGGCGCTGTCTCGTCGCCATGCGGAAAATCCAGAAAAAGCGCCTGCCCCGTATTATCCCGGATATAAAAGAACGCCCCGTCGCACGGAGCGATTTTCCCCAGAATTTTTTCCAGATACTCCGCGTTTATCAGAGCGGCAAGATAATTATTTTTGTTCGTTTTGGACACCACCGCAATTGATGCTCCGTCGTTATTTTTTATAATGCGGGATATCCCCGAAAACCTCCCGCCGCGGAAAAGACGCTTAAATTCAGCGGGCGGTACCGCCCCGTAACGGGAGATCTCCCCGCCCGACGAATCCGTGAACATCACTGACGAAAATATTTTGTATTTTCTGTAAATCCTGCGCAAATACGCTTTACGGACAGACCGGCTGCCCTCTGGAAATAAAGAAGACGGAAGATATGACTGCGCTATTACAGATTTTTGAGCGTTAAGAAGGAAATGCTCCGTGATCTTAGCGGCGCTGTTGGTTAAAGCGAAAAGAGAATTCTCAATATAACCGGTTGAGCGCCGCTGAGCCATCATAAGAAACACGAAAAAAACAAACGGCACCGCCGCCACCGCCGAGAAAAACAGAAGGATTTTGTTTCTTATTTTCATTTCTAAAAAATCAGAATTCCCATTTTACGGCAAAAATTTTTTAATCTTGGGCAGCAGCCGCTCCCATGCCACAGGTTTTATCACATAATCATCACCGCCGCAGGCGAAAGCTTTTTCGATTTCGCCTATGAGCTCTTTTGCTGTCAGAAAAATTATCGGCACCTTTGCTGTTTTAGAATCATCTCTTATCAATTTACAAGCGGTGTAGCCGTCAAGTTTCGGCATCATTATGTCCATGATAATAAGGTCGGCCTTATATTTCTTGAGTTTTTCCACGCCTTCCCAGCCGTTCACCGCTTCCTCGACATCAAAACCGTAGGCCTTCAGCCTTGCGCTAAGTATCTCTCTGGCATCGGGATCGTCTTCAACTATGAGTATTTTTGACATGTTCTCCTCCATTTCCGGTAAATTGAAAAAACCGGTATTTTGTTTTATTTTTCATTTACAGCGTATTTATTAACTTTTTTAACAAGATCTGACGGCTTCAGCGGCTTTGATATGTAATCGTCACAGCCGGCCTTCAGCGCCTTATCCCTGTCGCCGCTCATCGCGTGAGCCGTGGCCGCTATGAGAGGTGTTAACGGATATTTTTTCTTGATAATCTCAATAAGATCCCAACCCGATATTTTAGGCAGCGACAAATCAACAAGAATCACGGAATATCCTGATTCTTCAATCTTTTGAAGAGCGTCTTCGCCGTCAACGGCTTCCGTCACATCATAACCGGCGATTTCAAGAACGGTGCGGAAAATCTCCCTTGAATCCGCGTTATCCTCTATGATAAGTATTTTTTTTCCGCCGCTGGCGGATTTCGCACGCCACGGCGCACCTTCAGCTTTGTTCAACATTTTCCCGCCATACACATAAGTATTTTCATAACGGTCGCCGGATCGGCCGTGCCGCGGCTGTTCTTCATAACATGCCCCACAATTCTTCCCGAAGCTTTTTCTTTCCCCGATTTGTAGTCTTCCCATGACGGAGCATTCGCCGCCACGGCATCTTCCACTAATTTTATTATGGCACTCTCGTCGCTTACGATGTTGATGCCCTTAACAAGTTCCCGGGGAGACACACCTTCTTTTACCATCTTCGGAAAAATCTTTTTCAGCACCTGCTTATTTATCTTTTCCTCTTTTCTCAGTTCCACGAGTTCACATATATGCTTGACCGGAACCCCGGCAAGAAATTCTTCAAAAGGCAGAGCTTGTCTGTTGAATTCCGCAAGAAGATGTGTTATCACAATGTTGGCGGCCTCCCCCTGCCCGTCGGACGGAGCAAGCGCCAGCACTTCGTCAAAATAATCCGCCATAACTTTTTCGTCCGTCAATATGTCCGCCTGATATTCCGTCACGCCCATACCCATGAACCTTTTCTTTACCTCATGGGGTAAAACCGGTATCTTTTCTCTTTCTTCTTTCAGCATTGCGGCGCTCACATAGACGGGCTTCAGATCAGGGTCGGGAAAATATCTGTAATCCGCGGCCTCCTCCTTCGAACGCATAGAAAAGGTCTTCCCCTTTGAAGAATTCCATAATCTTGTTTCCTGAACCACTTTCTCGCCGGAATCAAGGAGTCTTTTCTGCCTCTCTATCTCATAAGATGAGGCATCCCTCAGTTCTTTGAAAGAATTCATGTTTTTTATTTCAGCTTTCACCCCCAGAGCTTCGTCTTTTGACCTCCTGACGGATATGTTGCAGTCGCAACGCAGACTGCCCTTTTCCATGTCGCAGTCCGAAACGCCGGCATACCTCATCAATCTCCGCAAAGTCTTGAGATAATCAAAAGCGAGCTGCGGTGAATCAATATCCGGTTCCGACACTATCTCCAGCAGCGGCGTGCCGCACCTGTTGAGGTCCACAAGAGAACCGTCAACTTTTTCGCTGCCTATGGCATGAAGAAGCTTACCCGCATCCTCTTCAAGATGAGCTCTGGTGAGCCGCACTCTTCTTTCTCCCACCTCTACAAAACCACCGGCAGCAAGCGGCAGTTCGTACTGTGATATCTGATAAGCCTTGGGCAGATCGGGATAGAAATAATTCTTCCTCTCAAAAACCGAAAATTTTTCAATCCTGCAATTGAGGACGAGGCCCCCGCGTATACCCAGCAAAACGGCTTCCTTGTTCTTGACGGGCAAAACCCCCGGCTGCCCCGTACAGACGGGACAGATGTTCGTGTTGGGCGGGGACTGGGAATCAACAGCGCATGAACAGAACATCTTGGTTCTGGTCTTGAGCTGCACATGTACTTCCAGGCCTATATCCGCTATATAATCATTCACCTTTGAAAATCTCCTCAAAACGCTTTGCGGTGTCTATCATGAATCTGTCTTTGAAACGCGGGGCCATTATCTGAAAACCCACGGGCAGGCCGTCGGCGGCGTTACCGCAGGGTATGGACACGGCGGGAAGGCCAGCCATGTTTGCCGGAATGGTGAAAACATCCTGAAGATATAGCGAAAGAGGGTCGGTCAGCTCGCCGAGCTTAAAAGCCGTCCTCGGAGAAGTTGGACTTATAATGACATCTACCTTCTGAAAAGCCCTGTCAAATTCTTCTTTTATGAGGCGCCTCACCTTGAGCGCCTTGATATAATACGCGTCATAATAACCCGAGGAGAGAGCAAAAGCGCCTAACATTATTCTTCTCTTCACCTCTGTTCCGAAACCCTGCCCCCTTGTTTTAAAATAACCTTCTGTGAGACCCTCCGCTTCCGCGCGCCGGCCGTATCTTATGCCGTCAAAACGGGAAAGATTTGAAGAAGCCTCCGACGGGGCAATGATATAATATATTGAAACGGCGTATTCTGTTGAAGGCAGAGAAACATCCGTGATCTCAAAATCCCGGGAAAGTTTCTTTACCGCCCTGTCAAAAACTTCCTTCACTTCAGGAGAACTGCCCGCGTACTCTTTAGGTATTCCGCAGACGATCTTTCCCTTTTTTTCAAAATTTTTCTCTATGTCGCAGGAAGTCTCATCCTTTTCATCTCTGCCCGCTATAACGTCAAAAACTTTTTCTATCCCGGCCATGTCTTTGGAAAAAGGGCCTATCTGATCCAAAGATGAGGCAAACGCTATAAGACCGTAGCGCGAAACCGCGCCGTAAGACGGTTTCATACCGCAGATACCGCAGAAAGAGGCTGGCTGTCTTATGGATCCGCCGGTATCGGAACCAAGCGAATACGGCACCAGTCCGGCGGCGACCGCCGCGGCGGACCCGCCCGATGAACCGCCGGGAACTCTTTCCGTATCAACAGGATTCAGGGTCGGCCCGAAAACGGATGTCTCTGTTGACGAACCCATGGCAAATTCATCCATATTCGTCCGGCCTACGATTATGGCTCCCGCGCTCTCCAGCCTTCTCACCGCTTCCGCATCATAAGGGGATATAAAACCTTCAAGGATTCCGGAAGAGCAACTCGCCTTTTTACCGTTGATAACCATGTTATCTTTTACGGCAACCGGCACACCGGATAAAACCCCGTCAATGTGGTTTCTGTCCATTTCTTCCGCTCGTGCAAGAGCGCTCTTTTTAAAAACTTCAACAAAACTGTTGAGCTTCCCGTCTTCCCGTTCTATCTTCTCAATGCAGTCGGCGATATTCTGCTTTACGCTCACTCTATCACCTTTCTCACCTTAAAAAAATCGTCCTGCCTTTCGGGAGCGTTGGCGAGTATTTTTTCTCTGGCGGCGGGATCGGAAGAAGCCTCGTCTTCCCTCCATGTGTTAGCTTCATCAAAGACGAAAGGCTCCACACCGTCAGTCGGAGCCTTGTCAAGTTCTTTGAAATACTCCAGTATCTTATTGAATTCCTCCGCAAAATCATCCAGCTCACTCTCCTTAATCTCTATCCTCGCGAGCTGCGCTATTTTTTTTATTTCATCCGTGTTCATTTTTTCCTCTTCGTCTTCCTGCTGGGCCGCAAAGTGATTTCTATATTATCTATCAGCCGCGCGGAGCCTATCTTCACGGCGAGAGCAATAAGAGCTCTGCCCCGCTCCTCTTTAATGACTTCGAGCGACTCCCTGTCACAAACAGAAACATAATCTATTCTGCCCCCTGACAATTTGAGCACAGAATTTATTTTCCTTTTAATATTCGCGGGACTCGCTCCGGATGCGGCCATACGTTTTCCCTCCAGAAGAGCCTTTCTCAAAAAAGCCGCGCGTTCACGCTGATCAGAAGAAAGATAACGGTTCCGGGAACTGACAGCCAAACCGCTTCTTTCCCTGACGGTTTCAACACCCTTTATTTTCACCGGCACATTCAGATCCGCCGCCATTTTTCTTATAACCGCCAGCTGCTGGTAATCTTTTTTTCCGAACACCGCGATGTCCGGCCGCACAATATTAAAAAGTTTCAGCACCACCGTCGCCACGCCGCGGAAATGCCCCGGCCTTTTAAGACCGCACAGATGCCCGGGAAGTCTTTCCAGCTTCACATAGGTCTCAAAACCTCCGGGATAAATAACTTCTGTCCCCGGAACAAACACCATATCCACGCCGTTCCTGCGGCAAACAGTCAAATCTTTTTCCAGGCTCCTCGGATAACTCCCGAGGTCCTCCTTCGGAGCGAACTGTGCGGGATTAACAAAGATGCTTACAACAAGAAAACCGCATTTTTTCCGGCAGTCTCTGATTAACTTTGTGTGCCCCTTGTGCAGAGCCCCCATTGTGGGAACAAGACCCACCGTTTTGCCTTTTTTGCGGGCATTGCGGCAAATACGGAAAACCTCTTCCGGCGAAACGGCTTTCTTCACAGCTTCTCAATCCTGTCGCTGAAACGCGAGCGCGCTTCTTTCAAAATATCATGCACCGGCTTACCGTCACTGGGATCTTTTATATGAGGTTCAATTTCAGCAAGAGGTTCGAGCACGAATAAACGCCGCCGGAATTTCGGATGCGGAATAACAAGCTCCTCCGTATTCACAATTTCACCGCCGAAAAAGATTATGTCTATGTCCAGTGTCCGGGGTCCGTATTTTATTGTTCTCGCGCGGCCGTATTTTTTTTCAACGCTGTTTACTTTTTTAAGAAAGAGTTCAGGCCGGATATCCGTTCGGCCCGAAACAGCCATATTGATAAAATCCGGCTGATACCTCATCTCCACCGGATCGCTCCTGTAGAAGCTTGATACCTTCATATCGTTCACGAAACGGCTCAGATCTTTCAGGCTGCTTATGAGCGTATGAAAAGAATCCCCCACATTGCTGCCCAGCGACAGCGCCACCTCATTATTCTTTAAACTTTTATCCTTCATATATTTCCCCGCTTATTTTCCGGATAGAATTTCCAGCGTTTCGGCTTTGTCCGTTGAAACGCTTACAGGTTTCCCCGCCACCTTGAGAGCCGAGTTGATGTCTTTCAGACCGCTGCCCGTCACAAGGCAGACAACCCTGCTTTCAGGCTTCACCTTTCTGTCTTCCACAGCTTTTTTCAGCCCCGCGTATGCGGTCGCCCCCGCCGGTTCGGGGAACAGCCCCGTGTTTGATGAGATTTCCTTTATTGACAAAAGAATATCCTCATCGCTTATTTCAACCGAAAAACCGTCAGTCTCACGCACGGCGCGTACAGCGGCAAGACCGTCGCGCGGCAGATCCACGCTTATGGAATCGGCTACCGTCGTGGCGTTGACTTTTACAACTTCAATCTCCTCAGGCGTCACATCAGAACCTTTATATTTTTCTAAAGTTTTGTGCACAGCATCCGAATTTTTTGACTGCACAGCCACAATCCTCGGAATACTCTGGGTAAAACCCGCGTAAAAAAGTTCGCGAAAACCCTTCCACACGCCGCTGATGATGTTACCGTCGCCCACCGGCACAAAAATATAGTCCGGCACTTCCCATCCGAGATCTTCGGCTATTTCAAATGATACGGTTTTCTTGCCTTCCCTCGTCCACGGGTTGAGACCCGTGCTGCGGTTAAAGCAATTGAGATCCTCAGACACCTCCGCGCAGAGATCAAAAGCGTCATCATAGCTGCCCCGCACGGCAAAGACCTTCGCGCCGAACAAAAGAAGCTGCGCTATTTTCGCCTGCGGAGCTTTTTCGGGAAGAAATATGATACAGTCCATCCCCACACTCGCAGCCAGACAGGCCAGGGAAGACCCCGCATTTCCCGTGGAAGCGCAGGAAATCCGGTCAAGGCCGTCCTCCCGCGCCACGGTCATAGCCACGGCCCCCGCTCTGTCCTTAAAAGACGCCGAAGGATTCCTCGTGTCGTCTTTAAAAAAAAGCTCCACACCCCATTTTGAAGAGAGCCTGTCGCTTTTTACGAGCGGCATTCCCCCGACAAGAAGATTCGGCGTTAATTTTGTGTCGGCAAAGGGAAGAAAAGGCAGATATCTGTATATGCCTTTTTCCGCTGAATTTTTAACGGCGTCCGGACTTCTGCCTATGCGCGCGTAATCATAAACCGCTTCCAGATTCCCGCCGCATGACGGGCACTGGTAACGGGCCTGTTTCAGCGAAAAATCTTTTCCGCACCTCAAACATTTTAAACCTTTCAAATTTTCTGAAATCATAATTTTTCTAAAAACTCCTTTTTCGGTATTGTTTTCTGTTCACTGCTGTCAAGATCGCGGATGGTCACGGTCATATTTTTTATTTCATCTTCACCCATGATCACGGCAAACCGGAAAGCCCCGGAAGAGGCCTCTTTCAAAGCGTTCTTCAGTTTCGGCTTTGCCGACACCGCGCAAATCTTTCCCGATGCCCTGATTTTCCCTGCGAGAGAAAAAAGTTCGCTCGAAACGGCGCCGGGTGAAACAATCATATAATCTTTCCTCCCCTGCGAAAAATCAGTAAGAGAAAGTATTCTGTCAACACCTATGGCAAAACCGGCCGCAGGCACATCCGCTCCGCCCAAAAATTTAACAAGTCCGTCGTAACGCCCGCCGGCTGCCACGGCGTCCCTTGCTCCCTCGGCATAAAATTCAAACACGCATCCGTTGTAATAATCCAGCCCTCTCACAAGAGACGAATCCTCTTCAAAAGAAATATTCATATTTGAAAGAAACTTTTTAATCTGTGAAAAATTTTCGGCGCAGTCCCCGCAAAGGCTTTCGCTTAAAAGAGGGGCATCTTTCAGAACAATTTTGCATTCGGGGTTTTTACAGTCAAGTATGCGCAAAGGGTTTGTCTTCATTCTATCTTTGCAGTCGGAGCACAATTGCTCTTTTCTGCTTTCGGCAAAAAGAAGAAGTTTTTTCTCGTATTCCCCGCGGCACGAAGAGCAGCCTATAGAGTTTATTTTCAGTGTGTATTTTATCCCCAGCTTAGACAGCGTCTCAGCGCACATTTCTATGACTTCCGCGTCGGCGGAAGGGGCTTGTTCCCCGAAATATTCGGCGCCCACCTGAAAAAACTGCCGCCTTCTGTCCTTCTGGGGTTTTTCGTATCTGAACATCGGCCCCGAATAAAAAAACTTTTTCGGCAGAGGGCGCAAAATGCCGTTTTCCACAGCGGCTCTGACAACTCCGGCCGTGCCTTCCGGCCTCAGCGTCAGCGAACGTCCGGCCTTATCCGGAAATGTGTACATCTGCTTTGTGACAATATCACTGCTTCCGCCTATGGTCCTTTCAAAAAGAGCCGTCTCCTCGAAAACCGGCGTGACTATTTCGCCGTAGCCGTAGAAAACGGCCAAATCGGAAAACACCTTTTTCACATAAGCGAATCTTGCCGCTTCTTCGCCAAAAATATCCTTCGTGCCTCTCGGGGCCTGATAAGTTTTCATAACGCAATTATACAGAAAAAAGGGGACGGAAGAAAGAGTTCTTTTTTCTCTTGATTCATTTCCTTACTACTCACCCCCTGCTCCCGTTTCAATACCCATGCCTTCCAGCATATATTCCACAACAATCTCAATAATTTTTTTAACCGTTATATTGCAGGATTTAAAAACAATATCATCCAACGCTTTTGCGCCGCGTTTTCTTAATATATCACTGATAAGAGCGTGGATAAACGATTGGGTCGCCGCGTCCACTCCTGCGAAATCAAGAGTCACATCCTCACCCGCCTCCAATGCCGGAGTAATTTCATTAACACGAATATCCCCGGCAACATCCTTGTTTTCGGCAAACGCCCCCGCTCTATCAAAAATAATGATGGTTTTCATATAAATTTTGGCTTCCTGTACCGGGATTTTATCCTTTCCCTGACAGCGCTTGTGTATGTTTTCCGTATCGCATCCAATAAAAACGCAAACTCCTTTGTCTGATCAAGCGTAATGTCTATCCCCACTATGGTTCCATGCCAAAAAGGAAGATTTTCGTCGGTTGAATGCCTGTCCTTAAAAGGATCCGCTTTTAATCGCAGCCTGACAGAGGGCGGTTTCCTGAGCAGCTTGTAAAATGCGCTCCCGCTGTAAATGATGAAAAAATCGCGATTCACACCCGCTATTGATTTTATAAAAAAAAGCCCGGCGCCGGCATTTTGTTCGGTGCCGCCTTCTCTCCGGGTTGCTCCGGTGACGCCCGGCCAGAGAGCCAGCCTTATGGCTTCCAAATCGGTCTTTGCCGAATGAGACTGATTAATCGTCGTCTTAAGCCCCGCTCCGGTGTCAGCAATCCCTATGCGAATGGTGTTGCTTTTCACATAATACTGCGCACAAAGAAAAGCTCCGTATTCGGAATTTGCGTGCTCTATTACATTGCGCGCCAGTTCGCTGACAATATATCCTATTGTTTTAGACTGCTCCTTATTCAGATGCAGCAGGGGTATCATTTCTGTAATAAATTTTGTGAGTTCATCCGATGTGCGAATTTGTGTTATTGGTATAAAGCGCCCCGCGGACTCATGTTCCGCAATTTGCATATCCTGTGAAATATTCAGCATCTTGAAAAGTCCCATACGCACAAGATAATTTCTTGATTCCGCTTTCAATTTTTCGCATCGAATATCGCCTGATTTCATTGATATTCCAAGCGCGGCAATCATTGATAAAACAACAGGATGTACGGAAATCCATTTTTCATTTGCCGTAATTTCCAAAACATCAGGCGAAGACGGGTCAAAACTCCGGAAAAAAGGATCAATGTTCCCGAGAAACGCGCTGTTGGGAATATGTATTTTCATACTTGCATTATACCGGGATTCCCGGTAAATGTCAACAACCCCGGGATTCCCGGTATTTTTACAACATTTTCACAGAGTCGTTTCCTAATGATCCGCCACTTTTCCTTTTTAATTTAAGTGTGCGCCACACGATGCATTATTTCTGTTAATTGCCTCCTGACAATATTCTTCTTTTTTCTTTGCTTAAAAACACAATTCAAATTATTCTCTGATTACCACACATTACCTTAGTAATTTTTTAATTTCTTCATTTGTAAATTTCAACTGTTTGAAAACTCTTTTGCAATAAACAGGGTATAATGTCTTTTTACCCATTTGCACGGGCGCTGAATATCTTTTGCTTTCTATTAGTCCTTGAATATATTGCATGGTCAGTTGAACCCTGTCTAACAAATATCGCTCCAGCTTTTCCCAGCAACTTTACAAGTTTTTTACTGGACATTGAAGGCAATTTAGGCATATGAAGGAACCTCGTGAAGTTCAAGTGGTCTTAAAATTAGCCTCCCGGCCGGCTCCTTATACCATTCCGGCTGTGTGTCCTTCAGGAATTCAACAAACTCGTCAATGGAAATAGGAGACACAACGGTATCAGGGTGCTTTTTTACATCACTTAGATACAACTGTATTGCTGATTTAAGGTTTTTCTCTACATCCGCAAGATCTTCCCCCCGTGCAGAAACATTCAACTTAAGACACACTGCCACATACTCAAGTTTGCTTTTCCGAACAATTACCGTATATTTCTTTTTCATCTGTTCACCATCCTCGAGGCTATAAAATTATTTCTATATTTGCTTTATCATATAAAAAAAACGCCTTATTTATCAAAACTCTCTTTGGAAACTCTATGGGCATGCCCATAGCACTGTATGTCTTCAAAAACAATGGGACACTCCGCGCTATACCTTCTCGCTGTTTTCCTTCTGATCTCTTTTACCACCGTTTCTGATTTGCTCTCACCTGTCATAATAATTTATCCTCCTGTCATTTTTTCAAAAGCTGTTTAATTCTTTCATTTCCTGTACAATTGCGGTCGATATTACCAGTGTAAGAATAATTTTTAATACAACTACCAAAATACCATTAAGCAAAAAACCGGATAACAAAAAAGAAAAAATCCCCCCTATGCAACAACCTATTAAAATAAGTCTATTTAAATCATAATTTCGGACTAATGATAGTATGTACTTCGGTTTCGTACCACTGAGATATTTATTTATACCTATTAGCTGTATAGTAAAAACAAAAGCATTTATTCCAAACAAAAAATAGCCTAATTTTATAAATTTAGCATGCGGCTTTTTATTTATCATAATTACAATGAGGGACTATAAAAATCAGCGGGTGAAGTTGGGCTCGAAAACTTTAATTTCGTTTGAATATCCAAGTTAACTGCATGTGACTATCGGATTTAATTTTGTTTTTATTTTTGTTTTGGAAAGCGCCACGATGCAGATAAAATTTATTTGATTTCATTCTAACTGTCCCATGGGCGGACATTTTAATTGTCCAATGACAGAGGTGTCTATACTCGGCATCAACGCTTTCTGCGGGTTTCCATGTATTTTTCGACACTTCTGTCGTAAGTTTTTTCTACATCGTCGGGGAAATAACAGGCGGGAAGCTCACCCCTCTTCCTGTGGTATCTGACGCATTCGCAGCACTTGCCCTTTTTATCGCAGCTGTAGGTACAATTGCAATCTTTCATGTTCCTCTCAATATCACATTCCATTTTAAACCTCCCTGTCTTTGGCTTTGCATTTTCGGGAATACGGGCACGCGCGGCAATGCGCGCCGGGTGAGGGGTGAAAATCACCGGCTTTTATCCCGTTTATAATTCCGTCAAGTTTTTTCAGCAGAGCCTCCTCTTCCATAATATCAACATCCGGCGTTTCCCCGGTCTGGAGAAAAAAAAGCCCCAGTTTTTTAACAGGTTCCAGGCCGAAAACATATTTACAGCCGAGAGCATAAATGTTCATGGGCAGCGCATACGGCGAAGCGTCTGATTTCCTGCCTGTTTTGTAATCGTAAATTCCATAAAAGCTCTTCTTTTTTTCCACACGGTCTATTGCGCCCTTTATGGTGTATTTTTCCCGTGAGCCGCGGACAATATTGAGCGAGAAGGGAGCCTCCTTCATAAAAGGCTCTTCTATAAAATCTGAGGAGAGAAAATTTGCGGACATAACTTCCGCCCGCCCGGTAAGACCCGGAGGCAGAGATCTCATCACACTGTTTCTGAAAAAGCCGCCGCCGCGGTTTTTGTCAAAGTGCTCTATGGCGGTGTGGAAAACATTCCCCAGTTTCAGGAAGTCACCTGGCCCGGAAATCGTTTTTTTCAGTATATAGTCATTTCTGTATCTTAACGGGCAAAAATAATAGTCGTTGATCTCGGAAACGGTGAAACCTTTTTTGAGTTTTTCGTCTATCACCGTTTTTTCGGAAAAAAATTCGGACGGCCGGATCTTACGGAAAACAGGCACCATCTTTTTTCCCTGTTTTTCTTTATTCTCAAATTTTCCCTCCGCAAAACAAAGTTCAGCCAGACCGGAGCACTCTTCCTTCAAAAACACTCTCTCCCCGCTGGCTCCCAGAAAGTAAGACAGCATGGGACTAAAACTGTCGGCGGCTGTCTTCCCCCTGGCCCTTTTTCTTTTAGAGGGGCGACCCAGAAGATAGAGC
Organism: Elusimicrobiota bacterium; assembly: GCA_034660675.1. GTDB lineage: Bacteria > CG03 > CG03 > CG03 > CG03 > CG03. The sequence continues at coordinate 14,338 of JAYEJT010000146.1, forward strand.
CTTTTCATGGCCCTTGTCATCGCAACATAAAAGAGTCTCCATTCCTCGTCGGGCACAGGGGCTTTTCCCTTTTTCTTTTCCCTGCGCCTTATTGTCTTATCCGTGATTTCCCAGGGACTTGACGATGTATTCCTTCCGGGGAACTGAAAAGGGGTTATGTTGGAAACAAAAACCACTTTCCTCTCAAGGCCCTTGATCTTGTGAACGGTCATTATGTCAACGCAATCCGCAGCGTCAAGTGCCGCATCGGATTCCACCGCCCCCTGTTTATCAAGCCCGCTGATGTATTCTATAAATTCAGAAAGAACGGGCGCCGAAGACATTTTTTCGTAAACCAGCGCCAGTTCCATGAATTTTTTGATGTTCGCCAGAGCGCGCAGCCGGTAAACACCTTCAAAGTTGGCCTTGACCCATTCGGTCAAACCACAATCAAGAATAACAGCCATCACATATCTGTGTATGGACACAGTGCCGGGGAACTTCCTGTTTTTAAGAAAGAACTCCACTCTGTTTTTTTTGGCTTCGCTGACCGCGCCCGAAGAATCAAGGAACGCCTCAAAGAGAGATACCCCCCTCTTTCTCCCCGAACCGAAAGAATGTATTTCAGCAAGAGTAAAAGATATCATCGGGCTGGACAAAAATTCAAAAAAAGCGCCGTCATCTCCGGGGGATGACAAAAATTTAAGAATAGAGGTGAGCTGCTTTATTTCCGGGCGTTCATAGAAACCGCCGCCCGAGGCCGTGAGAAAATCTATCCCTTCCGCTCTGAAAACCTTTTCGTAATCCGACACGGCGCTTTTTAAACTCCTGAGAATAACGGCAAAATCACTGTTGTTCAATCCCTCCTCTTTTTTCAGCCGCTTGATTTCACGCGCTATATAAAGAGCCTCCTGCTCGCGGCTTTCGCTGATTACGATCTTCACCGGCTTTCCGGCCGGAGCGTCCGCGCGCGGAACCAGCTTCTGGTAATTTTTGAGCTTATCCGCTATCAGATTGGCAAAATCAAGAACACTTCTATCACTCCTGTAATTAGTGGAAAGGCTTTTTGTATAATCCGCGCCGGATTTTATGTGCGACAAATTTTCCGGCGCCGCTCCGCGGAACGCGTATATTGACTGATTAAAATCTCCGACAACACACATCGCCCCCGGATTGATCTTTGTAAAAAGGGCCATCTGCACGGGACTCGTGTCCTGAAACTCATCTATAAAAACAAATCTGTATTTTTCGCGCACCGATTTTCCTATGTCCTCGTTTTTATCCAGCAGCTTGTAAGCCTCAAGAAGAAGCTGCGGAAAATCCAGAACCTGCCTCCTTTTCATCTCGGTCTCAAAGAGCCCGTATAAAGACCGCAGGAATAATAAAAAATCACCGCCGCCCTCCCAGCGCAGATCGCCGAGCCTCTCCGGCGTTATGAGGCTGTGCCGGAGGTGAGTGATAAAAGAATACAGCTCCATAGAATTGCGCAGATCAAGCGGTGAGACAAGATTCAAAGGAAGAGTGCTCCGCGCCTTCTCTAATATTTTTTTGAAAAAAATATGTTCGTTGCCCCCGGTGAGTATTTCAAACCTGGAATCTATCCCGGCAGCAACGGGGTTTTCCCTTAATATTTCCGCGCAAAACGCGTCTATCGTGGCTATATTCAAAAACGGCAGCAAACCGGGATCCCCTAATTTTTTAATGACGCGCTCTTTCATTTCGCCGGCGGCCTTCCTGGAAAAAGTGACGGCCAGAACACTGCCCAGCGCGTCTTTGATGCTGAAACCCTCTCCGGTAAGAAACTCAACTTTGTTCAGAAACTCCCGCACAAGGTAAGTGGTCTTACCTGTTCCGGCGCCGGCGGTGGCAACGGTCAGCTTCCCTCTTTTATCAACGCTCATACACATCCCCGCCTTTCATCCGGCGGCACAAATCCCCGTACGGACAAGCGCGTCGCGGACATTTTAAAGCCGGCGGAAAATTGCCTTTCTTCATATTTTCGGCGGCATCATGCAGCTTTTCCTTCATATCCTCTATTGCGGCAGCCGTCTTTTCATCATTCAGCTGAAGCGTCACTTTCAAGGGATAATCCCCCGGCTTCTCATAATCGGCCAGCCATAAAAGAGTTATTTCACAGGAGCCGTCAACAGCCGCGGCGTAAACGGGCAGAGCAAGGTGTTCGCCCCTCCCTATCTTGTTGAGCAGAGCCTTTTTTTTGAATTTTGCTCCCGGACTTGTTTTATAATCTATGATTTCATAGCCTCCGCCGGACCTGTCCACTCTGTCAATCCTGCCGGTGACGTCAACGCCTTTCACGGTAACACTGATCTTCTTTTCCCTCTCCGCGACATCAAAAACATCTTGTCCGGAAACATATTTCTCCAGAAAAGAACCGAAAAAATTCTTCCAGCACTTTGCCGAATGAAGCGTTTCAAAATCTTCGGCGTCCCCGGAAGAAAAAACCGCGTCTGTCAATTCAGCCATGCGAGATAACATTTTTCCTTTGTCAGCAGGTTCGGGAAATTCCCCGTGAAATCTCTCCAGAATCGTGTGAACAAGTTTACCGCAGAGAGCAGGTTCTGAAATCCGTTTTTCAAGTCTTATTATTCTCTCAATGAAAAAATTCAGCGGGCAGGAAATATAACTTTCCAGCGACGACACCGAAACGCCGCCTGCAGAGCCCTGAAAAATATCTGTCTTCACTTTCCTTCCTGAAACTTTATCCGCGGCCGTCATCTTCATTTTCACGGAAAAAGGAGGCGCCGGAGAAAGAACCCTGACGGGAACATCTCCGAGAAACTCGTCTATATACGGCGAGGGTGCGTTGTTCTCGTCCTCAACAGAAAAAGTGACACAGACTTTATCCGTGCCGGAGGCGAGAGCGCTGAGAAATATCTTTTTCTCCGTTCCATAATGCCTTTCTTCAACTTCGCCTTTTTTTATATAAACACCGGGTAAAAACTTACGGGGAAACTGCCCCCACACGGCACCGGGGATAAACACAAATTTGAAATGATCGCCCTTCGCCTCATGAACGGTAAGGAGCTTCACGGTGCCGGGAATTTCTCCCAGATAAGGGGCCCTGGCAAAAGTGGAGAGAGAATCGCTTAAGAAAGATATGAACACGTCAAACGCCATCCCGCCCGTGATGTTATGAAATTTGCCGGCATACTCAAAAAATTTTCCGAAAAGCCGGTTTAAAACAATATCATCTCCGGAAAGGTCCTCCGAGCCGCAAAACTCATAAAGTCTTTTTATTTGAACAGGTCGCTCCGCGGGGTCTTTTCTGATAACGTTTTTTGCCGAAGAGCGCACATTTTCAACTTTTGCGGAAAGCTCTTTTCTTCGGGAAAGGGAGCCTTCCCCGAATCTGAATATGTCAGAATCGGTCATCCCGAACACCGGCAAAGCCAGCATATCGGGAAATGACACTTTCTCATCCATGTCGGCAACGAAGTAGAGGAACGATAAAAACGCGAGAAACTGAGGATGCTTAAAAAACGGCGCGCCCGACGGACAGCTCACAGGAACGCCCTCCGCGGCGGCCATGTCTTCCAGCATCTTTATCTCGTCGCCCGTGCCCCTTGATATGACCGCCATGTCCCGCGCGGACACACCCGCGGCCAGATGTTTTTTTATTTCGGAAAGTATCCACTCAGCCTCATCGTAGACGCTCAAAAACTTCAACACATCCAAATTTGGTTTTGTCTCAAAGCCGGGCGATTTTCTGTGATCTCCGAATTTCTTTTCAAGAATTTTTCCGGTGCCTTCCGCATCACCCCCGAGAAAATCATATATTCCCCGCGACGAATCGCCGGCAATATAAATACCTTTCAGATCCGGCGCGTTTTCCACCAGACGGATGAATATCTCGCTTTCCCTGCTGTTGATGTCCTCCCATCCGTCAAGAAAAATATAATCAAAACTTTCTTTAAAAAAACCCTCATCCGCGGATTTGAGACAGCAATTTTCCACATCTCTCAGATCAAAGAGATCCCTTTCCCTGAGCTTCTTTTCGTATTCGCTCAGTATGTAAAATTCATCTGCGGAAAGACGCCCTGAAGGATTGATCTTGTGCCTGTCTATAAAATTAACGGCCTCTGAAATGAATCCGCTGAAACGGCGGCAGGAGGAAAAAGTTTTCAGTGACTTCCCCGCTTCCGGCCGGAAAAGAATATCCTTTAAAACAACTTCTTCTTCTTTGCCGGAAATAATCGTAAAATCACAGGACTCGGTGAACCGGTAACTGTTTTTTTTAAGGGCCCATTTCGCGAAACCGGAAAAACTGTCAATGTGCAGCTCCCCGGAATTTCCGCAGTGTTCCGCAGCCGCATCCGCGAAACGGCTTTTAACGGAAAGTGGGCAGAGAACAAGAATTCTTGAAACATCCGCGGCGGAAGAAACGAGTTCACCAAATTTGGACAGCAGGAAAGACGTTTTGCCGCATCTGAAAGTCCGCCGGGACTGAACGCCTTTTTCGTCAATAAATACAATATCGGTTTTCAATAACAACTCCGCCGGCCGGCGCGGCAAATTTCATTAAAACTTTATTTTGCTTTGTGGCGCATTTCTTTGCGTCTTTTTTTTAACTTGTGTCTTTTCACTTTAGCAAGCTTTCTACGTCTTCCTTTCACTTAGCGTTTACCTCCTCTTCAAATTCCACTCTGACGCGGAAAAAAATCCGTGCGTAATATCAGATAACACACAATAGCTATTCCCGCGGTGTCAAAAGCGACATCCGCCACGCTGCCGTGCCTGTTGGGCACATGGAGCTGGTGGAACTCGTCGCCGGCGGCATACAGAAAAGCCGGCGCGGCTGCCAGCAGCACGAGCATTCTGCGTTTCAGCGACACCACACTTTCGCACGCCAGATATAAAAGAGCCGCAAGATAAGCAAACTCAAAGACATGCGCCGACTTCCTTACAAAAAAATCCCAAAAGCCGAGACCCATCTTGAGCCCCGGAATTGATGAAAGATAGTATATAAGTTTTGCCCACATAACAACAGCGAGCCATTTTAAAAACGCCATCAGAAACCTATTTTCGTCTCCCTGGACGGGGACACCTCACCGAAGGAATTCTCGTATCTTTTCAGATTTTCGGCGGCGGCCTGTACGAACCGCTTCGCATGGGCGGGGCTCATTATAACCCTGCCGACAACCGAGGCCTTCGGCTGCTGCGGCTGAAGAAAAGCGAAATCAAAAACAAGCTCTTCTTTGGTGTGACTCACCATAGCCATGTTCGCGTAAACGCCTTTCTGAACATCCCTGTCTATTTCTATCTGTATTTTTCTCTCCTCGCGTTTCACCTTTTTCACCTCCTTGGTATTTTTGTCCCACTTTACAAAACTGTGTGCGCCCTTACTGTATGTTTGTATTTTAGACATCTGTTTATTCCGTCAACAATATGATCTCGGCAAAATATGTCACGGTTCCTTCCACCAGATGGCCGGCAAGCGCGCTGCCGCCGTCAAGGCCACAGGCCACATGCAGATGGACAACCCCGCCCGCAACGCTCCCTGTACCCAGAAGCTCGGCTTTTAAATCAAATTTTTTAGCATAATGCTCCGGCGGGATTTTAGAGGATTCCTGATGAATCGTGATAAGTTCAAAATCCATGAGCGCACCGACGCATGAAACAATGGCGGCATCTTTTATGCCCCTTGAGGCCAACTCCCCGGTGAGAGAGGACACCAGTTTTTCTCCTTCGCCTATTTTTATTTTTATCTGTTTCATTACCGCATCCCCAAACGCCAAAACCCGGCGCATTAGCGCCCGCCTGTTCTACAGGGTGATTATATCAAATCAATTTGACTTGTAAAATGAGTTTGTGTAAAATTAGAAGTGTTTTTTGCAGCAAAGTTACCGGCCCGCCTGAACAGTCTGCCGGAGCCGCTGTTTGAAATGAAAGGAAAAACAAAAAAATGGCGAAAAGAATTGCGATAAAAACCGTTCTCGTATGCGACGATTCCCCTCCTACCCGCACACTTCTTAGAAGCGTGCTCACAAACGACGGTTTTTCGGTGCTGGAAGCCGAAAACGGCCTTGTGGCCCAGGAACTGGCCGAAACTCATATTCCCGACCTCATCATAATGGATGTCGTTATGCCCGGGCAGGACGGAATAACAACCATAGGCAAACTCAGCGCAAAGCCTGAAACCTCTAACATCCCGGTCATTGTCATGACCGGGAAAACAGCCATAACAAAACTCATAGACCGGGGCGCCGGCCAGGTCAGGGGAATTTTCGAAAAACCCTTTTTCATGAAAGACCTGCGTGCCAAAATAGCGGAAATATTGAATGACTGATCTGTTGCGCCGCGCCGTTGCGCTGACCATCACATTCTCCGTTGTTTTTACAGCCGGGATTCTCCGCGCCGCAGACAGCGCCGCAATCAGGGCCGAAACACTTTATAAACAGGGGCTCTTTGCCGAAGCCGTGGCCATGGCCGAAAAAGAATATTCCCAAACAGGAAATCCTGCAATAAAGACCTCTCTTATAAAATATTTAACCGAGCTCGGTTTAGATTTAAGTTTTAAAGAAAATTACAGCGCCGCCGCATACGCTTTCAACCGCGCTCTCGCTCTCGCGCCGGATGACAACACTCTCAAAGATCTGGCCGAGACATCAGAAGACCTGAGCTCTTACGCAAAACCGCCGCAACCCGAAAAAAAAGTAAAACCGCCGCCGAAAACGCAGAAAACACCGGTAAACAGCACCTATTTAAAACAGCAGCGCACCCTCATATTAAAACTTGAAAAACTCGCCCAAGCCATAGAAAACCAGCCCGGCCGTTCCGGAGAGCTGTCCAAAAACACAATAGAAAAGCTGGACAAACTGATGACGGCGGGCGATCACGCCGCGGCATCCATCAACAAAGCCGCGGACCGCACGGAAGCAAACCTGAAAAAAACCTTTGTGGCGACAGCCGTTGGCGCGCTTGCGGCTGGCGCGGCGCTGATCGTCTCGGCATTTCTGATAGTGCGCTACGCCTTCAACAGATATCACACGGCAGGTTTTTTGGCAAAACCCGCGGGGGCGGCAATCGAAACACAGAAAAAAGCCAGAAGAATTCCGCTGCTTGATTCAGGAAAGGACACCCGGTACGAGGGCATAGACATAATAGAAGCCGAACTTTCCAGCGAAGACAGCACCGAGGCAAGTGTCGCGAAAAAACTCCTGGAACCCTTTCTGAATGACACGGATATAGAGTTGAAAATAAGAGCCCTGCAGGCCTTGCACAAATACAGCGCCATCGAGGCATCCAAACTGCTGGAGAGGGAGGCTGTTAAGGGCATAGAGGGCTCACAAATATTCTGCCGGCTCATACAACTGCTCCCGCCGCAAAAAAGCGTTTCTATCGCTGAAAAACTTATGAAAAAAACGGGACCCCGCGAAACATCCCTCATCGCGAATGCCCTGTTGAAAATCAACACACCCGATCTTTCCCCGAAACTTCGCGATAAGATCAATTCGCTTGCCGGAATCTCCGCAGACACCGACTGGATTGTCAGCTGACCGGCGGTATTCCCTTTAACACGTTCTGACTATTCATGCAATAAAGTCAAAAATATGTTTTAGAGCGATATAGGAAAATTTAGGATAAACAAAATTGTTAAAAAATTGCACTTGTTTGAGTTTGCCTTCCGGCAGACGAGTTGTGCAATTTTAGATTTTTTTATCCGTTAAAAATTTTTCGTCTAGCGAAAAAAACATATTTTTGACTTTATTTCATATTATCTGGTGCGGCGTAGTGTTTTTTGTACTCAAATTTGTTATTATTAACCGAAATAAACCGACGTCCCTGAAGGGCGCCGGCATAAAATTATATGGATGATCAAGAAAAACTATCGCTGCGGAAGCAGGTGGAGATTTTAAAGCTGCAGAAAGACGTGCTCAGCGCTCAGGCCTCAAAACTCAGAAACAGCATCGCGGCCGAAAGAACAGAAGCACAGAGAAAAGAAACAAAGCTGCTTGATGATCTCCGGGTAAAAGACATTGAGATCAGGGCCGTGCGCAATTTTATAGACAAAAGGGACACTGAGGTCAAAAACCAGCTCAAAGATGAATTCCACGCTCTGGAAATAGAGAAAAACCGCATAGCCGAAGTAAATAAGGAACTTGACGCCCGCAGGAATCTGATAGAACATCTCGTAACAGAAAAACAGGCCGAATTCGAAAAACAGCTTCAAGCCGAAAAGGACCTTTTTGAAAAATCACGCGAAGACACTTTGAAAAGCACGAAAAAAGCGCAGGCAAACTTTGAGCAGCACCTACACGAGAACGCTGTCACAAAAAAAGAAACAGAAAAGGAGATAAGCGATTTGAAAGCGGAAAAGGAACAGCTGAAAAAAGATGCGGGTGAAACCGCTAAAATAATCGCGGACTTAAGGCAGCTCGCAAAAAAAGACAAAAAGCTGCTTGATAATTCTGTAAAACGCTTCATCTCTTTGAAACCAGCGAATAAAAAAATGTCAGAATTCAAAAAACAAAACACAGAACTCATAAGATCACAATCAAAACTTGAGCAGAAACTCGGAGATAGTCAAAATAGCCTTGCGGAGAAACAAAAGGAAATGACTTCCCTGTCAGCCAATCTGAAAAAACAAATCTCTGTTCTATCCGGCGAAAAAACAGCGCTGCGGCAGGAGCTTGATGAGAAGACAAACGCTCTCATAGAAACAGAGACAAGGGAAATGTCTTTGAAGAAAAGTGTTGAACAGATAAAATCATCCATGTTCTCCAGAGAAAAAGAAATTTCAGAAAAAACCAGCGACACCGAAGAAAAAATATCAGATTTGGTTTCAACGATAGAGACCCTCAAAAAAGAAATCAAAAAGTCAAAGGAATTAAAAACCACGGCGGAAGTGCTGGAAAACGAGAAAAAAGAGCTTCTGGACAAACTTCAAAAGATGAGGAAGCAATCGCAAAACGCTGAAAAAAACACCGATGACCTGTTCGCCTCTATTCAAAAAAATGAATCTTTGGAAAAACTTAACGCCTCGCTTGAATCGGAGATTAGCGGCCTGCGCAAACAGCTAAAACAGAAAAAGAACACCGCCGCCCCAAAAAAACACACCCGGCCTGACACAAAATTTAAATGCTCCGAATGCGGCGCCATCGTCAGCGAAAGCGACAAAAAATGCCCTTTCTGCGGCGAAAAATTCGAGTAACCGCCCCGACGATTGTATCTCCGCCGGACGTTTCTACAAAGAACACAAATTATGTTATAATAGGTTTTGAGCCGAGGAGAGAAGATAACATTCTAAAAGAAAGTTTATGGGAGAAAATATGAGCGACAAGAAATCTCTTAACGAAATGCCGGAATGGAAAGCTTTAGAAAAACATTTTTCCGAAATTAAAGAAAGCAGCATCGGCGGCCTTTTCAGCGACAAAGAGAGATTCAAAAAAATGAGCGTCAGGGCATCGGGCCTGGATATGCTGCTGGATTATTCAAAAAATATTCTAAATGACCGGACAATGGAACTCTTAATGGCACTCGCGAGAGCCCGCAAGGTGCAGGAAAAAGCCAAAAAAATGTTCGGCGGCGAAAAGATAAATTTTACGGAGAACCGCGCTGTTGGGCACACTGCCCTGAGGAACAGATCAGGTTCTGCGATTAAAGTTGACGGTAAAAATGTTATGAGTGACATTAACACCGTGCTTGAGAAGATGAAAGTATTTTCGGAAAAACTCCGCTCGGGGGAATGGCGCGGTGCAACGGGAAAACAAATCACCGATGTTGTTAATATCGGCATAGGCGGCTCTGATCTCGGCCCCAGAATGGTGTGCGAAGCTTTAAAACATTATGCCGACGGCCCTGATATTCATTTTATAAGCAATGTTGACGGCGCAGATTTTATTGAAGCCGCAAAGGGCCTCAACCCGGAGACAACTTTATTCATTATAGCCTCAAAAACTTTTACCACTCAGGAAACCATGACCAACGCGGCGAGCGCGCGCGAATGGCTGGTGAGCGCGCTGGGTGAAGACGCGGTTAAACATCATTTTGTTGCGATATCCACAAATTCTAAAAAAGTGAAAGAGTTCGGAATCAACCCGGAAAACATGTTTGTGTTCTGGGATTTTGTCGGCGGAAGATACTCTTTGTGGTCAGCCATAGGCTTGTCTATAGTGTGCGGCATCGGTTATGACAATTACATAGAGCTTCTCGCCGGCGCGCATGAAATGGACAAGCATTTTATCAATGAACCATACGAAAGCAATATTCCGGTTATACTGGCGCTGACAGGCGTGTGGTACAATAATTTTTTCGGCTGCCAGACTCACGCTCTGCTGCCCTACAGCCGGTATCTGGACAGATTTGCGGCATACTTTCAGCAGGGGGACATGGAAAGCAACGGAAAACACATTGACAGCTCCGGCAAGCGCGTAGATTATCAGACGGGCCCCGTAATATGGGGCGAGCCGGGAACAAACGGCCAGCACTCTTTTTACCAGCTCATGCATCAGGGAACAAAGCTTATTCCCGCGGATTTTATCGGTTTTATCAATCCCCCCGAAGAACTCGGTGACCACCACAACAAACTTATGGCGAATTTTTTTGCTCAGACCGAGGCGCTGGCTTTCGGGCTTTCTGCCGACAAAGCCGCTGAGAATATGCGGAAAGAAGGCCGGGCGGAAGATGAGATAAAAAGACTTGCCCCCTTCAGGGCGTTTGAGGGGAACAGGCCGACCAACAGCATTCTGCTGGATGAACTCACCCCGAGGAGCCTGGGCAGATTGATCGCGCTATACGAACACAAAATTTTCACACAGGGCGTTATATGGGACATAAACAGCTTTGATCAGTGGGGCGTTGAGCTCGGAAAAAAACTCGCGTCTTTGATCCTGCCCCAGCTGGAAAACAGAAAAACGGATTCGTCCAATCAATCCACAAGGGGTTTGATGGAAGAATACATAAAAAAACGCCGTTAAAACAGGCGGCATTTCCTTTTTTATGCTCCACCGGATAAATAAAAAATTTGACAAAAAAGGCTCAATAAAGATAATATATGCGCCATGGGCCCGTAGCTCAATCGGTAGAGCACTGCCCTTTTAAGGCAGTTGTCGATGGTTCGATTCCATCCGGGCTCATAAAGTTATTTTGTGAGTTATTATCCGGCATATTTTTGTGCCCCTGTGGACTAACGGTTAGGTCACCACTCTTTCAAGGTGGCAGTCGGGGTTCGATTCCCCGCGGGGGTACCAATAATTTCCGCTGTGCCTAAAAGCTCTTCTCTCTGTTTTTTTCCAGACTGTTTTTAAGAGCCTCCTCAATCCCGCGTTCAAAACACGCAAAAATAATATGCCCGACCGGCGTATTGACCGCATATTTTACTGTTGCCCGGATTGCGATGTCACACGCTTTCAATATGGGGAACCTGTAAACGCCGCAGCTGATTGCCGGAAACGCGATGGATTTTAAATTGTGTTTGTCTGCAAGCAGCAAGCTTTCCCGGTAGCACGATTCCAGCAGAGCTTCCTCGTTTTTATTGCCTCCGTGCCACACGGGCCCGACCGCGTGAATCACAAACTTTGCCGGCAGTTTATAACCCTTTGTTATTTTAGCGCCACCGGTTTTGCAGCCCTTTAAGGTTCTGCACTCAGCCAGCAGCTCCGCGCCTGCGGCTCTGTGAATCGCCCCGTCAACTCCGCCCCCGCCAAGCAATGTTCTGTTAGCCGCGTTAACGATCGCATCAACTTTCAGCGTGGTTATATCCGCTTGCATTATCTCTATTTTCATGTAAGAACTCTCCCTGTTTCATTAGCCGCTTTAAAACCAAACAGTTTATGGTAATAAAAATCACGCCGCAATTTGCTGTCTTTTGGTTTTGGTGTTTTAATCATACCGTTGAGATAAGCAAAAGATTCTTGGAATAACAATTTTATTGACGAGCATACTGTATTTCTACCATTTTTCTATCCAAATCTCCAGTATTCTCCACGAAGGCTGGCTTTTTCAGTGTAAATTTATCCCCACGTCCTCCGAAGACATCAAAGGACTTTGTAGGCAATTTTGAAAATTGCGGAAAAAGTTTGAAATGGTCGGGGTGGCCGGACTTGAACCGACGACCCCTTGACCCCCAGTCAAGTGCCCTAGCCAACTGGGCCACACCCCGATCGCCATATTCTATCATATTTTTATTTTTAGGCAACAAGCACCCGCACGGTAATGGGGACGGTTCCTATTGCAGCAATAGGAACCGTCCCCATTGCTTCCATTGCTTTATCGTTCTTTGGCGAGGATTCTCTCGTCTTCCTCGTAGAATTCGAGATTCAAGCCGGATGTCAGGCGCTTGACAGCTTTTTTGCTGACAGCGTTGAAGCTGGTGAGAACCTGCGGCTGAACGCCCAGATTTTTTCCTATTTTTACAAGGCCGGCGTCCCTGCCTGTTATGAGCAGGCCTATGCTTTTACCTTCGTCTTTCACAAGCTTGGCCTCGGCAGGAACAGCCGTGAATCTTTCCGCGCCTAATTCCCAGACCGTTGTCGCCCTGTAACGCCGCCAGGTGCCGCCCGGGTCGAGAACCCTGATGCTCCTGACCTCGGCTTTTTTCTCTCCGGCCAAAAGCCCGTCTCTTATTTTTTTCCAGTTCATTTTCCTACACCGAATCCAGAAGTTTCTCCGCATTCAGATGGCTCATTTTCTCTTTGAGCCCGTCATCTATCGCTGTCAACCTTAGCCAGCAGAGAGGCGGCAACAAGCCCTATTACAAAAAAGCCGGCAAAAGAGGCCGCTTCCCTTCCGCTTGAGGGCAGCCTGTTGCGGGCGGAGGCTATTCTTATTTTCGCTTTCAAATCAGGGGAGGCTGTCTCTGCCGCCTTAAACGGCCACAGGACAACCATGGAACCGAGGATGAGGCCTATCAGAAAATAAAAAGTTTTGTTTTTGTACTTTTCAAGAAGCCGCTTCATGAGTTTTACAAAAACGATCAGACCTATCGCCGCGCCCGACGTGAAAACCGCCAGAAACACAAAAGATTCCAGAGACGGGGAAAAAAAGAAGTTTTTTATATGGCCTATAACCGTTCCGTAGACGCCTGTCGCAAGCAGAAGAAAAGAACCGCTTATTCCCGGAAGCACCATCGCGCAGATTGCTATAAAGCCGCTGAAAAAAATCAGAACCAAAGAAATATCCGCCGCGCCTGACGAGAGAGGGAAAGCGTAAAGAGCCGCCACTATAAGCGCTCCCGGCAAAATAAAAAAAGCGTTTTTGATATTTTTTTCGTCTATGAGTTTGTAGGGCACCGCTATGGAAGGCAGTATGAGGCCGGCAAAGAAAGCGAGCGTGTAGCCGGGATAATTCTTGAGGACAAAATCAATGAGCCATGAAAAACCCGCGATTGAAACGACCGCTCCGCCGGCAACCGAGAGAAGAAAAATACCGTCTATTCTTTTAAATTCATCTTTGAATTCTCCGGGGGTAAAAAAAGCTTTCAGCGTCCCAATGCCCAGCCTGTTAATATCATTTATGAGCCTGCCGTATATCCCGAGTATAAGCGCGAATGTTCCTCCGCTGACGCCGGGAATCAGATTCGCTATTCCTATGAGAAATCCCTTGAAAATATTTATCACTTTCACTCCGTTCCCAGCGCCTTAATGGCATAAAGCGGGTCAACCGGCACGCCGAAAAGATATATCCCCAGATGAAGATGGGCTCCGGTGGAAAGCCCCGTGGAACCAAGTGTTCCAACCGGTTTTGCCGGCGTTATCATCTCGCCTTCCACGCAGGTGGCCTCATCCAGATGCATATAAAAACTTTTTATCCCCCTGCCGTGCTCTATGATGACGGCATTCCCGTAAAGGCCGGAATCCGAAATCACCGACAGCACCTTTCCGCGCGACACCGGAAAAATTTCCGTTCCCTGGGGCGCAACAAAATCAACGCCCTTGTGCCGCCACAGAGTTTTTCCGTTTTTATCCACCCTGCGGACACCGAAACCGCTGGATATAACATATTTTTTAAGCGGAAGCGAAAAAACATCGCTGTATTTTTTTTTGGTAAAAGAATCCAGGTCCAGCCTGATCTTTTTTTTTCTCACGCGAGGGACGGAGGGAATATTCTCTCTCCTGATGCTTATGCGGGATTTTCTGAACTTTTTTTTCTGTATTGTTATCGTCTTTTCCTGTGTTACAGCTTTTCTCAGAAATCTTTTTTCCCTGATAATCAGAGGAACTTTGCCTCTCAAACCCAGACGAACGGGAACATAGCCCGACCTTATTTTGCCTTCTTTGAAAAGCGGGTACACTTTTCCCATGAATTCAGCTTCGCATTTCCCGGAACTTTCCACTGCCACTTTTATTATGCCGCCCGGAAAAGTGTATTCCGTAACTTTTATTATTTCAAAGGCAAACGCCGGAGCGGCGGAAATTAAAAAAAGAAATAGAAAAGCTCTTAAAAATCTTTTAGCCTTCACTGAAATTTTGACTGAAGAACATAAGTCAATTACGGCCGACGGTAATTGCTTATAGCAAAACTTCGGGGACTTCATTCTCTTCTGATTGAGACAATTTCCATCTGCCTCGCGCCGCCGGGTGTTTCAAAAGTCACTTTATCGCCGACAGCACAGCCAAGAAGCGCGCTGCCTATAGGCGACACGGACGATATCAGCCCTTCCACAGGATCCGCCTCTTCCGCTGAAACAACGGTGTACTCATCCGTTTCACCGGAAGAATCCTTCACCCCCACCGTTGCTCCGATATAAACCTTGTCAGAAGACATCTTTTTTTCGTCTATCACTAAGGATGAACTCAAGGCGTTTTCAAGTTTGGCTATCCTCTTCTGAACATTTGTAAGTTCCTCTTTCGCGGCGTGGTATTCGGCGTTTTCCTTCAGATCTCCCTGCGCCAAAGCCTCATTTATTTCCTGGCTGAGGCGGGGAACGGATTCTGTCTTAAGCCTTCTGAGATCCGCAAGCAGCTTGTCCTGTCCTTTTTTTGTGATGTATTTGGTCATCTTATTTCACCAGCTCCATGTTGCTCTGCACCATCGACACAAGCTTAGCGAGCCATTCACTTATGACAGGAATCTTTGCGGCTACCCCGGCCTGCAAACCTTTCACCAGCATCGCGAAAACAATAGCGCCCACAATCGTCATGCCGAGAAAAAAACCTATGCCCCTGACAAGGCCCATCAAAAAATTAAGGCTCATCAATTTCCAGGGTTTGTGAATATAATTAAGTATGTCAAAAGTGAAAAACCTTTTTAATTCAGTGGTTATCTCTTCCACCATACCGGAATTATCGTTCAGTTCTTTTTCAACTTCCGGATCCACCAGCTTTTCCGGCTCTTTCTTCTTTTCTTCTTCAGTCATTTTCCCTTCCTTATTTTTACAAAAAATCTTTTACCGGCCTTGAGCAACATCCCGTCTTTTATTTCTACTTTTTCCCTGAAATTTTTCAGCACTTCTCCATCGAGAGAAACGGCTCCCTGTTCTATGAGCTGCCTGGCGCGGGTTTTAGAAGGCGCGCCGCCTGATGAAAAAACAAGTTCCGAGAGAGTCATCTCATCTTTATCTGCCAGGAAATCCCCGACATCTTCGGGCACCCCTTTTTTGACAATAACTTTCTCAAAATGCTCCGCGGCCGCGTCCGCTTCCTCTTTTGAACATATGTATCCGGTTATGTTATGCGCTAAAACAGCTTTCGCTCTACGGGGATCAGAACCCTCAATCGCGCCGCTGTCAACAAAAGACAGGGTTTTCGCCCATTCATACATAAGAGAATCGCTCGCCGACATAACTTTACCGTAAATATCCTCGGGGTTCTCGTCGAGGCCTATGTAATTACCGTAACTTTTGCTCATCTTCTTCACTCCGTCAAGGCCATTAAGAAGAGGCAGCGTCATCACCGCCTGCGGGGCCTGACCGTATTTGTGCTGAATCGTGCGTCCCAGCAGAAGATTGAATATCTGGTCATTTCCGCCTATTTCAACGTCCGCCTTCAAATGCGCGGAATCATAACCCTGGAGAAGGGGATAAAGAAATTCAACACCCGAAATATCTATGTTGTTCCTGAATCTTTCTTTGAAATCCCGCCTTTCAAGCATTCTGGCAACCGTGTACATGGAGGAAAGCTCAAAAATCTTCATAAGATTTATTTTTTCAAGCCACCCGGAATTGTGCACAACCTGTGTGTATTTTTTATCCAGTATGCGGAAAATCTGGTTCTGATAAGTTTTTGAGTTTTCTTCTATCTGCTCTTTTGACAGCACCGGCCTTGTCTTGCTGCGGCCGGAGGGATCGCCTATGCGCGCCGTAAAATCTCCTATTATAAAAATTATCTTGTGCCCGAGCTCGCCGAAGCGGCGGAGCTTGTCCAGCACGACAACGTGACCGAGATGAATATCGGGAGCGGAGGGATCGGCGCCGAATTTGATTCTCAGCGGACGGCCGAGAGAAAGTTTGTCTTTGAGTTCTTTCTCCTCTATGATTTCCGTACAGCCGAATTTTAAAATATCAAATTGTTCGTCAGCGCTTAGCATATTTTTTCTTGAAATATTCAACAGTCTTTTTTAGCCCCGCGTCAAACGTGACCCTGCCCTTGAAACCGAGCTGTTTTTTTATTTTAGCAGCGGAAGCCAGCGTTTTAAAAACATCCCCCGCCCTCACAGGCAGAAGATCCGGCTTTACGTTTTTCCCGAGAATTTTGTTTATTTTGCGTGCCAGATCTAAAACGGTGGTGTCTTTGCCGCAGGCGACATTAAACACTTCTCCCGACACTTTTTTATTTCTCGCGGCGAGAAGATTCGCCTCAACGACATTTTCAACAAAGGTAAAATCTCTTGACTGTTTCCCGTTTCCGAATATGGGCGGGCGCACATCGTTGATCACCGAATGAATAAATTTCGGCACCACAACAGCATACTCATCATCCAGCGCCTGCCGCGGGCCGAAAACATTGAAATATCTCAGGGCGACAGTCTCAAGACCATAATGCTCCGAAAATATGCGGCAGTAATATTCACCGGCGAGTTTGGATAACGCGTAAGGGGAAATAAGAAGAGGCATATCTTTTTCCTCCTGAGGAAACTTTGATGTATCGCCGTAAATGGAACTTGAAGAAGCTATAACAATTTTTTTTACACCCGCGTTCCTTGATGCGTAGAGCATATTGAGCGTGCCGTTTATGTTAACATCATTATAGGCATACGGATCATTCATTGATTTAGGCACCGACCTCAACGCCGCCTGATGCAGAACATAATCAACGCCCTTACAGGCTTTCCTGCAGGTTCTCACATCCCTGATATCCCCTCTTATGAGCCGGAAATTCTTCTTTCCCTTTGTAAACGGTATGTTGGACATTTTACCCGATGAAAAGTTATCCAGAACAACCACTTCATTTTTGGTTTTGATCAGCTTTTCCACTATGTGCGAACCTATAAAACCGGCTCCGCCTGTTACAAGATATTTCATTTTTTCATTCTCCTATTTTTGCTTTTCCCACATCAGCAGCTGCGCCACAGAGGCCAGCGTGGAGCCTTCTTTTATTTCTTCCCTTATTCTGTTTTCTCTCTCCAGAACATCCATCGCCCTGTTTGTGAATTCAGCGGCTTTCTCTTTCGGAATTGCCACAACACCGTCGTCATCTCCGATGATCCAGTCTCCTTTCTTTATCCTCACACCGCTTATGACGACCGGCACGCCTATTTCGCCGAAACCCTTCGGCTCCCCGGCCTGGGGCGTAACGGCGGAAGAAAAAACGGGAAGATTCATTTTTTTGATATCGGCTGTGTCTCTGACGGCGCCTGATATAACAATTCCGCCGAGACCTTTCTGGAGGGCGCTATGCGTGGCGAGTTCTCCCCAAACGGCCGGCGTGCCTCCTCCGGCGTCAATAACAAGAACGTCTCCTTTTTCAGCCATGTCTATGGCCTCGACCGGTTTGGCCCAGTCTCCGGGATATGTCCGCACCGTCAAAGCGCGGCCGGCCATACGTTTACCCTCCGTAACGGGTTTAATCCCTTTAAGGGGAAGACCCCTGTGGAGAGCATCGGACATGTTCGCCGCCGACACTTTTCCCAGAACGCTTTTGATATTTTTTTCATCAACCCTGACGAAATATTCGCTCGGTATGGCTATGTTGTCTTTCAGGGCCTGTTTTATTTTTTTCGTTTCCTCTTCCGGATTTTTTGCTTTTGTTATCGCGCCGCCGACGATCACGGTGCCCACCCCCCGCGCGGCATAAGACGCCGCTGTGGCGGAATTAATCCCTCCCGCTATAACAACGGGAATATTCGTGCGGCTCACAAGTTCATCCAGCAGGGAAGAGCCTTCCCTGCCGCGCATCTGCTCATCTATGGAAATGTGTATCCCCAGATAATTCGCCGAAAGACCCAGGAATTTTTCTACTTCATCAACGGCGGTCACGCCTATAAAATCAATCATTATCTCGGCGCCGTAATTGAGCCCCGCTTCAACGCACTCCTTGACCGTGGCAACGCCCGCTGAAGAGCAGACCGTCACTATGCCCGCTCCGGCTTTCGCGGCCATTTCCACTTCCGCTCGGCCAGTGTCCATTATCTTCATATCGGCAACAATGGGAATATCCTTAAATTCCGCGCGGAGAGCCCGCACCGCCTCAAGGCCGCAGCTTTTTATAAGCGGCGTTCCCGCCTCAAGAATGTCCGCGCCTCCGGCGACAGCCGCGCGGGCGGCTTTAAGAGCCCTGGGTAGATCCACAAAATCAAGAGCAATCTGCAATTTAGCCATCTTAATCCTTTCCTCCGCTGCCCATCACCGTCACCATAATTTCCCTCTCGCGCGGACGGCTGTCCGTGTCTATGAATACAATCCTCTGCCAGACGCCGAGAACGGCCTCACCTTTTCTGACGGGAATTGTCATGTCCGGGCCTATGAGAGAAGCCCTCACATGAGAATGGCCGTTACGTGCGGCGTGCGACAGATTGTGCTTGTAGTCTCCGTCTGAAGGTATGATCTTCTCAAAAAAATCCTTAAAATCCTCCAACAGGCCGCTTTCCGTTTCTATCGCGGTTATCGCTCCCGTCGCTCCGGGGGCAAAAACATTCACCAAACCGTCTTCGGCGCCGGAAGTCTCAACAGCTTTCTGCAGGCGGGAGGTAATATCCACAATATCAAAATTCCCTTTGGTGGCAAATCTGACGGCGCTTTTCTTTATAATCATTGTCTATAAAAGCATTTTTAGGGGCTTTTTTCAATAATGGAGTCGGGTCTTGACCACGCCTCTCACTCATTCTCTATTTCGTCAAGTATTTTGTTCAGCCAGCTCAACGATTCGGAGATGTTGCCTAATGCCTCTTTGTAATTTTTATTTTTAAGGGAGCCTTCTGCTTTCAGAGTCAGGGATTCCGGGTATGACACATTGACCCCCACCTTCCTCGCGGTCTTCGCCAGAGATCCCGCCTCGCTAATCATGGCTTTTATGTTATCCTCAAAAAGTTTTTTAACCGAAGCTTCTAAGATCAGCAGTTTAGCCCCGCAGTCTTTTAATTTGCCCTTTTTGCGCAGGGCCGAAACCCTCTCTAATATGGCCAGAGGCTCCGAAGAATTCCAGCGCATTAAATCCGCGGTCTTAAGAAGCTCTTTCTGCCCGTCAATGCGTTTTTCAAGAGCCCTGCTTTCTTTCTTTTTTCTTTCTGCCTTCCTCTCTTTTTTCTCTTTAATCTGTTTTTGTGAAACAGCGATGATGTCTCCCCTGTGCGGCTCTTTTATGACGTCCTGCCCCATAATGAGAGCTTCATAAACAAGCGGCTTTTCTGAAAGACGATCCATCACCGCGCCGCGGGCTATTATCCTGTTTTCTCTTGATACCACAAAATTTTCGCTGACACTAATTTCGGAATTAAAATTTATCCAAAACCGCTTTTCGCCGGCCGCGCTCACATCCGCGACTATATCGCTGATAGAACCTGCCTTCACGTAGCGTTTTGCTTCTTTTTTCTTCTTGGCTATTTTTTTGGAAATCTTTTTCGCGAATCCCGGCATATCAAATTCGTATCTCACCGTGCTGAAAATTGAACTTCCGGCATCACCGCGGCTGAAATAACTCAAATCCACCGTCACCGGCTTAAATTCAAAAGAAACACCGGCCGAAACGATAAGGTCACTTTCAGATTCCGACAGAACATTCCCCTCCATAACAATATTTTCAAATCTGTATTTTACGCCGGCCCGGACACCGGAAGTTTCCGACGACCTCAAACCCATAGATAAAGCGAGTTTTTCAAAATGCTCGCTGATGTTTACTTCGGTGACAGATAACGGCGGGAATTTATCACCGTTATAATCTATCTTCCCCAAAGAGGCACTGTGCCACACCGAAAGCGCGGTGCGGCGAAATCTCATCTCAAAACCGGCGGAGGGGATAACAGCGCTGTACGCGTCCCCGTCAAGATCCTCACCGGCGCTTGTCACGGCCGCCCCCAGCTTCATACTGTCTGCGGCGCGGAAACTCAGCGCAGCGGCATATCTGTAATTGGAATATTCCGCTTCACCCGAAGGTATACCTTCCTCATCATAGGCTTTTAAGCTCTCCGACAGATTCATCACCGCGCCATAAGCCGCCAGAGAAAACTTATTTGAAAGACGCTGGCCGAAACCGGCGGACATAACATCAAGATTACCAAGCCATTTGGCATACGAAAACTCCATGGCTGTTTTATCAACTCCGGCCAGCGCCGGGTTGGCGCCCGCCGCCGCTGGGCCGGTTTGAAGAGGCGACACTGCCAGCTTCGCGGTAAAAGGCACATCCAGAAACTCAAAGCAGCTGTTGCCCGGATTCGCCGAAGCAAAAACGGCAAAACAAATAAGCAGCGCAAAAACTCTTAGTTTTTTCTCAATATCTTTTATCTTCATAAATTCGCCTTAGCTTTCCTGCCCTTTTCTGTCAGTCTGTATTTTTGTTTACTGCTTTTGGGCCTGCCCGGAATGGTCATTTCTACTAAACCGTTTTTTAATGCAGGACGCAGATAAAGCAATCTGAAATTCTTCTCCGCTTTTAATCCAAGTTTTTTTTGCAATAACCTCCTATCCATATCCCCCTTGAAGACAAATAACAGCCGCTGAACTTCGGGTGTGACTTCGGGTGTAACTTCGGGTGTGACTTCGCGAATTACCGGTAATGATACTTCTTCGGACTTTCTTAAAAATTTAGGATGAACAGGCAATTCTGCGACAAAATAACTTCGATCTTCGTCAGTGTGAAAAATTATCTGCGGAGAATCATTATTTTTAACTGCCCGCAAAATCTTCGGCATCCCGGTTCCGCGCCCCTCTGTCATATCAAGTTCTTTTAGGAATTCTCCTATCCTGCGGTTACGATATCTTCTGGAAATCATCCTGCATTTTTGAATATCTTTATCGGAAATGGATCTGTCCAGACCAGGAAAACTGCCTATAGTAATTCTATCCGGCAATATGCGCACCTCAACCGGTTCACGTATCTCATAAGAACGATGGTAAACAGCATTGGTAAGAATTTCTTCTATCGCCACATAAGGATAATTATATCTGCGTTCCGCTTCTGCTCTATCGGGAAATTTTTGAATATTCATCTTTTTATCATCAGCATGCCCTTGCTGGTTCCGTCCACCACCCAGAAATAAAGTCCGGGCGACACGCGCGAAAAATTCCACACCCATTCGCCGTTGACCGGATCCGGCGTGACGTTCTCTTTAATCACGCATTTGCCCGATATTGTATAAACCCCCACCTCTGCCGAAGCACCAAGATTCGTAAAAGTTATGCTGTTTCCCGTACACGGTACCGGATAAGCGTAAACGCCGGGATCTTTATTTGCCATGAATGAAGGAAGCTCAACAAAAAGCCACACCGCAGGGCTTTCCGCGTCAAAAACAACTTCGCCGTTTGAAATATAAGACATCGCTTTTTCAAAAGACAGCGTATCGCTGTTATAAACATAAGGTATCCCGTCGGAAACAGGAATCACCGCCGTCACGGTGCCGGGCGAAACCGTAAACCCCCTGACCTCAAAATCAATAACAGTGTATATCGCCTCAATTATGTCATACGCCGCTTTCTGCGCTGTATTCAATCCCGTTGGTAAAGTTGAAATAAAACTGACAGAGGCCGGCGATGAAAACTGCCCCGCCGCCACCGTCACCGACGAACCCGACACACCATCAAGAAAAAAGTTTTTCTCCGACGCCGAACACACGGTTGTAAAGTAATATGAAACGGATGACATCATGTCCTTACCGTCAATATCCTTTAACGACGAGGAAATAACAATTCTATATCTGTGGTTAAAATCAAGGCCGGGA
>JAYEJT010000147.1:0-1655 GCA_034660675.1 Elusimicrobiota bacterium
GCCCGTAGCCCCTGTAATCGAAAATAAACACACCAAGGCCTATATCTGTTAGCATTTTAACATCATCAATAAAATATGAAATGTTGTCCGCGTTACCGTGACAAAAAAGAACAGTGTCTCCCCGCCGAGTATCCTCCGTCGGAAAGAACCAGCCGTTCAGCCTCACTCCATCGGAAGAATCAAAATACACATCCTCGTATTCCATACCTTTGAGGCCGGGGGTCGTTATGATTTCCCTGGAAGGATAATAAATATATTTTTTCTGAAAAAAAGCGAGTATGAGCATGAAAGCAAAATAACCGGCAACAGCCGTGAACAAAACATATTTAACCGCTTTAAAAGCGTTAGCTAATGTCATCGAATAATTTTTTGTGCAGAAAAGGTATGAGCGCGGAAATAATACCGCTTTCGTAAAATTCTTTTCTGTCTATTCTTCCGTTTGTGAAAAAACCGACGGCGCCATGCTTCTGTTTTGTGTTGTGACCGTTCTGTATTTTATCCATCACATCACCGAGCTCCGTTCCTTCAAGCAATTCCCTGACGACACTCCCCGGCAGCTCAAACATCGCGGAGCTCCCGAATCCTTTTCTTCCAGAGCTGTCCACGAGGCACACGCCCCCGAAAGAGAGCCATTTACCGTGAAGATTGATTATACCGCCTTCAATGCCTGCGAAAAAATCGCCCCTGAGTTTTTTACTTTTATTTTTTTTAAAAAGAGAATCGGCCCTGTTTTCCGCGCCTATGAAAGTTTCGGCGCCGACGGGTTGAATACCCACGCCGCTATCTACGGAAACTGCTAGAGCCTTCACCTTTTTATAATATAGAGAAAAGGCCTCTCTCACCGATTCCACCTTAACGGGATTGTGCGAACCCACAAGAACGGTCACCGAGGACTTTTTGCTGTGTTTTTTAGACAGCATTATTCACGCCTTTGTCCGCCGTAACTTGTGAAATTACGTTATTCATGCCATTGCAGCCGCAGGCTTCAGCCTGCGTTTCGTCCCCTCTTTTTCGGCAGTACGAGCGACGCTATTGCCCCCGCTCCTAAAATCTTCACTATGCCTCCCGGAACAAAAGGTATAACGCCTTTCACAAGAGTTTCTGTAAAACCGTATTTCATAAGAGCCGCAAGATAAACCGCCCCGCACAAATATATCACGGCGGTCGAAATCGCCATTATCACAAACTGCGGAATGATTTTTCCGTTGCGGGAAGACACATCCGTCAAATAACCCGCAACAACGGGGGCGAGGATAAAACCTATAAGATAACCTCCCGTCGGGCCGAAAAGATAAGCCGCGCTGCCCGCCGTTCCTCCGGCGAACCACGGCACACCCGCTATGCCCGCGCCCACATACATGAGCTGGCTGAAAGCTCCGAACACCGGTCCGCAGACGATGCCGCTCAAAAGCACGCCCATGGTCTGACCCGTCACAGGAACAGGGGTGAAAGGAAGCTGTATCCTCAGCAGGGCGAGAAACCCCGTGACACCCGCCATCGCCGCGGAAAGAGCCAGGCGTTTCGCGAAAGCGCTCCCCCTGCTCCACACATAAAAATTATATCTGGCCTCTTCAAAACGTCCGTACAAAACCGCTGTGTTCATATTTTATTCCTCCATTCTCACTTTTTTTTCACACCCGCAAATTTTATTATAT
>JAYEJT010000148.1:0-8363 GCA_034660675.1 Elusimicrobiota bacterium
CATGTTTATTTTGAGAGATTCCCCCTCCATTGAAAAAGATTCTATGCCTGCATAAAATTTATTTTCCAGAACGCGCATCTCTTTTAAAAGAGCCATTATTTCATCTCTCTTATCAGCGGACATCTCAAGATAATCGTTCCACACAGGGATTTTGTAAATTCTTTCGGCGGAGGAAATACTTCTGACAACCTTGTTATCCACCGTGACAATGAATTTCTTTCCGCTTTCAATAAACATGGCGGCCGGAATGCGCTCTTTTATTTTCACTATGATTTTATCGGGGAAAACCCTTCTCAGTCCGGCGGCGGCTATCCACTGTTCCTTCTCTAACACCGCCTTATCCAGTTTGTACGAAAAAATATTGGCGCCTTTTTTAAGATCAACCAGTTTCTTGACATACTCCCTGTTGAGAGCCGACGTACCCCTGATCTCTATTCTGCCGACATTGAGTTTATCCCAGTTGTGCAGAAAATTGTAAACGAAGTGCGCCGCAGTCGCCGCGGTAAAAAGAGCAAAGACGGCCAAAACAAGCTTAAACCCTTTGCCCGGTTTTTTCTTTCTCGCGCGCCTCTTCTTCATCGGCGAAGAGAATCCTCTATTATTTTCATGACCATTTCATCAAAATTTATTCCCGCAGAAGCCGCCGCCTCCGGCAGGAGGCTGGTTTCTGTCATCCCCGGTATTGTGTTTATTTCAAGCGCATAAAAAATGCCGCGGGCGGATCTGACAAAATCCATGCGGGCTCCGCCTTTAACTTTCAGCGCACGGCAGATTTTAAGCGTGGCCGATTTGAGAGCAGCTGCCGGTTTTTTGCCGATCTCGGCCGGCACAATGTGAAAACTCCCGCCCGGCGCGTATTTCGCCTCATAATCGTAATATTCGTTTTTCGGCACGATCTCAAGAACAGGGAGCGCTTCGCCGACAAGATACCCGACAGTAAACTCCCGTCCTTTGATATATTTCTCAATAACAATTTCATTGTCGCGCGCAAAAGCTTTCCTCAGAGCCTTCTTCACATCCAAACGCTTCAAAACAATAGACAAGCCCTCAGAAGAACCTTCCGAAGACGGTTTTATAACAGCGGGCAGAAGACGCGCGGCAAAAGCCGCTATATTTTTCTCCCCTTTCCTGAAACTCTCTCCGGGGGGCGTCTTTATGCCTTCTGCCGCAAAAAATGTTTTTGTCAGCGCTTTGCTCATACAGACAGCGGAAGCCGGAACCCCCGAACCGCTGTAGGGCAGCCCCATTATCTCAAGCAGCCCCTGAAGCCTGCCGTCCTCCCCCCATGTGCCGTGGCAGGCGATAAAATAAAAATCAGCCCGGGCGGATTTTATTTTGGAAACGATATTTCCTCTGCCGATGTCAACAACGGCGCTTTTGAAACCCAGCCGTTTCAGCGAAGCATTCACCGCCGCCGCCGTCTTCAGCGATATCTCCCTCTCACTCCGGGACAGCCCCGCCAGCACCGCAATTTTTTTCATTTTGAAAACACCCCCCAGAACTCTACAAGAGGTTCCAGATAAACGCCCTTTTTTGCATAAACCCTGGTACGGATTTTATTCATCAGTTCATGCGCGTGCCAGGATATCCGATCCCCGCGAAGAACAAAAATATTGGCGTGAAGCGGCGAGACAAAAACCCCACCCGAACGAAAATGCGAACAACCGCAGGCCTCAATCAGTTTTCCCGCCGGAATTTTTGAGGGATTTTTGAATATGCATCCGCTGCCGTTCTTGTATATAAAACCTTTTTCCGTCCGCAGCTTTATAATTTCTTTAACACGGGCGGATATTTTTTCCTCCGGTTTTTTTGAGAGCGAAAAACAGACTTCCGATATGACAGAGGGAATTTTAACGGGTCCCGTTCTGTATGACGCTGATATCTTTTTCCCCGATATCCTGTGTTCTTTTCCGGCGCGGTAAAACTTGACCCATTTGAGCACATCACTTACAGAACCACCGAAAGCTCCCGCGTTTTTAAACACCGCTCCGCCGACGGAAGCCGGAATTCCCGAAAGGTTCTCAAGACCGCAAAGCCCCTTTTTCGCGCTTTTTTTTATCACGTCTTTCAGCAAAGCCCCCGCCCCCGCGATCAACTCATTCCCGCGGACGGTGATTTTTCTGAAATCACCGTCAAGCCGGAGCACGGGTTCTGTTATTCCCTCTCCGGAAACAATAATATTGGAACCGTTTCCGAGGACTCTGTAATTGCTGAAATCACCCGTCAAATCACGAATTTCCGGCTTATTGCCAACATTGAACACATGTGAAAAAGGAATCATGCCGCTCTTAATTTCTGTTTGGAAATCTTGAGATAGTGGATCAGCGGGATACCCGACGGACAAACATAAGCGCACGAACCGCATTCAATGCAGTCCATCGCTTTCTCATAAACTTCCCCCGACTTATAAAGGGCAAAACTTTCCCTCGGCATAAGGCCCATGGGGCACACCGAAGCGCAGCGCAGACATCTCAGGCATTCATATTCCTTTCTTTCAGCTGATTTCAAAAGCAGAATACCGCTCGCTGATTTGGAAACCGGCACATCAGTATCGCAAACGGCCTGTCCCATCATCGGACCTCCTAAAATTATCTCATCCACATCATCGGCTATGCCGCCCCTGAAATTTATTATATCCTCAATACGGGTTCCCGCCGGAATCAGCACATTTCCCGGCTTCCTGAAATAACCCCCGAGAGTAACGACTCTTTCATAAAGGGGTTTACTTTTGAAGATTGCCTCATAAACCGCGAAAGCCGTCTGGACATTCATAACCGCCACCCCCACATCAGCGGGCAGACCGCCGGACGGCACCTTGGCGCCGCAAAGAGAGAAAATCAGCTGTTTTTCCCCGCCCTGCGGATATTTCGTATTAAGTCTTATAACCTCTATTCTGCCGGAACTCCGGACCATGAGTTCTTTTGCCGCCGCGGCTTTGTTGTCCTCTATACCTATGATTATTTTCTTAGCGGATAGAGCGCGAGCCGAAATTTTTGCGCCTTCTATTATATCGGCGGCCTTCTCTTTCATCAAGCTGTCGTCAGCTGTGAGATACGGCTCGCACTCGCAGGCATTGATTATAAGCGTCGTCACTTTTTTACCCTGCGGCGGCACAAGTTTCACATCCGTCGGGAAAGCGGCGCCGCCCAGACCCACAACACCCGCATTTCTCACAGCCTCAACAATTTCCGACGGAGCAAGCTGCGACGGATCCTTGAAATTCCGCGGCGGCGCGGAGTCGTCTTTAAAATCATTTTCTATTATAACCGCGTCAAGCTTTTGCCCCGAACTGTGCGGCCACTTTTTTATATCCTCAACAATACCTGAAACGGGAGAATGCAGGTACGCCGAAATCCTGCCGGCAGGTTCGGCTATCACCGCCCCTTTCAGCACACGGTCACCTTTTTGGACAACGGGGTTTGACGGGGCCCCCACGCTGTTTGACAAATGCAGATAAACCCTCTCCGGTGCAGGCAGTCTCTCAATGCGGAGAACCGATGTGTCCTTGTGCCCTGCGGGATGAATCCCGCCTGAAAAAGTTCCCTTACCCGATTTCATATTCAGCTTTTTTCTTCCATTTCTCTGAATATCGGTAAAGCCGCATTCACGCATTCCGGATCAAATTGCGTGCCCGAATTAACAATCAGTTCCTCTATGGCTGCCGCGACCGTAAATTTCCGGCCGTAATTTCTGTCGGACAACATCGCGTCAAAAGCATCACAGACGGCAATAATGCGGGCACCGAGTGGGATATCTTTCCCCTTCAGTCCGTCGGGATAACCCGTGCCGTCCCATTTTTCATGATGATGCTTAACATAGACGGCCAAATCGCGCAGGCCTTTGACTTTCTCCAGAATTTCGGCGCCTTTTTCGGGATGTTTCTTCATCAGCTCCCATTCTTCATCCGTGAGAGGATCCGGCTTTTGGAGGATTTCCGGCGACAAAGCTATTTTGCCTATATCATGCAGCAGTGCGGCAAGCGATATCGCGCGGGCCTCTTTCTCTTCAACACCCATAGACAAAGCCAGCGTGGCCGCGGCCGATCTCATGTTTTCAGAGTGTTTCAGCCCGGGAGAATATCCGGCCTCTATGCTGTCCAGCAGAAGCGCCGCGATGTCTATGAATGTTTCGGGAAACTTCGTGTCGCGGGGGGTCATCGTCATAACCTGTGTGATCTGCGAAGCCAGTATACTGAAATACAGCATATCCTGTGAGGAAAAATCCAGGCCGTTTTTTTTATTCACCGTTTCCATGACACCAACCGGTGAAGCCTCGTTTCCGAGAGGCACAACCATCAAATTTCTGGTAGATGAACCCGCGATTTCGTCAACCCTTGAAGAAAAATGCTCGGACTCAGCCGCCTCATTGATAACGGCTTCTCTGCCGTTTTTAATTGCCCATCCGGCAATTCCTTCCCCGGCCGCGAATTCAAAACCCAAAAGTTTCTGCGGGCAAACGCCTGAAACAGCGGTAAACTTCAAAGTGTCTTTCTTGTCATTCAGCAGCAGCACCGAAGCTCCTTCACATTCGGCGATATCCGCCGCAGCGGCAACGCACCTGTCAAGAAAATTCTGAAAACCGGAAACTTCAGAAAATGTCTTGACAACATCAAAAAGTCCCTGCATCTTGACTATGCTTCTGTTCATGTCCGCTATCAGAACGGTCTTCTCCATTATCCTCTCCAGAAGTCCGGCCGCTTCGTTAAAAAGCTTCACTTCGTGCGAAGGAAATTTCTCGCTCCTGTCGGCGTTAAAGGCTAAAATCATCCCCCTCGTGTCTTTTCCGGAGCCTATGGGGAAACACATAAACCCTTCGCGTTCGGTATATCCCGCACCGCTCTCCATGTCTTTGAATATTTCCAGAGCATACTCCCGTTTTTGCATATCTTCATCAAGCAGATCATCTTCGTTTTTCACTGGATAAAACGAAAATTGCCCTGTCACGCTGCCTATGACGGCTATCATGACTTCGGCATGCACGGCATCCCCCAGAAGCTTTGCCGCGCCGGAAATAAACTCGTCTTTACCGACGGTAATATCCATGAGCTTTATCAGACCGCTTGTAACCTTACATCTCAAATCCAGCTGTGTGACCGTTTCCCTCAGCAGCAGAATCTGTTTATCTTCTTCCATACCAGTCAATACTCCCAGTTTCTGATCAGATACTTTTTGTTTTCTTCAAAAATTTCGGCCTGTCTCTTCACGGCCTCGTCAACTCCGATTTCTTCGCATTCATTTAAAAAAGTATCGAGACGGCCGTAGTAAAAAGGTGTTATCAGCGAAACAAGTTTAAACCGGTCCTTTTTCCATTCATGATAAACACATGCAAAATCATAAACAATACGCGCCCACAAACGGGCGGAGAAAACCCTTGCGGCCGAGGCTTTTTTAAGAGCGGAAAAAGTGTCCTTCTTCAAAATATTTTTCCATATTTTCATCAGATTAACCGACGAGGCTATGTATTTCTCAAAATAATCATCCTTGCTTATGGCAAGTTTGGGCGGCTTCACATCGTAAGGGCTGTTGACAAAGGGGGCTTCGCGGCTTTCCTTTACCATCTCCCATTTGTGGCAATACCTTTCCATCAGCTTGAAACTCGTGCTGAGCACCTGGCGGAACATCGGTCCCAGCTGATCGGGACGGCGGCTGTCATGGTCCTTGATACCGAGAAAACATTGTCCCGTGCGAAAAGATTCGTTTGCCGCAATCGTGGTCATCCATATGTCTATACCGAACTTTGACACATTGTTGTCCCAGTATGCCCAATCCAGAAAATATCTCACCAGCGGAGACCTCATACCGAAATCCCCGCCTATGGGTTGCCTGAGACGCTGCCCGTAAAGAGCCCTCGTCAGAGGATAAGTTATAAGATTCGTTATCGTGCCGTCCCTGTAATCCCTGACGTAGAAAGGGGTGATAAAATCAAACTCCTTTTTCATCAAAGGCCGGCCGAGATCCCCTATCCATTCGGGTTTTATGCTTTTTAAATCCGCGTCAAACAACAGCAGCACTTTTGACTTCAAAGCCCTCGCCGCCTCCATTATCGCCCTTAAGGCCATCCCCTTTCCCGACGTACCCCGGTATGTCGTGCATATTTTTTCGGATGATTTGCTCTTAAATTTGTCAAAAGCTATATCCAGCGTGCTGTCGGTGGAATCCCCGTCCGACACCATTATGACGGATTTTGAGTTCGGAAAATACTTTTTCAGCCCCCTGTCAACGGTCTTGAGAACACCGAGAATTGTTTTCTCGTTATTAAAAGACGGCACCCCCACGATTATGTCAGCGGGCTTCAAATCCTGAAGCCGCCGCCTGACATTTGAAGCGAGGCTGGATTTCATTAGCCCTTTAAAATAAAATGGAGCAGCGCTTTCTGGAGATGCATCCTGTTGTGAGCCTGCGCGAACACTATTGAATTGGAAGAATCCATCACCTCGTCGGTTATTTCCTGACCCCTGTGCGCGGGCAGACAATGCATAACGGACACATTCCCCGCTGCCTTCTCCAGGAGTTCCCTGTTCACCTGATATCTGCCGAAAAGCCTCTTTCTCTCTTCTTCCTCTTTTTCATCGCCCATGCTGGCCCACACGTCGGTGTAAATAAATCCGGCGTCCTTCATGTATTCAGGATCAATCCCGCCGGACGAATAAATTCCGGGGTTGAGTTTTTTCACAGCCTCAAACTCCGCGCTGTCAAACATGAATTTTTCCGGGCAGATAATGCCGAATCTGTATTTAATTATTCCCGATAGATTAAGAAGAGAACGGCTGACGTTGTTGGAATCACCCACAAAAACCAGTTTCACTTTGCTGAAATCAAAATCCATAACGCTGTCTTCGTCCAGCCCCTGCTTTTCGCACACAGTAAAAAGATCGGCCAGCGCCTGACATGGATGAAAAGATTTTGAAAGACCGTTTATCACAGGAACCGATCCAAAATCGGCAAGCCCCTGAACATCCGTGTCGCTGGTGGAGCGTATCATCACCGCATCCACATAACCGGAAAGGGTTTTTGCCGTGTCGCCTATCGTCTCGCCGCGCGAAAGCTGCAGTTCGTTTCCCGAGAGATTCACAGCATCTCCGCCCAGCTGATACATTCCCGCCTCAAACGAAACCCTTGTTCTCGTCGAAGGTTTCTGGAATATCATTGCAAGGATCTTCCCTTTCAGCGATTTTGAATACTCTTCCTGATTTTTCTTGATTTTAAACGCCAGCGAAAAAAGTTTTCTCACTTCTTCTTCGCTTAAATCCGTCACCTCAATAATGTCTCTTTTTTTCATGTCCTCACCTTTTGTTCTAACCTTTCCTGTTATTCTTCTTCAAACGCGACAATACGGCTGATGCAGGATTCGCCACCCACAAATTTCCACGGGAAACAACCTATCGTCGTGCGCTTGTTAAGCAGCTCGTCAATCTCTCCGCCCAAATTCTCGGCGTGAATAATATCCTGGGGAAACAGCCTCACGTGCATGAGCTGATAATGGTCCTCGGGGAACATTTCGTCCAGGCTTTTTCCGTGTTTCTTTTGAAGGTATTTGTCGCACTTGACCGCTTCTTTAGGCATCCAGTCTTTTATTTTTGTGTTCATGGGATGATCCGCTGAACCACAGTCAACGCCCAGCCATTTCAGCTTCTTCTTCTCGCACCACGCCGCGAACTCCATCATCGGCCCGGGATGCCTGACCATGTACCTGACCTCGTCGGCCTCGGGCTGATCCCATGCATATTTGTGATAACCCGTGTTGATTATGAGGATGTCTCCTTCTTTCACCTCAACCCTGTCCTCTATGTCCTTGGACGTATAAATACCGTAATCTTCCGCTATGTCGGAAAGATCAACGATAACGCCGGGGCCGTAAAGAAAACCGTTCAAAGGCAGCGACGCGATATCCTTTCCGTGCGTGCAGAAATGCAAAGGCCCGTCCAGATGCGTTCCCACATGATTGGAATGTGTCAGCACCTGGCCGTTTGCGCCGTTGGGAGCCAGCCTTTTAAAGAACTTGATCTGTAACGGCTCGTAGGTCGGCCAGGCCGGTGTCAAATGACTGATGGGCTGCGATAAATCATAAAGTTTCATAATATTTCCTCCAAAAGGGACAGTCTAATCCTGTCCTGATTCTACCTAAACCATATTCCCGGGATTATATCATATACGCGCTGTTTTTTCCAAATTTACGCGGTCAATAGGGACGGTTCCTATTGATATGATAAATATCTCCTCTGCTTACGACTTTTAACAAAATATGTAAAAATAGCCAACACTTTTTTTACATATTAGGCAATGTAAGGACGCCCATTTCCTGACCGGCAAAACTGCCGTTTAAAATATGATATAATAAAATTTTAGATTGCAGCGCGATGTTAA
>JAYEJT010000149.1:0-1630 GCA_034660675.1 Elusimicrobiota bacterium
AATATTATGGGTGTGCGGTAAACTTTATATTTTTTTCGTTTCCTTCGCCGAAAGTGCTGTTTGTGATACCGAAATCGGCTTTGCCTTTGTCCAGCAGTTTAAAAACAGCGTCATAACTCGGCACTTCTATAATTTTGCAGGGGATGCCGAATTTTTTTACCAGAGCCTTGAGACCGTTTTCACCCACGGTGTTAATGCCTCCAGCCATGGCTGCTATTTTTTTGTTTTTTAAGTCGAGAAAATTTTCAGCTTTTCTTCCGTAGGCGGAGTAAAGTCTTCCCCAGTTGGACAAAACGCTTTCTCTGCTAAAGGCGTATTTTTTCTTTCTTTTCTCCGATATTGCCACATCAGGCATTATGTCAAGCTGATTTTTTTCCAGCTTGTCCAGGCATTCTGCCCAGGACCCCCAGACATAATTTATTTCCCAGCCTTCTTTTCCGGCAATGTAAGCAAGTATGTCTTTGTGAAATCCGGCCGCTTAGCAGAATTTCGCAGCTGTTTTTGTTTCCCGCGTAACCGACAATGCCGCACATGGAATTATGGAGTCTTTTTGTTTTTCAGCTTAGAAGCCGCAGCACCGTCTGTTATGAAAGTGCAATCGGCATGTTTCTGCAAAAGTGACGCAGGCACTTCTTCGGTTACGGGGCCTTCCACGGATTTAAGAATAGCGTCGGATTTACTTTCCTTGTCTGCGATAAGAATTATTTCTTTCGCTTCCATTATCGTGGCGTTGCCCATGGAAAGGGCCTGTCTGGGGACATCTTCCGCTTTTTCAAAAAATCGGGCGTTGTCTTTTATGGTGTTTTCGCTGAGGTTAACCACTCTCGTGCGCGATTGTGCGGATGATCCCGGCTCGTTGAAAGCGATGTGCCCGTTGCTGCCTATCCCGAGGAGCTGAAGGTCTATGCCGCCCGCCTGTTTGATGGCCTCTTCGTAATCGCGGCACTCTTTTTCGGGATCGGCGGTCATGCCGTCCAGAACATGTGTGTTTTTCGGGGAAATGT
This sequence comes from Elusimicrobiota bacterium, assembly GCA_034660675.1. Classification (GTDB taxonomy): domain Bacteria; phylum CG03; class CG03; order CG03; family CG03; genus CG03. The sequence goes on from JAYEJT010000149.1 coordinate 1,005, forward strand.
TCACATGATTAAAAAGATTTTTATTCATAAAATTCCTGTAGCTTTCACTGTGTGTGGCGGCAATTCCGAGATATTCGTCAAGATTGTAACTTATGACCTGTGAAAAATCCAGGCCTTCGTCACGGTGAAGCCGCACCAGTTCAGCATACATTTTTTCGGGAGTTCCTCCCGTGGCGAGTCCGAGCACTATGGATGGATTACTTCTTATCCTTTGCGCGAATAATTCCGCCGCTTTTCTGCTCATCGCATCAGAAGTTCCGGTGATAATCAATTTCATTTTTACTGCCTCCTTTTTTAAATAAAACTCTATTTTAAATTATATCTTTTTTTTTAGCGTATTCCATGGCACGGCTTTTATCCAGTTGCTCACTGGCGGCGTTTTGAGCATGAGGTCTTTTTCTTTTTTGAGGCCGGAATAGGTGTCGCAGGCTTCTTTTATGACGCTCACTTTATATCCGCGAAAGCTCAATTCCTGAGCCGTGCAGAAAAGGCACCTGTCCAGAGTGAGCCCGAATAATATGCAATTACGGTTTTTGACATTTTTTTTCAGCCATTTTTCAAAACCGTTTGTGTCGGGGTACGGCCATGATGTGGGTTTGACCGTTCCCGCGCCCGCAGCCCCGCTG
>JAYEJT010000150.1:0-1624 GCA_034660675.1 Elusimicrobiota bacterium
TTCTTCAGCCAGTGCAGCATACAGGAGGTGTCCAGCCCCCCGGAATAAGCAATCAGAATCTTTTTCACATTATCCTCCAAAATCAAACAATTATTCAAAAATTAACGTTTTAATTATAGCTCATTTCCGGCAAAATGTATAATGGGATGTTGGTCCTATTTTCTGACTTCTATGAGGTCGACACTGACAGAGCCGATCAGCACCTTTGAATTCATGCGCACGGGAATACGTTTTTCGTCGTCCGTGAGCCACACCCTTATGCGCCCCTTGGCTTTGAATATTCCCTCCTCGCGCATTTTGGGCTCCACGAGTATGGTCCTGTATTTTCTGCCTCTGACCTTTATTTTCTGCTTTTTTATGACTTCCACTTCCAACGGCCAGAGTTTTTTCTTGGTATAAACATCCATCACAATTTTTTTCCCGACGGTGAGAGCTTTCATTCTGATAAAATGAAGGGAACTTAAAACATCCAGAGCGTGGGGACTGACCTTCCATTCATAGCCCTTTCTGACAGCCATATTTGTGACGGTGTCTATAACAATAAGATCTTCAGTGACTTTTTTGCCCTCGCGCAGATGCTTCTCAAAACGAAGCGAGCGCATGGCGTCAATGTTCCAGACAGATTCAACCGTGTCACGCACTTTGTAGAAGCTGTCAAAGAAAGGGTAGGATTTTGCTTTGGAGTAAACCCTCCAGGTGGAAGACGAAATCCTTTCCAGACCCAGAATGGCCTCGCCCACGCTTATGAAAGACCAGTGAACATTGTAAACCAGCTCTTCCTTCCCGCCGAAAGGAAGCTTCGCGGAATCGGCCCCGTGAAGCCCCGGCGCGCAGACAAAAACCGCGAACAATACAAACTTTGTTAATAATTTTTTAGCGGTCATTTTGCAAGAAGCCAGCGCCACACAGGTAAAATCACTATTTCTATCCCCTCTTCCCTCAATCTTTCTTCCTGACCGGCAGTTAATAAAACCCCCTTCTTTTTCTTCAACCATTTACAGCATTCAACCAAACCGTTAATTTCTCTTTCCCTGTTACCCGCGCTAAGTTCAAAACAAACCTGGTAAGCGGAAAATCCGTTCCCTTCCCGCACCACAAAATCACATTCTCTTTTGCCCTCAAAATAATATATGTACCCCTCATACGCTTTCCTTAATTCGAGAAATACTAAATTTTCAAGGAGTTTCCCCGAATCTTCCGAAGTTACCCTTCGCGCTAAACCTGTATCGGCAGTATAAATCTTGGCGGGATTTCGCCGTCTCTTATAGGTAGACTCGGCAAATTTTTTTATTTCATAAATCAAACCGCTTTTTAGAACATTTTTATAATATTCATACAGGGAATCCCGGGAAAAAGGAAAGATGCCTTTATATTGTCTGGCAAAAGCCCTTAAAGAAAGCTTTTGAGAAAAAGAAGAAAAAAGTTTGTCCGTAAGAACTTCTATCAGAACAGTGTTACTCATGTTAAACCTGTCCACAAGATCCTTGAAAAACATAGCGCCGAAATATTCCTTCAAAATTTTCCTTTTTTCAAATAGACTTTTTGCGAAAACGACTTCGGGAAATCCGCCCCATTTTTGATATTGCGAAAAATGTTTTTTTATAATGACTTTTTTTGAACCGTA
>JAYEJT010000151.1:0-1618 GCA_034660675.1 Elusimicrobiota bacterium
AATCATAATCTGAAATTGGTCGCCAAAATTTTTCCGGAAGAAAAAATAAAAGAAGCTGTGATAACCGCGGAAAAGAGAATTTCGGTTTTTTCGTTTAAATTTTCTCCGATGTATTTTTCGGACGGTGTGAAAAATTATTTATGCAGCTCATTTTCGGCGGGCGTTAAGAAAGGCGCTTTAAGTATTGAAGCGGGAGCGGGCATATCGCCGGAAGATTTTTCTTTGACTGATGAGAGCGATAGAAGGGAGGATTTTTTGTATAATCAAAACGGTTGGGATAAGGGTTATGAACTTCTTAAAGAACAGGAGAAAATATGGTTAAGAGCTGTTTTAAGTTTCTGACGGTAATTCTGATTTTTTCATCGTGTGCTTTGAGGTGGGTGAAGGAAAGAATCCCGCCTCCAGCGCAGCGACCGGACGGTAAAGTGCTTTTTCTCCTTGACGCGCCTTCCGCGAAAAGTGTTTTTGCCGCCGGAGAATTTAACGGCTGGGAGTATCAGCCGTCGGGACAGCGCTCCATAGCGCTGAGAAAAAATAAAAATGGCGTGTGGGAAGCCGCGGCGGATATTCCTTCTGGAAGGTACACTTACAAATATGTGCTTGATTCCTACACGTGGATTCTTGATCCGCACAACCCTCTCAGCGTTGATGACGGCAAGGGGAATATCAATTCGCTTTTAATTGTGAGATAAATAATGTACAATGTACTTTGAGTTTTCAGTATTTTGTTTTGTCCTGTCAGAAATTGGGGAGGGATAATGAAATTGAAAGTATTACTTGCCTGTTCGTTTTTTTTGTTTGCCGCCTGCGCGCCGCTTCCGAAAGAATCCGCTTTATCACCGGCCGGAGTGAATCCGGTAATCACCAAAAACGGCGTGAAATTTGTTTATGCAGGAACGGCGAATAAAGTCGTTGTCGCTGGAAGTTTCAATAACTGGTCGCAGGACGCCAATCCCATGAGGAAAAATTCCGCGGGCATATGGTCGGTGATAGTGCCTTTGAGCCCCGGTTCTCATCAGTATAAATTTGTGGTTGACGGAAACTGGATGACGGATCCCGCCAACCTGAACACTGCCGATGACGGCGTCGGAGGGGTAAACTCTGTTGTTATTGTTGAAGGAGCGGCTCCTTCCAAGGCGCCGTCGCTGTCCGCCGCGCAGGCCCCGAAGCGGGTTCAAGGCGGAGTGCTTTTTACATGTTCAGCGCCCGGAGCGAATAAAGTTGTTGTCGCCGGAAGTTTCAATAACTGGTCGCAGGACGCCAACCCAATGAACAAAAACGCTTCGGGAATATGGTCGGTAGTCATACCCATGGCTTCAGGTTCGCACAAATATAAGTTTGTGGTTGACGGAAACTGGATAACGGATCCCTCAAACAGTAATATCGTAACCGACCCCGACGGAAACGAGAATTCGGTTGTGACAGACATAGCCGGAGCTCACAAGGTATCAGCTAAAGTTTCTGATGTGACAGCGACATCTGCGGCGGCCCCCAAAAAAGTGAAAGGCGGAGTGCTTTTTACACATTCAGCGCCTGCCGCGGGTAAGGTTGTTGTCGCCGGAAGTTTCAATAACTGGTCGCAGGACGCCAACCCCATGAGCAGGAATGCGGCGGGAAT
>JAYEJT010000152.1:0-1605 GCA_034660675.1 Elusimicrobiota bacterium
AACTTCCGGCTACGGCGCCTCCGACAGTGGCCATGTTTCTCACATTTATGCCTGTGAAATTAGAGGCCGCTTCGGCGATTGTTTCCGGAACTTTTTTTGAAAGAGCCAGATCCTGTATTGTTACGCAGGCGCCGATTTCAATTTTCGTCTTAGAGGTTTTAATGTTTTCTAAATTCAGCTCTTTCAGGTCTATGAGCGCTTTGGCTTTCGGCGCTCCACGCCAATTCAGCAGGGTGCCGCCAGCCAGATAAAAACTTCCTTTCAGCTTTTTTTTAAGCTTCTCTGCCTGACTTAACGATAAAGGTGTAAAATATTCCATAATAAAACTCTCCGTTCCGGTGTTTTTGTTCACCGTTAAATTTTTTCAATTATAGCAGAAGTGCGGACAAAATTAAAGTTTGCGCATTAGATAATATTAAATGTCACTGAAAAATTGCTTTTTCGCTAGACGAAAAATTTTTAACGAATAAAAAATCTAAAATTACACAACTCGTCCGCCAAAGGCGGCCTTAAACAAGTGTAATTTTTTCATGATTTTTTCTTCTAAATTTTCCTATATCGCTCTAAAACAATTTTTCAGTGACATTTAAACGCTCATGGGGTGTTTGTTTTTTCCAAACCGAAGTTGCGGATTATTTGTGGGAGTATCCTTATGAAGGCGTCCACAATCAACGGGTCAAAATGGCTGTCTTTTCTTTCAAGGATTTCGTCGACTGATTTTTTCAGAGGCCACGGCTCCTTATAGGGCCTTTTTGAAATCAGCGCGTCAAAAACGTCCGCTACTGTACAGATACGTGCGGCAATCGGTATGCGTTTTCCTTTTATACCGCGAGGATAGCCGCTACCGTCCCATTTTTCGTGATGGTACAAAGCTATACATTCGGCTGTCTTGATTATTTTTGATTTGCCTTTTGACAGCATGTTGGCGCCTATGGATGAGTGTTTTTTCATTTGATCCCATTCTTTTGTATTCAAGCTGCCGGGTTTTAGCAGAATTTTGTCAGCTATCGCCATTTTGCCGATATCATGCATGGTTGCGGCTTTTTTTAGAATATCGCATTCATCCTGAGGGATGCCCATTTCTTTAGCGGTCAGATAGCAAATTTCACTCACTATGTGTATGTGTTTCCCTGTATAATTATCTCTGTATTCAATAGCTTTTCCGAGCCTGTCTATTACCTCCATCTGGGATTCGCGCAGATCTTTTGTTTTGTTTTTTATTTGTTTTCGGAAAACCAAAATGGCTATGGTAAGCAGCAGTATAAGAGATGTCCCGATATAGAAAATATAGGACAGCCATTCAGGCAGGTTTGGTTTTTTTATGGCGATCCCGAAATGTTTTTCCAGAGAGGCATAATACGGAGAATCCGGATTTTCTTTGAGTTTTTTCATATGGAAATCAATTCTTTTTACGAGTTCGGGCGTGATGGCCGCTTTTATCGGGAAAGCAAAGCGGATGTCGGAAGGATTAAATATTATGGGCGTGCGGCAGACTTTATATTTTTTTTCATTCGCGTTTCCGAAAGTGCTGTTTGTGATACCGAAATCGGCTTTGCCTTTGTCCAGCAGTTTAAAAACAGCGTCATAACTCGGCACTTCTATAAT
>JAYEJT010000153.1:0-8139 GCA_034660675.1 Elusimicrobiota bacterium
CTCGCTCTGATTTTTTATAAAGATAAGCGCGGTGATATGAGGTGCCTCAACTGGGAACTACTGAAAAGGGGTCTGGCGAAAGAGAATCTCTGGGCGACTGATTTGCTGTGCAAAAAAAGCGAATGGAGGAATCTGGCTAAACTCTCGCGCTTGTCAAAGCCGGCGGCTTTTATAGGTATGGGCAGGCTGTCTCTAAAAGAAAAATTCGTATATGACGCTCTTGAATTTTATCAACGCGGCGTTAAAAAATTCCCCTCTCATGCGGATTTGAGAAAAGACCTTGCCGTGCTTTATGGAAAGCTCGCGCAGTTTGAGAAAAATACGCGCAAAAAGAAAAAATATAAAGATGCGGCTTTTTCAAACTGGAAAAAACTAAAAGGCACAAAATACGATGGTCTTGCGCGGCGACGCATACAGCATATGCTGATAAACCCATGATGAAAGATTATAATGAATGAATCTTCGGCAATTGAGATCCTGAGTTATGCGCGGCTTGCGGAAGATGTGTTCTGTGTGAAGTTTTTTGCACCGCACATTGCCGAGCACGCCCGGCCGGGACAGTTTGTCATGCTGATGGCTTATGAAAAATCGGAGAGAATTCCGTTAACCGTGGCCGAAGCCGATTCCGCGGAAGGCAGCGTCACCGTTGTTTTTAAGGTGTTGGGGAGAAGCACAGCTGATTTGAGTTTAATGAAACAGGGAGAATCTCTTTATTACGCCGCGGGGCCTCTGGGAAAGCCCACGGAGTTTCCGGAAAGCGGGCGCGCTGTTGCCGTGGGCGGGGGTATAGGGCTTGCTCTCATATTCCCAATCATAAAGGAAATGAAAAAGAGAGGCCTTTTTGTTACAACAATAGCGGGGGTGAGGGAAAAGAAATTCCTTTTCTGGGAGGAGAGGCTTCGCGAAGGGAGCGAAAAATTTTTTCTCACCAGTGACGACGGTTCCTGCGGAGAGAAGGGTTTTGTGACGGGGCCGCTCAAGCGGGAGCTGGACGCGTCAAATGACATAAAAATTGTTTACGCCGTGGGGCCAGTTGTAATGATGAGGACGGTCGCGGATCTGACGAGAAAATACGGTGTTAAAACAGTCGTGAGCCTCAATCCCATTATGGTGGACGGCACGGGGATGTGCGGCTCATGCAGGGTGCGGGTCGCCGGAAAGGTGCGTTTCGCCTGCGTTGACGGCCCTGATTTTGACGCTCACGATGTGGACTTTGACGAGCTTATTTCAAGACTGACGCTTTATCAGGACAAGGAAAAAGAGGCCGCCTCTCACAAATGCCGATGCCTGTAATAAAGAATAAAACGCCCATGCCTTTTCTGGACGCGAAAGAAAGGACGAAAAATTTTGACGAGGTTGCCACGGGCTACACGAAAGAAGACGCTCTTAAAGAAGCTTCCCGCTGTCTCATGTGCAAAAACAAGCCTTGTGTCGCGGGTTGCCCTGTCGGCATAGACATTCCCGCTTTCATAAAACTCATAACCGAGGAGCGTTTTGAAGAAGCTTACGAAAAAATAAAGGAAAAAAATTTTCTTCCCGCCGTCTGCGGCAGGGTCTGCCCCCAGGAAAAACAGTGCGCCGCCGTGTGCACTTTGGGAATAAAGAATGAGCCTGTGGCCATTGGTCGTCTTGAACGTTTTGTTTCCGATTACGCCGAGAAATCGGGAAAAGCAAAGCATAATTTCTGCCGCGTCAGGACGGGAAAAAAAGTGGCGGTTGTCGGCAGCGGGCCGGCAGGACTCACCGCCGCGGGAGAGCTTTCCAAAGAAGGCGTTGCCGTGACGGTTTTTGAGTCGTCGCATGAAGCCGGAGGCGTTCTTGTTTACGGCATCCCCGAGTTCAGGCTGCCGAACAAAGTTATAAAAAAAGAGGTGGAGCAGCTGGGGGACATGGGCGTGGAAGTGCGTTTCGGCCATGTTATAGGCCGTACAAAAACGCTGGAAGAACTTTTTGAAGAGGGGTTTGACGCGGTTTTTATAGGCGCGGGGGCGGGGCTTCCGCGTTTCATGGGAATTCCCGGCGAAAACCTTAACGGCGTTTATTCGGCAAACGAGTTTCTGACGAGAATAAATCTTATGAAAGCATACCGTTTTCCCGAATATGTCACGCCTCTGAAAAAAATGCGGAATGTGATTGTTGTTGGCGGCGGAAATGTGGCCATGGATTCGGCCAGATGCGCGTTGAGAATGGGAGCTGAAAATGTTTATTGCGTGTATAGAAGAACACGAGCTGAGATGCCCGCGAGAGCCGAAGAGGTGGAGCACGCCGTTGAAGAAGGCGTTGATTTCAGGTTTCTCAGCAACCCTGTTGAAATAGAAAGCGGCGAAACCGAAGGCGCGCCGGGGCTGAAAGTCCGCCGGGGCGGGCGTAAGGATTCCGCGGGAAGAGTCCAATGTCAGCGCATGAAGTTAGGCGACCCCGACGAAAGCGGACGCCGCTCTCCTGTGGCCATTGACGGTGAATATGATTTTATAGAAGCGGACACCGTTGTCATTGCCATAGGGGTTTCCGCGAACCCGCTGCTTCTTGAGACAAGCCCGGGGCTGAAACTCAATAAACGGGGTTACATAGAAATAAACCCGGACACTTTTGAGACCTCAATAAAAAATGTTTACGCCGCGGGGGACATTGTTTCAGGCGCGGCGACGGTGATATCGGCCATGGGCGGCGGCAAAAGAGCCGCCGACGCCATTGTGAAGCGTTTCCGCGGAGATGAATAAAATTTTTCGTGATTGAAGAAAAAAAGATCTGCGTTCACATTGTCACGACCTTAGAGCTGGGCGGCGCCCAGCAGAACACGCTTTTCACAGTCGCGAACATGATGGATTTCCACGGCGTTCTCATCACCGGATGCGAGGGTATAACGGAGCCGTCCGGCCTTGAGGTTCACAGGGTTAAAAATCTTGTCAGGGAAATAAATTTTTTTAAGGATACCGCCGCTTTTTTTTCGCTGTATTTTCTTCTGAGAAAAATAAGGCCCGAAATAGTGCACACACATTCTTCAAAGGCCGGAATCCTCGGCAGATGGGCCGCTTTTTTCGCGCGGGTGCCGGTTGTGATACACACATTTCACGGTTTCGGTTTTAACGACAGGCAGAAAGTTTCTGTCAAGAAAAAATATATTCGGGCGGAGCAGATGACGGCTAAGATTTCAACGGCGCTTTTCGCGGTTTCGGAAAAGAATGTTGAAAAAGCGCTGTCTCTGGGTATTTGTCCTGAGGATAAAATTTCCGTCGTTCACTCGGGCATAGATATGAAAAGATGGGAGGGGCGGCTTTCGCGCGAGGCGGCGAAAAAAGGTTTCGGCATAGCCGCGAATGTTCCCGTCGTGGGGATGGCCGCCTGCTTCAAAGAGCAGAAGGCGCCGCTGGATTTTATAGAGATAGCTTGCCGCGTAAAGAAGCTCAATCCCCATGCGAAATTTATCATTGTGGGTGACGGCATTCTGCGCGGCGAGATAGAAAAAAGAATTTACAAATACAGGTTGGGCGACGATGTCACACTCGCCGGCTGGAGGCCGGACATAGAAAATGTGCTGCCGGCTTTTGACATAAATGTTCTGACATCTTTATGGGAGGGTCTGCCGAGGGTGTCTCTTGAGGCCGGGGTGTGCCTGATCCCGCAGGTGCTCAGCAATGTTGACGGCGCCCCGGAAATAATTGAGGACGGCGTCACGGGTTATCTTGTGGAGCCTCACGACATTGACACCTTTGTTTCACGCATAGATCATCTTATCAAAAATCCCGATGATGGCAGGGTTTTTGCTCACAAACTCAGGAAAAAACTCACAGGCGATTTTGATATCAGGGGAATGGTGCGCCTCATAGAACAGAAATACAGCGAAATAGCGAAATCTAAAAGCTGAACTGTTTGTTTTAAAATAAGTCACGAAAGTCAACCCCTGGCACCATTGTTCTTTTGGTCTTGAATTTTTATTGACAATTGTGTTATAATCAAAATATGACAGGCAAAGTAACATCAGAACTTGAGCGCATTTTAAGGGATCTTAAAGAAAAAAGGCTGGAAGAGCGCGAGACGCTCATCGCCCGCGTCAAGGGCGAAGAACTCCGCGTGCAGGAACTTCTGGATAAAATAGAACAGCTTAAGAAACTCAGCGACGAGGAACGCGTTCATCTTTTAGAACAGATGAAAAGGCGCGAATCTCATTTTACAAACGAAATAGGCATTGCCAATGAAAAGGTGCGGATCGTTGAAGACGACAACCTGAAATTCCAGGCTGAGGTGGAAGCTTTGAAAAAACAGCTTTCCATGGAAAACAAACTCCGCTCCGGCGAGAAGGACGCTTACGAGAGAAAAATAGGGTCGCTGACGAAAAATTATGACGCGATTCTGTCCCAGCGTCAGAAAGAAATAGCCGCCATGGACAGGAAGATGGCGCAGGCGCATGAAAAGTTCATTGAGGATATGAGCCGCGAGAAGGCCAAATCCGAAACAACGGCACAGATAATAAAAAATGAACTGGAGGGCATTATAAGAGAGAAAGATGCCTCAAAAATGAAGATAGAGGCCAAGAGGCAGGACAGCGAGAAGACAATAAATAAGTTGAAACAATCAGCCGACGTTTTGAAAAATGAGATTAAGGAACAGCGTTCGCGCTTGAAAGTCCAGCATGACGATTATGAGCTTCAGTTGAAAAATATGGACAGGGAGTGGGAAGAGGCGCTTCGCCGCAAGGACAGGGAAAAGAAGGAAATCTCCTCTCAGATGAAAAAACTTGAAGTTGATATAGCCGGCCAGTTTAACGCGCAGCTCAAAGACGCGGCGGAAGAGAAAAAAGCGCTGTCGAACAAAGTGCTTAGCCTTCAGCGGCAGATAGAAGAAATCAATCTGGCGCACGAGAGGGTGCTCGTGGAGAAGGACGAATTTTACAGAAAGCAGATAGCCGTTTTGAGGGACGCTCAGATAGAGATAGAAAACCGTTTCCAGATGAAGGAAGATGAGCTCAACATGATAAAATCCGAGCTTGAGACGGAAATAGCCGTTATAGCCGGCGTCGGAAGAGAAACAGACGACAGCACGAAAAGCGGGCTCTCTGAAATTCCCCCCGAAAACGAAGGGCTGAAAAAGAAGCTGAAAAAGCTGTTTGCTCCTCCGAAAAACAAAAAACGCGCGGCCGCCGCTGATTCCTCACCCGGTTTGTTTGAGGATATTCCCATGCGCCGCGCCACCGATTCAAAGGAGTTGCGGGATATGGAAGACAAATTTACTGAAGAGCCTCTGATTCCGGACGAATCGGAAAAGAGCGTTTTAAAAAACAAAAAACCCGCTGTCCCTGATGACAAAAAAAGACAGATAAAACTCATAATATCTCAGAAAGAAGACCAGGCAAAAGAGCTTGAAGCCGAACTCGAAGGCACATCCGGCGAGAAAAAATCGGAGCTTCAAAGCCGCGTGGACGGTCTGAAGGTAGAGATAGAAGAGTGGCAGACCCGCCTCAAATAATTTTAAAACATAAATAACAGCGTTCATTGGCAATCTGCGGTGTGACATTTTTCTGCTGTAATTATTGAGAAGCCGATTGCATTATTTTTTTGACTTTTTAGAGCTGATTCATATATAATGCGGTAAAGAGAAGCGTTTTCCCCGGAGGCACACAAAAGAATGCGGATTAAAAGAGAGATAAACGAAATTTTAATTAAAGCGGTGGGAGAAGATTATTTATTGTTTGTATTCGGTTCTTTTGCAAGAGGTGAAAACGACAGGGAATCGGATATAGATCTTGCCCTGTACAGGGATAAGAAAATAACTTCGGGGGAAATAGCGGTAATCAGAGAGGATTTAAATGAGAGGGTCCGTACTTTGAGGGAAATAGACCTTGTGAATTTGACAGACACGGTTTCAAAAGCGCTTCTAAGAAATATTCTGAAGGAGGGAATTGTATGGCACAGGACGAGAAATTCAAACAAACTCATGAAAGATTTAAAAAAGCGTTTGATAAATACAGAGAGATAGTAAAAAGCTCGCATCTTTTTAATTTTTTGAGCGAAGAACTTATTATTGAAATAACCACAAAACGTTTTGAATACACTTTTGAAAGCCTGTGGAAAACATTAAAGGAAAAAATGAGGATGGAAGGCGTGGAGTGCTCGACGCCGCTTAAAAGTTTCAAGGAAGCGTTTAAGGCGGGGCTCATTGACACATCCGACGAAGCTGTTTTTATTGAAATGGTGGAAAAGAGAAACCAGATTGTTCATATTTATGATTTTGAGGCGGCAAAATTAATTTACGGTTTTGTAAAAGATGAAAAAGTTTTTTCGGCGCTTGAAAGAATTTTCAATAGGCTATCCAAAGCGGACTGAGCGGTCATGTCAAATCATATAATTATTTGACAAACCCCGGCCATTTAATACAATGTTCAAAATATGAACGATATAAAAAAAGTGATTTCACGGGGCGAATCGGAAACGCTGGAATTTAAGAAGACCTCCTCCGACTGGAAAGCAATAATCAAGACGATTTCCGCCTTTGGCAATACAAGGGGCGGAAATATTTTTATTGGTGTTTCCGATGCTGGTAAGGTGTCAGGTGTTCAGATTGGCAGAAAAACAATTGAAGACCTTGTACATAAAATAAAGGAAAATACCGACCCGAAAATATTTCTGGGAGTATCGGTTGAAAAGGCAGATAAAAAAGAAATCATTTTAATAAGAGTTGTGGAGAATAACCATAAGCCGGTGTTCGCCTTTGACAGAGTTTATAAAAGAGTCGGCAAATCAACGGTAAGAGTAACCAGTGAAGAGATACGGAAGATGGCTTTAGAAGGCAAAAAGATTTACTGGGACGAACTGATTTGCGAAGAAGCAAAACTCAAAAATATAGATGTTGAAAAAGTGAAATGGTTTGTCAGGGAAGCAATAACACAGAGAGGTTTGAGATTTCCCAAGAATTTACCGGCAGAATAGAGATTTGGAGCCCCGGCTTACTTCTGGAAGGAATAAAGATAGAGGATTTGAAAAGGGAACATAGGTCGATTCCCCGCAATCCTTTATTATTCAGGCAACTGTTCTGGGTAAAATATGTGGAAGATGTCGGCGGGGGGACTTTGGATATAATAAAACAATGTTGGGAATGGGGCATTCCCGAACCGGAATTCAAGTTTATTACAGGTTCTTTTGTTGTGATTTTCAGATTAGCTCCCTCATTAGAAGATCTGGAAAAACTGGGTTTAAACAGAAGGCAGATAAAAGCAATGGAATATGTGATTAAGAAGCAGTCTATAAGCAACAAGGAATATGTTTCTTTAAATAACATTTCAAGGAAAACGGCTACGGTAGATTTGATGCAGTTGGTTGCAAAAGGTTTGTTATTTAGCGTTGGAGAAGGGAAACGGAATATACGTTATATTTTGCCGAAATACGCAAAAAATACGCAAAAAAATACGCAAAAAGAGGGCAGCGATTTTCCGAGTAAACGTTTAAAAAAGCGATGGAATATATGAAGAAAAAGGCGAAATATGAACAAAATAATTAAAGAACACAAAACCCATTTGTTAAGACCGAAAATGCCCAGGATAAAATCTGATAAACATACCACTTTAATAACCATATTTTCGACAAAAGATAAATTTGAAAAAAAGAAAGAAATTGTAGAATTAAATGATAGGCAAAGGAAGGCAATAGAATTCTTAAAGAAAGAAAGGAAAATTACTAATCGGGATTATGTAAAGTTATTGGGAGGCGCTATTTCAGGAGATACAGCCTTAAATGACTTAAGGGATATGGCGAAGAAAGGCATAATTTCAGTTAAAAGAAAAGGTAGAAGCAGTTATTATGTTATTCGGTGATTATTCGGTGATTATTCGGTGAATAAAAAAACTCGGGAAACTGGAATTTTTTGCCCTATTGACAGAATAATGGAATGTGATACAATGTTCAAAATATGAACAATACGATTGATATGACGGAAAACGAGTACAAGCTGCTTTTGGCGGTGGAGTCAGGTGAGGCGTCTTCACAGCGGAAGCTCGCGGGGAAGCTCAATGTGTCGCTGGGCATGGTGAACCTCTGTCTCAGGCGTCTCATCAAGCAGGGCTATATCAAAACCCACGGCCTGAACAAGAGAAAAGTGCAATACCTGCTGACGCCCAAAGGCTTTACCGAAAAAATGAAGAAGACTTAT
>JAYEJT010000154.1:0-1597 GCA_034660675.1 Elusimicrobiota bacterium
TCCAAAAAACGGATTTTCCCGTGATACAGCATCCTGACTGACACAATGTCCTTTCTGACGTATGCCGGATAGCGGATTTTGAGTTCGGCAAGCATATTCCGGGACACATGCTTTATCCCCGCCGCGCGGAGGCCGTCATTCCATGTTTTTCTGTACCTTATTACCCTTTCTCTCATTTTATCCGCCTCAGCAGAAGACATTTTCCACACGCCCTGCGGCGCGCTTTTCTTTCTGTCTGAGTTTGCGTGTTTCATTTTACCCCCGTGCCTCCCAAAATCTTCCTCATCCCTTTATACGCAAAATGCCCGGAAAAATTTAATCTTTCCCGCGAAAACAGGATTTAAATTATTTTCCCGCGGTATCGTATAAACATTTGAAAGGAGGACGGATGAAAAAAATAAATAACGAGAAAATTCTGCAGAGGCTGCTCGCGCTTGTACGGTCAATTGGGACACTTGAGTATTTTTGCGATGACCTGTTAGATGTTGCCGGCATTTACGCGCGGGAAAAACGCGGACTCACGCTGCTTCGCGAAATAACCGCCGCGAGTTTTTTTATCAGTGACCTGGAAACCAAACTGCGTATTCTATCAAACGCCGGAATACTGTACGCAAAACTCGGCGATATAGCATCGGGCGACCGTCTCATGTCAAAAAGTATTGGTCTGGCAAAATTCCTAATGGGAAGAAAGCCCGCGGTTCAAACGGGATGGGGAATACAATGTTCATGCGTACAGGCATTAAAAGAAGGAGAAAACTCAAATGCGTTTACGAATTTCCTTTTATATTACGCCCATGAAAGCGTGAATCTGACCAGGCCTCATCTGGAAAGATGCTGGGCGCTCAGGAACATGGCGGAGATATATTCGGCTTCAAATCAGAACAAAAACCTCACGCTTGCTTTAGACAGGATTGAAGATGAGCTTCACAAAAAACCGGGAGATGAATTAAATTCTTTTATTCTGCGGGACTTGATACCGCTTCTGATAAAAACAGGCCAGCGTCGTAAAGCGCTGGATTTATTGACCCGCTATCTCGATGCGGCGCTCGGAAAAAACGCGCTTCCCTTCACCACAAGCGCTTATCTTCTAACTCTGGCCGAAGGCTGCGCCGGGGCCGGATTAATAAACCAAACTCTTGATATAATAAAAAAAGTCAACGTTTCCGGCGTTAAACACGTCGGGAAAAATGGCTTTTTCGCGCTGACAAAAATCGCCGGCATATATTTAATGCTTGGAATGACCGAAAACGCGCAAAAGGAGTTAAACAAATGTTTGCCGCTGATTGAATCGGAAAAGTCAAAAAACGCGGTCCGCGGCATAGAATCCGCCGTCTTCATCGCGGAACGTTTCCTGGAAATCGGAGACAAGGCCGCCGCGCAAAAACTCGCGAAAATATCCGTTACTCTATCGGAGAAAGCGCGGCGAAACGAACAAAAAAGCCGCTCGCAGATTGCGCTTGGAAATTTATTCGTAAAATTAAAAGACACACGCAGAGCTTACACCTGCCTGAAACTCGCTGTTGCTCACGCCGAAAAAGTCAAAGATGATTACGGAAAGTCCGCATGTTGCGGCCGCCTGGCCGATCTTTACAAGGCC
>JAYEJT010000155.1:0-1593 GCA_034660675.1 Elusimicrobiota bacterium
GGCCCGGCGGGGTTTCCGCAGAGCATAATAAAACTGCAGAAGCCACGGCCACACCGTTCCCTGATGATACGCGCTATCTCTTTTTTCAAGATTCCCCCGGTATATTCCCTTGTATTCGCGCCCCTTTCTGTCAAGCGTCCGCAGTCCGAAAGGCGTGAGCAGTTCCTCGTCAATAATCCCCATGGCTTTTGAAACGGCATCAGACGGAAGAACATCTTTCATGACAGCGAGAGTTATTATCTGATTCGGCCTCAGGCTCTTATCGGCTTGACCGCCGGGATTTATTAAATCAGCCATATAGCCCTCTTTAAGAAAATATTTTTCTTTAACCGATACGGCGACTTTTTCAGCAAGATGTCCCGCATCCGGCAAACCCATGGTGTCCGCGAATTTCAGGGCGTTATACCATAAACCCTGAATTTCAACAGGCTTTCCCGCCCTGGGCGTTACCGGGCGGCCTTGAAAAACGGCGTCCATCCACGTGAGAGCCCTGCCTTTCTGTCCCGCCGTTATAAGCGCATCAGCGGGATCCATTTTTATGCCAAAATCAGTTCCCTTTTTATAATTTTCAATAATTTCGCCCACTGGCATTTTCATTTCTTTTAAAAAACTATCCTCACCGCCGGAAATTCTGCTGTATTCCGAAAGAGCCCAGATGAACCACAGCGACGCGTCAACAGAGTTGTAAGAAGCTTTATCCGCCTGCGTTGAAAAAATATTCGGCAGCAGCCCTCCCCTTATAACCGCGGCGGCGCGTCTGAAAATCTTTTTTGCCGTTTCTTTCCGCCCCGTGCACAGAAGAAGCCCGGGCATGGAAATCATCGTGTCCCTTCCCCATGATTCAAACCAGTGGAAGCCGGCGGCAATCTTACCGCAGGCGTCAAAATCAAGTGTTTTTAATAAAAGTTTTTTAAAAAAAACGTTTTTGCATTTAAAATTTTTCAAAAATTTCTCATCCCTGCGCCGCCGCTGCCCGGCAAAACTGCCTTTTATCGCGGTTTTTTTTACGGCGCCGGAATCACCTGAAAAAATAATTCTGAAACCGCCGCCCTTTTTTATATCCGCTTTCCAGTAGCCGGGGGAAAACAGCTTTTCGCGGAAGCTTCCGTCCCTTATTCTGTCCTCGGAATAATAAGCGTTCTTAATCTTTTTTTGGCTTATGAAAGCGCTGTCTCCTTGAAAAAAACAAACTGTTTCCGGCGTTTTCAAACTGCCTCCGCCCGAATCCGCGTGAAAACTTATGTCATCAGCATTGGCTCTCAGACAATGACTTTTTCTCATTGAAAAAAAAGGGCGGATTTCAATGGGGGCGGAACATTTTCCTTTTTCGGCGCAATAACACAGCTCCACCGCATTTTTCCGGGGGGACAATGATATTTCTTCAATAAGCGTAAAATTTTTTCCCGACAAAGCGTATTTAACGCTCGGATAGACCTGCAGAAGAACAACTTTTGTCAAGCCGGCGATCTTAACGGAATTGAGCAGATTATACCGCGTCAGATTGCGGGATTCCATGAGCAGAGAATGGAATCTCCGGGAGTTTTTTCTATCGGATGTTTGCGAAGAATACCCGCCTGACTCATTTGTTAAGAG
>JAYEJT010000156.1:0-1587 GCA_034660675.1 Elusimicrobiota bacterium
GGAACACATCGTAGAAACAATAAAGTGCGGCGTTCCTATAAGTGTTGCCGAATACACATTAAGGCAGGAAAAGAAAAAAGCCGCGACTCTGCGGACAAAACGCAGGCTCAGAAAAAAGACGGAAAGAAAAGTTTTTGCCGGAAGGCCGGACACAAAAAAAGCTTACAGTTCTGTCCGCAGGAAGAAAAGGATTTCAAGGGCAAAGCTCAAAATCATATCGCAGATATTGGGGCTGCTTGATTTTCTTGATTATTCCATACGTTACACGACACTGAAAAGTGAGAGTGAACTTTACGGCTTTAATGAGGGAGGGCTGAAGGAAATACGTACCATCTTCGTGGAGGCGGCAAACCGTAAAGGCGGGGCGAGTCCCGAAGAAATTGAGGAATACGGGCTTGAAAATATTCCTGATCTGGCTATTTACAAGAGCCGTTACGCACGCTGAATTGTGAAATTTATCAGAAAATTTTTTAATAAAGGTAAGCATCACAGCGTTTATGTTATCAGGCTGGATAACAAAATAAAGCAGTTTGACAAAGTCTTTGATTTAAACCGGGCGAGGGATCTGGATAAAGCTTGTGTTTATGTGGGCATGACGGGTCTGAAAGTTTCCGAGCGTTTTAAAAATCACAAAAAGGGTTATAAATCAAGCGGCTGGGTGCACAAATACGGCATAGCGCTGATGCCGGCTCTTTACGAGCACTTGAATCCGATGACTTATAAAGAAGCGGTCAAAATGGAGGTTGCTCTCGCCGAAGATTTGAGAAGACGCGGATACACCGTCCTCGGCGGCCATTAACTTATAATTGCTTCAGAGGTATCCGTAGACGGATGCTCACGTATGCGGTTCGCTGCCTATATCGCTTCGGGAACCATGCCAAACTCCTCACTCATATGGCCCGCTCCGGATACCATCTTAGTCAATTATTATAAGGTGAGGGCGAGTTTCCGGGCGATGATTTCCACGGTTTCAACGTCTTCGTGGGTAAGAGACTGGGATTGTTCGGTTCTTTTGATGTTTATGACCCCGAGGGCTCTGCCATTTTTGACAAAAGGAACGCTCATGCCGGAACTGATTTTTTCATATTTTTTCATACCCCGGAAGTGTTTATCGGAATTTACATCTACCTCGCCTTTGAGAAGAACGGAAGCCATTGTTTGGGCGGCTTTTCCACTGACCCTTTCTCCCATGACGACTTTTTTTCCTATGGCGTCGTTTTTGTTGCTGCCGGCCGCTGCGGACACGGTGAGATTTTTGCCGTCCTCGTCAATGAGCATGATTGAGCCGCCGTCGGCTGACAGAATGCCGCAGATTGAAGACAGGCAGAATTTAAAAAGAGCTTCCAGCTTTCTGCCGAGATCATTTACCGTGATAACTTCAGTGTGAATCATAAGACCCCCCTTATCATTTTTCGCAAATCGACAGCCACTCTTTTATTCTACACAAAATTTCCGGAATTTGCCAGAAAAACAAGCCTATAACGTGTCAGGCGCGTCTAAATAATTTGAGATTAGTGAATAAGATAAAAAATTTGTATGATTTCTCATCACTAAAAAATCGCTGTAATAAATAATGGAGCAATTGGT
>JAYEJT010000157.1:0-8039 GCA_034660675.1 Elusimicrobiota bacterium
CTCATTGAGATTTGCCGTAATAGTTATGGTTCTTTCTCCGTCTTTATGACTGAATATGCCCACACCCTGATACTTTTCAAAAGACGCCACTTTATCCAGCTTTATAAGTCTTCCGGTGTTATTGGGAATGGTGAGTTCCCTGAGAGTGTCGAAATTGCACCTGTCCTTCTCGGGGAATCTGACAACCACGTCAATATCCTCATCCCCTTTTCTCATCGTCGTGGCAAGGCCGCCTTCGTAGGCGTATCTTATTGTCATCGCAATCTGCCTCACCGTCAGACCCAAACGCGAGGCGTTTTTCTTGTCAATGTTTATCTGTATCTCTTCCTTGTCCAGTTCATAATCATCTTTTATGTCCTCTATGCCTTCTACCGTCAACATAAAGCTTTTTACTTCAGCGGATATTTTCTCAAGCGTTTCAAACTCCGGCCCCCTGACCTCAATGGCCACCGGTTTCCCCACAGGAGGTCCGTCTCTCACGGTTTCAAATTCCAGATTTGCTATGCCCTTTATATTTTTAGCGGTGACTTTCTTTCTGAGTTCCTCAACTATGACCGCCGCTTTGCGGTCACGGCTGCTTTCCGGAGTAAGGTAGACAACGCACTGCGCGTACTTCGTGCCGTATTTGTCAAAGGGCCCGCCTCCTGTATCCCCCAGATAACCTACCGTCGTCGTCACATTCAGCAGCTCGTCTTTGGAAAGAGTCAAAACACTCTCTTCCACGGCGCTGATCAGGCGGTTGGTTTCCTCCAGCACTGCGCCTTCCTCCGCCTCTACCCGCACATAAAATATCTCAACCATACTCGGAAACATCTTAAAAGGCAGAAATTTGACCGCAAAGATTACCGCGAAAACAAGAACCGCTACCGCTCCGCCGATCATTCTGTATCTTCTGTTGAGAGCGTACTTCAGAAGTCTCTTATACCTGTTAAGAAGCTTTATGAACCAGCCCGCATCACTGCCCTTTCTGTCATGTGAAAAAAAGTAATGCCCCAGCGTTTTCAAAAATGAAAACGGCCAGGCAATCAGCTTCGTCAGTGATCCGCGTTCCTTCTCCGCGCCCGCAGGGACCGCTGCTTTTTCCGGGCGGCTTTTGAGCGGCCGTATCCATTCAGCCAAATGAGACGGCAGTATGAGCAGCGCTTCAAACAATGATGCCACCAGGCAGGCTATTACGCTCATCGGAAAAACCCTGAGAAACTTCCCCATTATTCCGGATATGAACATCAGCGGCAGAAAAGCCGCCGCTGTGGTGAGTATTGTCGTGGTGACAGGCGCCGCGACTTCCTGCGCGCCCTTGAGAGCGGCCTCGCGCGAGGGCATCCCGTCTTCTATGTGCCTGAAAACATTTTCCGACACAACTATCGCGTCGTCCACTATCATACCGAGAACCAGTATAAGACCGAACATGGTTATCATATTCATACTAACGCCGAAAAAAGACATCAACCACAGCGCCGAGAAAAAAGCAAAGGGTATGCCTATGGCCGTTATAAGAGCAATACGCACATTGAGAAAAACAAGAAGTGTCCCGAGAAGAAGCAACAGTCCCATAACACCGTTTGAAACGAGCACATTGAGCCGCCTCTTTACATAAAAAGCCATGTCATTGATATAATCTATGGAAACAGCGTCAGGAAGAGTCCTCTTATATTCAACGGCGGCTTTTTTTATCTCATCTACCAGGCTTATGGTGTCACCGCTCGTTTTCTTCTTCGGGGTAATGTTTATGGACACCTTACCGTCAGTTTTATAAATAACCTCCTGCTCCTCAAAAGTTTCTTTGATGCTTGCTATGTCACTAAGCTTCACATATTTTCCGTCGCTGTTCGTACGTATTATTATCTCCCCGAAACCCCGCGGGTCATCTATCTCGCCAACAGTCCTCAGGATGAGTTCCTTCCCCCCGGAGGTGATTGTACCTCCCGGCAGATTGAGGTTCTGCGCCCTGATTCTTTGTATAACCTGAACCAGTGATATATAGTAATCTTCAAGGTTGCGAGGGTCTATTTCAATAGCCACCTCTTTGTCACGCCAGCCCACTTTTGATATGCTGCCTATACCTTCAATATCTTTGATAATGTTTTCAAAACCTTTAACATATTCTCTGAGCTCTTCCTCCGGCACGCCGTCGCCGGTGAAAGACACCTCTATGAGCGGATGTTCAAGAATCATTTCTTCGGTTTCAACATCTTCAGCATCGTCGGGAAGTTCAACCTTATCCATTTCTCTGGCTATATTTGTTATGACTCTGTCCCTGTTGGACAGATCCGATTCAAGTTCAATAAAAATTAAAGAAAAACCCTCACGCGATACGGAATTATACAAATCTATCCCGTCAATGTTATTCAACGCGTCCTCAAGCGGCATAGTGACGAGCTTCTCCACTTCCTGCGGCGAAGCTCCGGGGTACGGGGTTTTAACGAAAACATAGTCTATCTCTACCGCCGGCATCACCTCCCTCTGCATATGGAAAGCTTTATAACCGCCGACCAGCAGAGCCACCGCGGTCAGAAGATTGATCAGGACTTTCTGCCTTATGGAAAATGACGCTATACTCATCTGCCTTCTCCCGTTATCAGTTTCAGGTCGGCAAGAGCCTTACCGTAATCCGCAAGGGCTTTTTTATGATCAATTTCAGCGCGCACAAGATCATCACGAAAAGTGAGAAGCCACTGGAGAGAGGATCTTCCCTGGCGAAATTTCCGTTCTTCAAGCTCAAGTTTTTTCTTTTGAAGAATCAGAATCTTCTCCGCCGAACGCAGATATTTTCCATGGGTGTTGACACGCCTGGTTATTTCGCGGCATTCTTTTTTCACGGCGGACATGATCTCTTCAAACTGCACGGCGGATTTAAGAACCGCCAGCTCACCGCTCCTCAATAGGCTTCCGGCCATTCTTCCTGCCGGAAAATATTTCA
Organism: Elusimicrobiota bacterium; assembly: GCA_034660675.1. Classification (GTDB taxonomy): domain Bacteria; phylum CG03; class CG03; order CG03; family CG03; genus CG03. Next base: position 2,921 of record JAYEJT010000157.1, read on the forward strand.
AACTGAGTCCGATATACCAGTTCGGTTCAAACGAATCATAATCGTCGCCCCATGAACCCGCGGAACCGGTCAGGCCGTATCTCGTGTTGAGCTCCAGCCCCGGCAGAGTTTCGTTTTTTCTTATCTTTTTATTCAGCTTATCAATTTTTATTTTAAGCTCCGCCGCCCTGATATCGGGACGCTTCGCAAAAGCTTTTCTGAGCACATCTGCTTCTTTAATTTTTTGCGGAGATTTGCCATATTCCGCCGACGAGGATGTGTCAAAAACGTAAGCGTCTCTTTCGGCGAGCCCCATGATATTCCTCAAAGCGTCACGGGCATTCATCACACGGTCTTCGGACAAAAGCACGGACATCTCTTTAATGGCCGTCGCGCTTTCCGTGGCTATGAGGTCGGCTTCCTCAATGAGTCCATCGGCATATTTCCGTTTATTCACATCCAGCAGCTCCCTGTCATGCTTGAGAAATTTTTTCTGAGTCTGAAGGTTCTGCTCCTGGAAACCAAGTTCTATGAAAGCCTTCTCTATGGCAGAGGCGAGAACATTAACGGCAATTTCCAGAGCATAAGCGCTCATTTTCTCTCCTGTCTCCGCCGCTTCAAATGCGGACTTATCGTTTCTTCCCGCAAAATTTTTAAGAAGCGGCTGATTATAGGCGAGTGTCACATCCGTGTTAAAAGTCGGATTCGGCGCCGAAGCCATCGTCTTAAAAGCTGAAGCGCTGTCATCTCTTTCATTTTCCCAGCTGACGCTCAAATTGCCGCCCGTGGAAGACAGTTTTTTTGAAGCCGACATTGTCAGATTATCTTTTTGTATAACATCGCCGTACACAGCGTTGGCTCCCGTGTTTTCAATATTCAGTTTAGACAGGCCGGCGCTCAGCACCGGTTCATACTGCGCATTTATCCGGGCAGTGATCTCCCCCGCTCCGCTGACATCATGCTCCGCTATCTTTATGCCGTAATTCCTCTCAACGCCTATTCTGACGCAAGCGGCGGAATCCAGCGCTTTTTCCCCCGCGCTTAAAAACGATGTCATGAACAGAAAATATAAAAATGCCGTGGAAATTAATTTTTTATTCATCGCTTAAAACCTTTCACGCCGGATTTAACGCTTTTGATAACCGCTTCCACATTTTTTATTTCCGTTTTTATGTGATTCATTGAATTGATAATTATAAAAGCCCAGTTAAAAGGGATTTTTTTGATAAACCCGCTGTGTTTATCATCCACGTGTCTCAGGAAATCTTTTAAAGCGTCTTTCCTTATATTGAGAGACGCGAGCGCTTCATTCGCGGACAAATGAAGCATAAAACCCATAGACAGAAGAAAAACGGCGTTGTTCTCCCTTTCATATAGCGACAGGCCTTTTTTTAAAAGAGCCTTCAGTTCCCTGCCGCCGCGGGCTGTTATGTGATACTCTTTTCTCTCCGGCATTTTCCCTATTTTCTTTTTTTTGACCTTAACGAGACCTTTTTTGTTCAGCGACGAAAGATTGTTATAGATAGACGCGGTGTTAATTTTTGCCCAATGCTCCATGTATCTTTCTTCTATCTGCCTGTTTATCTCGTAACCGTGCATGGGCTGTTCTTTAAGCAACCCGAGCAAAGCGATCTTATATCTTATCATCAGCGTACCTCCTCGCAATATTCCCGAAACTATTCTAATCTGGATTATTCCAAACTCTAATATTTTCGGCAGGTGTTGTCAATCCCCAGAAAATGTACCCTAAAAAGGGGACGTCCACAATAAAAACAATAAAAAGTGAAAGACGGCGGCCTTATTTTTTCCCCGAACGGGAAATTTTCGCTTTGAGCTGGCCGCAGGCGGCGGATATATCCCTGCCCCGGGGCCTGCGGATGGTGTAAAAGACGCCGCGGCTTTTGAGAACATCCACAAAATCGCCTATCTCATTCCCCGACGGGGCCTTCCAGTCAAAATGCTCCGACGGATTGTAAGGAATTATGTTGAGCTTGTGAGGAACGCCTTTCACATACATTGAAAGCGCAGCGGCGTCTTTCTCCGACGAATTAAAACCGCTTATGAGAATGTATTCAAAAGTTATGGCGAATTTTTCTTTTTCATAAAATTTCTTCAGGGCTTTCATGAGTTTTCCCGTGTTCCATTTTTTGTTCACGGGCATTAACTTAGAGCGTTTCTTGTCGTCAGCCGAATGAAGTGAAACCGATATCCTCAAACCGGGCGCCGTTTCCGTAAGGCGCTCTATCCCCGGCACAAGGCCGCAGGTGGAAACAACGACTTTTCTTTTGCCTATCTCAAGCCCCCTGTTATCCATAAATATGGCAACGGCCTTCATGAGATTTTCAAAATTATCCAGAGGTTCGCCCACACCCATAAAAACGACATTCGTCACTCTTTCGCCCGTGTCCTTTTCAACGGCCAGAAGCTGTCCCGTTATTTCAGAGGGAAGAAGATTTCTTTTAAAGCCCTTTAAACCGCTCACACAGAATTTGCAGCCGAATTTGCATCCGACCTGTGTGGAAACGCAGAGGGTGCGTCTTTTTCTCTCGGGGATGAGAACGCTCTCAACGGCGTTGCCGTCGGAAAGGCCCATCAGAAATTTTAGCGTGCCGTCCGACGACACCTCTTTTTCCAGCACATTGATTTCAGATAAATAAAAAACTTTTTTTAGATATTCCCTGAGTTTAACGGGAATATTTCCCATGAGCGAAAAATCGTTCACCCTCTTGCGGTATATCCATTCAAACATCTGCTGCGCGTGAAAAGCGGGAACGCCGCGACTCACACAGACCTCTTTCAAATCTTCTCTCGTTAAATTTTTAATGTCCCTCATAAGTATCTGTCTTCACCCCGCGGCTGTTAAGCCAGCCGTCCTTCTTTCATGATTTTCATAGCCCGCGGCAAAAGCGAGGCAATATCTCTGATGAGAGCTCCCGCATTCCCGTTTTTTTTCATAAACAAATCAGCGGCAAGGCCGTGTGCGTAAACAGCCGCAAGCGCGCCGGAAAAAACGTCCATACCCCCGGCGATCAAACCCGCCGTAATCCCCGCAAGAAGATCTCCCGTGCCCCCGGAAGCCAGAACGGGATTTCCCGTGGGATTTATCATAACGGTTTTTCCCTCGGAAATCACCGTCCTGTGACCTTTCAGCACGACAACCGCTCCCAAACTTGCCGAAAGTTTTTTCACCGTGTTCCACGAACCCGGAGCGGCAAGAGCCCCCCTCGTGAGAATTCTGGCCTCTCCCGTGTGGGGCGTAAACACGCAATTTTTGAGCTTTTTTAAATAACCGTATTTCTTCGCGAGAAATATGCCGTCAGCGTCTATGACTTTCGGAACATCTGTTTTTGAAAAAATTTCAAGAACATCCACGGCGCGCAACGCAGATTTCCTGCCGAAACCCGGACCGAAAACAATGGCTCTCACTTTTTTCTCTTTTATGTATTTCTCAAAATCAGCGTCATCATCAAGGATGATAGCCTCGGGGAAATTCTTCAGCTCTCCCGCTATCGTTACAAGGCCGGCGCCACCGCGAAGCGCGCCGAGCGCGGCCAGAGACGCCGCGCCTTTCATGGCCCCCGCGAAAATTAGCACATGACCCGATGTGTATTTGTGTGATTTGCTGCTTCTTGCGGGAATTTTTGAACCAATGTCCCGCGGAGCAATCATACCCGCGACCGTTTTCCTGTCCGTTTTTTTTAGGCCTATATCAACAACCCTGACCGAACCCGATATTTCCGCGCCTCTTCCCAGAAACAGACCCTTTTTAGGGAAGCCGAAAGTCACGCTGAAATCCGCGTTCACGGCCAATCCGGCTTTCCCCGTGTCCGAATCAATGCCCGACGGCACATCGCAGGCAACAACCAATCTTTTGGAAGCGTTTATCAATTTTATGGCCGAAGCCGCTCGTCCCCCCGGTATTCCGTGAAAACCCGTGCCGAAAATGCCGTCAACAACGCAGTCGGCTCTTCTTAAACTTTCTTTGAGCGCTGAGGACGAGGGCATAAAAACAACACCTTGCCCCGAAATTGACTGAGCCCATAGAAAACTGGAATTGACTTTTTCCCGCGGGAAAACGCAGAAGATCTCAACCTCAGTGCTTTTTCTGATCAGGCCCGACGCCGTAATACCGTCGGCGCCGTTGTTTCCCGGCCCCGTCACAAAAACCACGCGTTTAGCGTCCAGCGAATCTATGAATTCCGCAAGGCCTTTGGCCGCCCGCTTCATAAGAGTTCTGCCCGGCGTTCCCGCTCTAATGGCTCTCTTATCCGCCGCCATGACCTCGCTGCCCGAAAGAACGGGGACGGTTCTGGTTTTTTTTTCGTTCTTTTTCATGTTTTTTTATATGTTGTTTTGCCTCTTTGCCTCAGAACAAACACCCACACAATTTTCTTTTTACAATCCACATCATACAAAACCCTATAATCACCTATCCTCAGCCTGTAACGCGCTGTGTATTCAAACACCTCCACAGGCGGCGCTAAAAATCTGAATTTTTTACCTTCCGGCAAAGGATTTTTTCCCAAATCCTCAACGCCCGTCATTATTTTTTCCCTCATTCTTTTTGAAATTTTCAGCAGTTTCTTTTCAAATTTCCTCCTGACTGCAATATCGGGAAAAAGAACTTTGAATTTCACCCCGTCACCGACCTGAGTTTTTTAAAAAGCGCAGAAACAGGAATCCCTTTTTTTCCTGATGCAATTGATTTTTTTGCCTTTACAATTGTTTTGACAACTTTTTCATCAGACAATTCATCTAAAATTTCAACAATTTCCAGCAAATCGTCGTAGGGAACCAGCACTTTTTTAGGCGCTGATCTGCTTGTTACCACCACCGAATCTTTCTTTTTCAAATAAAAAGAAAGATTTTTCCTGAACTCCCTGACGCCGGTGTGCTCCGCTCTTAAAAGCTGTATACTCGTATTCATAATTCACCTCCCGCTACGTGTAACCTTTTGTGTACACTATATTTTATCCGGAGAAAACAAGTTTGTCAAGAACCGGAATTCGCTATCTCTGAACTGCGGCGCAAAAAGTACTGGATTGAGAGACACCTTACGATGCGTTTAAAAAGTTGGCTAGTGTTGCGTTAGAAACTTGAAACCAAGAACACCGCCGGCAATCGTAAGCGCGAATTCAAC
>JAYEJT010000158.1:0-8033 GCA_034660675.1 Elusimicrobiota bacterium
GCTATACCCTATCCAGACACCGTATGCCGCAAGCAGATAAAGAAAAGCGTAAAAAGGGTTTCTTGTTTTGAAAAATTCGCTGAGAGGCAGAGCGGCCACACCCACAAGCCATGCCCCAAAAAAATTGGGATTACCGAAAGTGGAAAAATGCCTGCTGCCGAACGCGCCCTTCCATGCATACGGATCAAGCCCCAGCCTTTGCACAACACCGTAGAAACAGACAACGAAACATGTGAGCATTATAAGCGATGTGAGAAATTTAACGTCTTTTAACTTTCTGAATTCAAAGAAACCTATAAAGACGAACCCCGTGTACAGGCATCGCCTCCAGAATTCATCAAAAGATGCCCACGTTTTGAACGGCGAGCCGGCATAAGAAAAACAGCCCCACAGAAAATAAGCCGCCACCGGTATTAAAAAAGCAAGCTCTTCCTGAGAAAAACGCAGACCCTCCTCCAGCTTTTTCAACAAAAACAGCCCTATGAGAAGAGAGCCGCCGACTTGTACAAAAGTTATTTTAATCGTTGCCGAATCGTATGTTTTTAAATAAAAACCCACGGCAGTGAGGAAACACAGCGCCGGAGTGAGCAAAACCAGCGCTCTGTTAAAAAATACAACCAGCCCGGAAGAAGAACCCGATTTTCCCCTTCTCTTTTCCTTTGCCACTTAAACCCCGCCCGCCTTAGCGGACATTTCCGCCGATCTGCACAGAAAATGCCAGTAAGGCACATTATCCGAAACCGTCACACTGTCAAAAGTGTCTTTGAGCTGCATTATATTTTTTCTTTCAAAACGCTGCTCTATGGATGTAAAAAATCTGTCATACACATCCTGCTCGATCCTTTTAATGCTTTTTCCCTTATACGAATCATAAAGGGGAACGCTCCCGGATATCTTAAAATACTCAAGCATTTCACCGATGCGAACGAGCGGGAAATAAATAAAACGGGCCCCCACAGGAGGAATTATTGATCTTAAAAAACCGCTTTTGCTTTTTGAAAGAGATTTCCTGATAAAAGTCACTGCGGAAAGTATCCATTTGAAATAAAAAGGCTTGTTGTCCAGAGCATAGTAAAGATACACCAGCACATTGCGGGAAAATCTTTTCAGCTTTCTCACCTCGTCTAGCGCCGGAACAGGCAGATGATGCAGCACGCCGAGACAAAACAAAAAATCCGCGTAATTAGTGCCAAACGGCAGATCGGTCAGATCACCCATAAAAAACAGACAGTTCCCGGCCCCTGTCATATTTTTTCTGGCCTCAAATATAGCGTCGGAAAAATCAACAAGCATGATTTCCTTACAGATATCTTTAAGAAAGTAACTGAACCTTCCTATGCCGCAGCCTAGATCACACGCCCGCGCTTCCCTGAGCGATTCAAGGCTCACAATATCAAAATAACTGTCGAATTCTTTTCTGTGGGACGGCATTATAACATTGTATTTTGTCCACTCCTCACCGAAAGTGCCCTGAATATCCTTTGAAAAATTGTCCGGCTCATTTCCCGAAGGCGAAACACCGAGGATTTTTTTCACTTTTTCCGTGTATTTCCCGGGCTCCGACAGGATTATGACATCATCTATGAGGGGGTAGCTCTTTCCCCTCACCTCAACAGCATCTTTTCTCAGACGAACATCGCCCGTACCGAAAATCTGCTTAAGCGAATTTATTTTGTTATCGTAATACATAAATCAAGCAATTTTGTATTTTAGTATAAAAACACCCTTTTCACAATACGGGGACAGGGATTGAAAAAAACAGCGGGTTTTTGTAATTTACCCTATGCTCTTAACTTTAAACTGTTTGCGGAGAAACCGGTGAGATCATCCCTCTTTGATTTTGATCTGCCGGGGGAACTCATCGCGCAAAAACCGGCAAAAAAACGCGACGGGTCTAATCTCATGGTTTTCGACAGATCCAACGGGAAAAGGCACTTAGAAAAATTCAGCTCCATTGCCGGATATTTCAAAAAAGGCGATGTGCTCATTTTAAATAACACAAAAGTCATACCGGCCCGGTTATCAGCCAAAAGGAAAACAGGCGGGAAAGTGGAAATATTTGTTTTACGGCACGTTAAAAAACAAAAATTATATGAATGCCTGATAAAACCTCTGAAAAAAGTAAAAACCGGAGAAACACTGTTGCTAAAGAATTCTTTCAAATGCACGGTCATCGAAAAAATCAAAGGCCGCGCAATCATAGAATTCAACGCGGACATCAAAGAAATCCTTTCATTGTGCGGCAAAATCCCTTTTCCTCCCTACATACACGAAAAAAAACAGGACCCGCGACGATACCAGACGGTTTTCGCAGAAAATGAAGGCGCGGTAGCCGCTCCAACGGCGGGTTTGCACTTCACAAAGGAAATCCTCAGAAAACTCAAGCGCAAGGGAGTGGAAATAAACTTCATAACCCTGCACACAGGTTTCGGCACTTTCACGCCACTGAGGGGTCAAACAATAGAAGAACACCAAATGGATGAAGAATTTTTTACCATTTCTGAAAAAACAGCTGGAACGGTCAACCGCGCGGTTACCGAAAAAAGACGCGTTTTCGCCTGTGGAACAACGGTCACCCGAACTCTTGAGAGCAACGCCTATAAAAAAAACGGGAAATATCTTCTCCATCCCGGAAGCGGCAGCACAGCCATGTACATCACCCCTCCCTATAAATTTAAAATAGTAAAAACTCTCATAACCAATTTCCACACGCCCCTCTCCAGCCTCATTGTCCTCGTCAGCGCCTTTGCCGGACGGAAAAATATTCTGGAATGCTACAAAGAGGCGATAAAACTCAAATGGCGTTTTTTTTCCTTCGGCGACGCCATGCTCATATTGTAAAACTGTTTTATCCGCTGATGAAATATCCGCGGAAAGCGCTTTTTCGCTAGACGGAAAATTCATAAGGCAACGCATAATTGCTCCGTCACTTGTTACCATATTTTTTATCAAGGAGAAAATTTTTTAACGTTTTTAATCGCGCCGGAGCTATTCGCAGACGGACGCTCACGTATGAGGTTCGTCCTCCCAGGCGGACTTTCAGCTGCCTATTCGCACGCCTTCGGCTTCGGGAACGGGGCAAACCCCTTGCTCATATGGCCACGCTGCGAATAGCATCCGTCGCTCTAAAGCATCTTTCCGCGGATATTTTGCATTTATCTGACGCTTTCTGTTATAATTCAGCATGATTTCACTGACCATCAAAGAGATTCTGGAAACGGCCGGCGGCAAACTTATATCAGGTAAAGATAATGTAAAAATAACGGGAGTTTCCATAGACACCCGTCACCTGCGCAAAGGCGACCTTTTTTTCGCGCTCAGGGGTTCACGGAAAAACGGCAACGATTTCGCCGCAAAAGCCCTTAAAATATGCGGGGCCGCTATCGTTGAAAAAAAACCGCGCGTAAACAGCGGAGGCGGCATAATCCTCGTCAGTGACAGCCGTGACGCTCTCGGAAAAACAGCGGCTCTCTGGAGAACAAAAATAAAACCGCGCGTTATAGCCGTCAGCGGCTCCAACGGAAAAACAAGCACAAAAGACATTCTCTCTCACGTTCTGAAAAAACAATTCTCCGTAAACGCCGCAAAAAAAAGTTTCAACAATTTCATAGGCCTGCCCCTGACCGTGCTCGGCACAGCCCGCAATACCGATATTATGATCACCGAGATGGAAACAAATGTTATAGGAGGGATACGGCGACTCTGCAAAATAGCAAAACCCCACACGGGCATCATAACAAACATAAGCAACACCCACCTCGGCGACCTGAAAACAAAAGAAAATGTTTTCAAAGAAAAAAGCGAGCTGGCCGAAGCTCTTAATCCCGGAGGCTCTCTTATAATAAACAACGACGATCCGTTTGCGGGAAAATTCAAAAAACTGTTCCGCGGAAAAGTTACAACATATTCACTGAAAAACAAAAGCGATTTCAAAGCAGAAATTATAAAAACGGATTTGACAGGAAGCGAATTTATCCTTTGCGGACGGCATTTTAAAACATCCCTGCCGGGAGCTTTTAACGTGCTCAACGCAGCCGGCGCCATAGCCGCCGCAAGGCTTTTAAAAGTGCCTTGGCGCATAATCCTCGAGGGCATCAAAACTTTCAAATCCCCGCCGGGAAGAATGAGCGTTAAAAAAACAAAAGGCAAAACTCTCATAAACGATTCTTTTAACGCCAATCCCGGATCGGCCAAAGCCCTGGCTAAACTTTTAAAAAACGAAAAAGGCAGAAAAACCCTCGTCTTCGGAGACATGCTCGAACTCGGCAAACATTCAGCGCGGCTCCATAGTGAAACAGGCAAATCTTTTGCAAAAGCCGGCATTGATACAATACACTATTTCGGCAAATTCGGAAATTCTTTTATAAAAGGCGCCAAAAAAGCAAATCCGAAAATAAAATATTCTATTTACCCCGACAGAAAAAAACTCAAGACCGCCGCCCTGAACGATTCCGCGGATATAATCGCGTTCAAGGGCTCTCACACAATGAAAATAGACGAAATATTTGATTATGTGGAAAAACATATATCTTCTCGGCGCCGTTAGTTTTTTCACCGACATATCCAGCGAAATGATAAAGGCCGTCCTGCCGGCTTTTCTCGCGGCCATGGGCGCGGGGGGACTCGCCATAGGTGTGGTGGGAAACCTTCCCGAGGTTTTCCAGGGAATAACGCATTATTTCAGCGGCGCGTTATCCGACAAAACAGGAAAAAGAAAACCCCTCATATTCGCGGGATATCTGCTTTCCTGTTTGTCCAAACTGCTCATCCCTCTTTCGGCTACAGCCGCGGCTCTTGCCGCATCCAGGAGCGGAGAACGCGTGGGCAAAGGCCTGCGCGTAGCGCCGAGAGATTCTCTCATAGGCGACACCGTTGACAAAGAATTTGCCGGCAAAGCTTTCGGCATACAAAAAGCCATGGACAGCGCCGGAGCCGTGACGGGGACTCTGGCGGCATACATAATGTGGAACATGGGTTTTAACATAAAATCCATAATTCTGGCCGGAGCCGCCGTGTCATTTGTCGCGCTCCCTCCGATTTTAATGCTCCGTGAAAAATACGTGGCGCGGCTATCCGCAGAAACGGTTTCAGCGAAAACAAAATTAAAATCCGTGTTTCTTTATACCGGACTTTTCGGGGTTTCAAACATAAATTATCTTTTTTTCATAAGCTTCATTCAGTTCACCGGAAAAGGCGCGGGGACGGCTGTTTCATCGGGAATTTTTGCGTACATCCTCTACAACGCCGCTTACACCGTTTTTGCCGTGCCCGCGGGAAAATTCGCGTCGGGAAAAGGCTGCCGTAAAGGTCTGGCTGTCGCGAATATAGTTTTTCTTATCCTCTGCGCGCTGTTTGCCTTCGCCCCGAAATCATTTTTAACACCGGCGATGATGCTGCTCGGGATCACCGCGGCTTTTTCAAAAGTGAGTCTCAAAACATGGATAAACGAACTGAGCCCCGCAAAAAAAAGGGGAAGAAACATGGGAACGCTTCAGCTTGTCCAGACACTCTCTCTCCTGACAGGGGGGATCATACAAGGATTCCTCTGGAACACAAATCATCTTTACCCCTTTGTCTGGGGCGCAATAGTGAGTGCGGCAGCGCTCGGATTTCTTTTTACCGTTAAAGAAAATTAAGACGCTTCAGAAAGACACTCTCTGATGTCTTTCCATGAATTGACCCTGTAAAGATTTTCCGTTTCCCCGGAGGTCCGGTTCCACGGATAATCAAGCATGTATGTTTTTATTCCCGAAAGAGCTATGCCCCTGGCAAAATCAAGTCTGTCCTCGATAAAAGCCTCCAGCTTAAACGGAAACTGTTTGATCAGGTTTATCTTGTTATCGCCTTCTTTGATAAAATGTATTTCTTTGAACGGGATGCCTTTTCTTTTTAAAAAATCTTCGGATTGACCGCGGGAATCGGCGGGCCTTGCCGTGATCACCACAATATCAAATTTTTTCGCCAGCTCTACAAGAGTGTCCCGGGCGCCGTCAACGAGCTCCATGCGGCTCCAGACATTCTCTTCCAGCATCAGCTCATAGGCTTTGTCCACATCATCCTTTGTTATGGGAAGACATTCCTCGTAAAAATATTTTACGATCTGTTCCCTGTAAAACTGCCTCCCCGTCACTCGTTTGATATATTCCCTGAAAACAGGGTCTGTGTCAGTTATTATCCCGTCAAAATCCGTTCCGATTATTTTTCTTTCGCTCATATTTTTTGCACCCTATAAAGGAACAGCCCCGGTTTTGACCGGGGCTGTTTCAGAAGACCAGCTTATTATTCTACGCTTATAGCGTCAACGGGGCAGTTTTCGGCCGCCTCTTTAACATCCTCTTCTTTCTCAACCGTCACAGCTCCTTTCACCACAGCCACGCCGTCAACAATCTCAAAAACTTCCGGCACCGTCTGCTCGCAAAGGCTGCATCCCGTACAAAGATCCGCGTCAATAGTAACTCTCATTTTATTCCTCCCGTAAACTTTAAATTTGACCTATTATAGCAATTAGTGACGGTGCTGAGCAAGGAGGCATTTATGGAAAAGGGCCACCCTTAATTTCCCCGGAACTGTCAACTTGGCGGAGGCGGGAGGATTCGAACCCCCGTACGCCTTGCAGCGTAAACGGTTTTCGAGACCGCCGCATTCGACCGCTCTGCCACGCCTCCATGAAACTTTAAAAGCGGCTATTTCTCCTTATCATACACCAATGACGCCATGCTTTGCAAGCACACTTGCAAAACGGCTTCTATTGAAACAGCCCCGCCGGTGAGTTCGGAGAGCGAAACCGCCTCAACGCCGTCAAAATCCGTATCGTTGTTTACATTTATTCCGGCGCCTATTACCGCCCCTGCACATTCTGACCCGCTGTAAATTCTGGTGACGATTATTCCGGCAAGTTTCCTGCCGTCGGATGTGACGATATCATTCGGCTCCTTGGTGGAAACATCCACGGATAATTTCAAGGAAAGGCCGTCTTTTATTTTTGAGGCAACCTCAATGGCGCAGTTCCCGTCGAGCAGACGCAATGATGACGGGACAAAAAAAGAAAACCACAGACCGCCCGGCGGCGAATGAAATTTTCTGCCGAATCTGCCGGCGCCGTCACTCTGACTGCGGGCGATCACAAGATACGGCCTTCCGGGAAGAGCCCTGATTTCATCCCTGATCGCGGTCTGCGTTGACAAGCATTCGTCCAGAAGTTTAAATGCCGCTGACGGAAAAACAGCTTTAAGAATTTCAGAAACTTTTTTTTCTTGGAGGGATATTGTATCCACGGGATCTTTATCCGTAGACTTCAAGAGAAAAATCCGCGGACAAAGCGGAATGGGTTATGGCCCCCGACGATATTCTGTCAACCGGGATTTTCCTGTATTTTAAAATTGTTTTTTCGTCTATGCCGCCGGAAAGCTCTATCAGCGTGCGCGGGGAAATCTTATCCCTTAGCGCGCAGGCTTCAGCGGCCTGACGCGGCTTAAAATTGTCGCAAAGAAGAACGTAGGGTTTTATGGCAAGAATTTTTTCAGCCTCTTTCAGATCATCGGCCTCAAATATCACTTTTTTTCTTTTGAACGCCTCAAGAGCGGAATCAATACCCGCGAAAGCTATGTGATTATCCTTGACCATCGCTGTTTCTTCAAGGTCAAACCTGTGATTGACGCCTCCCCCGCAGCGGACGGCATATTTGGAAAGATACCTGTAGCCGGGAAGTGTTTTTCTCGTATCCAGCAAGGCTGGCCTCCCCGGTACCGGCCAACTTTTATCTATGAGTTTTCTGAAAGCCGCGGTTTTTGACGCTATACCCGAAAGTAAAGAAAGAAAATTAAGCGCCACTCTCTCCGCCGAAAAAACCGCACCCGCCTGGCCCTCTATTTCACAAACGGTTTTTCCGCGAGCTATTGTCATGGCGTCTTTGCCAAAAAACTTTATTTTTATACTCTTTGACCTTGCCGCAAAAACGGCAGAAAGAAGCGGGACTCCCGCCAGACAATAATTTCCGCGTGAAATGATACGGGCTTTTATGCGGCGCGACGGAA
>JAYEJT010000159.1:0-1568 GCA_034660675.1 Elusimicrobiota bacterium
AACCGGTAATTGTTTTTCTCGGGGGCGCGGTGCTTTTTGCTGTCCTTTGTTTTTCCTTTTTAAAACCGGGGGACAGCAATTATTTCACTTCTTTTACAAGGCGCATAAATTATTACAGAACTTCCGTTGAGATGATTAAAGAAAATCCCCTCACGGGCGCGGGAGCCGGAAACTACAGGGGAAATTATGTGCCTTACCGGCTGAAAGCAGAATTACCTTACCATATGTCGCCACAATGGGCTCATTGCGATATTCTGCATTTTGTCTGTGAGCTCGGAATTTTCAGGGCGATTCTTCTTTTGCTTTTTGTGCTGCCGGTTTTGCTCAAAAAAATTCCGCCTGAACTCGCCCCTTACAAAGCAGGTATAACGGCTCTTATTTTTACATCTCTGACGGCGTTTCCTTTTCAGCGCATTTCAACGGTTTATCTTTTTTTTATTTTGGCGGGTTTTGTCATGAGAGTTAAAAACACAGGTGATGAAAAGTATGTTTCTGTTAAGAAAACAGCAGGCACGGTGCTTGCCGTATCAGCTTTTGTTTACGCCCTTGTTTTTGCTTATTCCCAGTTGAACTGGAAAAAAGGAGAAAAACTTTTAGAAAGCGGCTCACCCCGCGAGGCAGTTTCGGCGTTTGAAAAAGTCTCAAAATGCCTTCCCGCGGATTACAGGATCTGGCTGAATCTGGGCCGGGCAAAATACCGGTCAGGTGATATAGGCGGAAGTCTCACTGCTTATCGCAAGTGCCTTTCTTTATATTTTGACTGGGATATTTGCTACAATACAGCCATTGCTTTTAAAGCCGGAGGAAACAAAGTTATGGCTGAAAGATTTATGAAAGATTATCAAAGGATAAAAAAACAATGACGGGGGCAGGAATAGAAAACGCATATGCCGTTTTCTATGTTTTAGGCGCTTTTATCTTTCTGTTGGGCCTTGTCTTCGGCTCTTTCCTCAATGTTGTTATATACCGGCTCCCTCTGGAAAAATCATTAATCAAACCCCGGTCATTTTGTCCCGCCTGCGGAGCGCCCGTGGCTTTTTATGACAATATACCGGTTCTGAGTTTTCTTCTGCTGAAAGGAAAGTGCCGGAATTGTTCCGCTAAAATTTCGCCTGTTTACCCTCTTGTGGAGCTTTTGACTGGTCTGAGTTTTTTTCTTTCTTTTTATTTTTTCGGTGTGTCATGGAAAGCTCTTCAACTGGCCGTTTTGCTGGGGGCGTCAATTGCTGTCACATTCATAGATTTGGAGCACAGCATAATACCTGATGAAATCAACATCTTTCTTTTCGTTTTCGCTGTTTTAGTACCGAAAGAGATCTGGAACAATTCCTATTGGGTAAGCGCCGGTTTCTCAGCTTTATCGGGTTTGACGGCGGGTGTTGTTCTTTTTCTGATAGCTATTCTTGCTGAAAAGATCTTCAAACAGGAAGCAATGGGGATGGGGGATGTGAAGCTCATAACGGCTCTCGGGGCTTTTTCCGGTTTTCAATCAATATTCTGGCTGATCTTTATCTCTTCTCTTGTGGGTTCTGTCTTTGGCATAGCCGTGAAGCTACGGAGAAAAGAAA
>JAYEJT010000160.1:0-17672 GCA_034660675.1 Elusimicrobiota bacterium
GTTTGATTTTCCATCTATAATTTTGTATTTTTAACCATTGCCAAAACATTGCCGGGTAGCTCAACTGGCAGAGCGTCGGCCTCTGAAGCCGAATGTTGAAGGTTCGATCCCTTCCCCGGCAGAAAACACCATTAGATCAGGAAAAATGTGGCGAGTATAGTTACGAGCGCGGCGCAGTCCAGAACATTCCATATTTTAGGGCTGAGGTGAATCGGTCTGATGTTGTTGTACAATATGAGAAGAGCGGCAAAAATGCAGCGCCAATAATTGTTTCCCATATCCCTGACGATATACAAGCCATAAAGTGAAGCCGCGCTCACCGTGAGCCGGACATAATTGTAATAGCTGTATCGGTAAGGCCAGTTTCGTTTTTTCTTTTTGAATCGTTTGCTGCGGAAGCGTCTCATGAAAATTTTTTTATGCGGCGGCGGTAACGTTTGATGAAGCCGGATATTAAAAACCAGATTGCGGTTAAGCGTAACACGGTAAAAACTATGTGTTTGAAATGCGCTGAACAATATTCGCTTATTTCATATATCATTTTTTGTTTACCCCGCTGATATTATATCAGTTTTTAATCGGAAAATGGTTAACAATTGTTAACCATTGACAAATAGGTTAACAGCTGTTAACCTATTATTGGTTGGTTAACAACGGTTAACTTAGGCCGTAAAATATTGAAGTTGGTTAAGAAGGAGAAATATTATGAATGACAAAAGGTTTTTGTCAACTACCCAAGTGGCTGAGATGCTGGGCATAAGCAGGGTTGCGGTTTTTAAAAAAATACAAAAAGGAGAAATAAGGGCAATAAAAATCGGACGGAATTATGCAATTGAGGCAGAAGATGTAACAGGGGAAAATTTAAATGATGCGGAAAAGAAACAGATCACTGCTGCCGTTGACAGGACAGTGGCGGAATACGGTGAAGTTTTGAAAAAGCTGGGAAGAAAAAGAGATGACGAAAATCAAAAGAGTCACAATTAAGGAAGTTGAATTCTTGTCTCATGAGCTGGCAAGAAAACAACTTGTATATGACGAACCTATTCCCGCATTTAATACCAGATATCCGAATGTGCTGGAAAGCTGTCTGCTGGTGCCGTTCCAGACATTTTCAAAGAAGTTGTTATATGCGGGACTGATTTCCAAAGCCGCGATACTTTTTTATTTAATGATTAAAAATCATCCTTTTCAAAACGGAAATAAAAGAGTTGCCATGACTACCCTGCTAATCTTTCTGCATAAAAACGGCAGGTGGTTGAGAGTGGAAATAGACGCTTTGTATGAATTTACTATGCGTATCGCCGCAAGTCCGGCAGAAAACAAAGACGAATATTTGCAAATAATAAACAAATTCATCAAAAGGGGATTACTAAATTTTAAATTGTAATCTGTTTTTTCGCAAGGGGCCTTGACAAAGAAAGATTTGCGCGTTATTATGTGTTTAGACACATAAATTTTATGTGTTTAGGCACATAAAGAGGATGGGGGTTCATAGGAGGCTGTTCATGCGGGAAGAAATTAGAAAAGTTCAGCAGGAGATATTGGAAGAATTTACAAGAGCGAATTTTAATTTCGCGTTAGCCGGGGGAACGGCGCTGGAATTATTCTATCTGAATCACAGATTTTCAAATGACTTGGATTTTTTCAGCGTTAAATACGATAAAAACGATATAAAAAAACTGATAAAAAAATTTGAAAAAAAGACCGGATTGAAAATTCCGTTTGACAGGGAGTTTAAGACCGAAAATAAAGCCGGTGTCGTTTTTTATGCCGCGCAAATAGCGCCGGACATATTTTTGAAAATTGATTTTATTGAAGATGTTTTTTTTAGTGAGCCGGTCATAAGACGGTTTCAGGGCGTGCCGGTTTACGGGGTTGAACAGATATATTATCAGAAAATTATGGCGATAGCCGGCACATATTTAATACGGGATGAGCTCGGGAAAGAAAGACAAACGGGCAGGAATGCGGCAAAGGATGTGTATGATGTGTTCTGTTTATCTGAAAAAATAATTCCGCTGCACCGGTTTTTAAAAAAAATGCCGGGGGAACAGCAGCGCGGCATGATTGCATGGTACAGAAATTTTTCAAGGCAGGACTTGAAATTGAATATTCCGGACCTGGACATCTATGATAAAAAATTTGATTCAGCGGTCATGATCAAGCACATAGATAATGAAATAAAAATCTTTATAAAGGGGGTCATAGGATGAATAGCAACAAATATTTTTGGGATTTAAGCGGGGCGGCGATTAAAGAGACGCCCGCTATTTTAAAAGACGGTACCAATCCGAAACACATATCCCGGGTCGCGACTTTGCTGTCACGCTGCGATAAGCCGGGAGAAGTTTTTTCGTATATGGATAAAACGGTATTCATCAACTCCTGGCCTAAAGTTAAAAAATACTGGAAAAAAACGGCGCATGCCATAGATTTTCTGGAATGGTGGGATATGATTTATGATGAGATGACGAGGGCCCGTCCGAAAGATAAGCCGTCCAAAGTTCTTGTCGGCATAGGGAATAGCATAAAGAGCATCCGTCTGGAAAAGGGGTTCAATCAGCAGGGGGTTTCAGATTTAACGGGTTTGTCCCAGGCGGACATATCCAGGATTGAGCGCGGCCGTAACATTAAACTCATATCGCTGATCAGGATACTGAAAGTTCTTAAAGTGCGGGAGTTTACCATAAAAATAATTTAATTGCTGAAATTGCGGCGGACCTATGACCTATTGTTTGAGGAGGGGATCGCCGGGAAAAAGGCGCTGCGCTTTTTGTGAGGCGTTTAGCGCCTCTTTTTCGTAGCCGGCGGCACGGAGAGAGGATGTCAGATAATAATAACTTTGGGGCGAGGGATAATTCTCGGCAAGCCAGCGCGTGTGAGGCACGGCTTTCCTGGGCGCACCCGCGCGCATGTAAAAGTCACTGATTATTATTCTTGTCCGGGTGTAATAGGGGTCTGTTTTCAGCATTTTTCTGTATATTTTTTCTGCTTGCTCCAAGTCGCCGGAGGCAGCCGCCGAACCGGCGCGATTTCTCATTTTCGGCAGCGACCAGACTTCGTCCATTTTTTTTCTGCTGTATTCGTCATCATAAAGAGGACCTTTTGCGCGTTTGCCTTCCATGTAGAGTATTTTGTCCTGCGGCTCAAAAACGCGGCTGTTGAAAAAAGGCGCGTATTCAACATCAGCGGGCGTTAGCGTTTCGCTCTCGGGATGAATTTTAAAGAGACGGTAATAGTCGTTCTGATAGACGAGAGTAAAGTGCTTCAGATTTTTTTCGTTGAAATGAAGATTGTAGGCGGCGCAGGTTTTAAAAAGATTCATGGCGTTCACCTGATAGCGCATGGAATTTACGGACTTATCAAAGAGGAATTCCCAGTGGTATATCAAATATCCGGTTTCATATTTTTTTGCGAAATCGTAAAGTTCTTTTTCGTTTGCATAGATTTTTTTATAAAATTCCTCTGTTTTGTCGCGGATGTTTTTTTCCTCATAATGGTTGTGCAGCACGGTTGAAAAGGAAGAATTCTGAACAATTTCCGGCGCAATGCCGATGTTGCAGAGAATAACGCTTTCAGCCGGCAGCGCTCTTTTCATGTGTTTTATAAGGTCCTGTTTGTAAGAATTTATCCTGTGGGGGATGGTTTTCAGCTTTGGAAGAGTGTTGTTCCACTGCATGGCCGTGCCCGCGAAAAAAAGAGCGGCGGCCGCAAAATTATATTTTTGTTTTTTCAGGAAATTTCCGGCAAGCGGCATGAGGGAGCAGAGGAAAAAAACGACAAAAACATAGAGGCGTTTTACCAGTAGAAAAAGAATAAAAAAGCCCGCGAACATGGCCAGCGCAATAAACACGCCGCTGTCCCTGTTTTTGAAGATCCGCCGGAAAGCTGAAAAAAGACCGGGCAGGGCGAAGATAAAAGCGAGGAGAAAAATATCTTTTGTGAATTTTGCCCCCGGGCTCACAAAAGACGATTGCCACAGAACTTTTGTGTCAAAAGGCAGTTTTTGTACTTCGGCTTCAAAAGTCGGTTTATTTCCGAGATAGCGTATTTTGTTAAACATGAGCGTGTAAACATGACCGTAATTCTTCGCGTGGTTTTTTAGCATTGGGCGTGCAACTGTAAAAACGAGAGCGAGCAGAACGGCGAATACAGCCGACAATGTAAAAATATTTTTTCGCAGCAGCCGGAATTTTGAGGTCGTCAAATGTGTCAGGAGAAAAGCGTATCCGAGGATTTGACTGAAAGAAAGAAGAAAGAACCCTCCTCTTAGAACGGCGACGGAAAAACCCGCGACGGTGAGGATAGCGATAACCGGCGCCATGAAATTGAAAATATTTTTCCGTTCGTCCGGTTTAAATATATAGAGAAAGCAGAGTATAGCTGAGAGGATAAGATAGAAAAACTGGCTCACATGCCAGGCACTCGCGGCCACGGAAAGGAGCGCGCCGCTGATCAGCGGATAGAGCCAAGTGCCTGTTTTGGGCCATCCGGTATTTGCCCCGCCAGACATTCTGCCGCGGGTTTTTAAGGCTTTCAAGGCAAACATCAATCCGAAGAACATCAGGGGGAGCGCGAAATCCTCCTCAACGAGACCGCCCGCTATCGTTCTTGAACTTGAGGCGAAACTTGTGGCATAAAAAGCGCAGGCGACCAGAGAGAAAAGACGTTTTCCTCCAAGAAGACGCGTTGTTTTGTATAGTGCGAAGATGGAAAGGGAAGAGTAGAGAAACATAAAATAAATGACGAATTTGTGGAAGGGCATTTTAAAGCGCAAAATCCTGTATGTGTGTCCGATAACCCTCTGTGAAACGGTGGTGAAATATTTTTTGACATTGAGCCCCTCGGGGTGCTGTATGCGGGTGTCGATGTCCGGAATTTTTTTGCCTTCGGAAACAAGTTTCGCATATCTGTATCTGGTGGCCTCCTCTACTCTGAACAGACCGAACTCGCCGTTTTTTAGATTGCAATTTCTGTCGAAGATGGACAGTTTTGTAAAAAAAGTTGCCGCCAGCAGAATAAGCAGGGCCGCGGCCGCCGCGTGTGAAGCTGCGTGTTGCCCGAAATCAGCCATAGAGGCTGCCGGTCTTTTCGGGCGCGTTTGCCGGGGAGGCGATACAGCTTTAGCTGTTTTTCGGGAAACAGTGCCGGCCCTGTGAGCGGTGTCCAGCGCCTGTTTCCGGCCGGATTTTATTTTTTTGTTTTTCTTTGCCATTTTATATTTCCGTTTCAGCTGTTTCAATGTTATGATAAGAAATTAAAAGCGAAATTTAAAGGCGGTAAATGAAATGACGGATAAAAAAAATGATTTGTGCGCTCAGGCCGAGAAGTTTATTTTTGCGGGGGATTACGCTTCGGCTCTCAAAAAAGCTCTCTCCGTCAATAAAAAAAAGAAAGAAAAAGAACGTGCGGGGAAACTGCTTGTGTGGATATACCGTATGATGGGGAAACCCGCAAAAGCGCTTTTTTATCTCAAGCAAAGTCCGGTTGATGCTGATTCTCTCTGTGAAGAAGCCATTCTTTATAGAATGCTGTGTGATTTTAAAACCGCCAGAAAAAAGATATCGTCCGCGTTGAGGATATACAAGGCATCAAAAGACAAAGAGGGCATCGCCTTTGCGCACTGGACGCGCGGGGGGATAGAGCGTTACGGGGGAAATCCCAAAAAAGGTTTTTTCTATTTTCAGAAGGCCCGGTCTCTGACAAAAGAGCCGTCCGCGAAGGGTTATGTTCTCTGCGGCATGGGCGGTACAGCCCGTCTTATCGGGAATTATGCTTTTTCAGAGAAATGCTATCTTTTGGCAACCAAAATTTTTTCCCGCAGAAAAGAGAAATTCGGCATTGCCTATTCGTCATGCGGTCTGGGCAGCGCAGCGAGAATGAAAAAAGATTTCAAAAAATCGGAGAAACTTTATAAGAAAGCTGTTTCCATATACGAAAAAATCAATGACCGCTGGAACATGGCTTATTCTATGTGGGGGCTTGCGCAAACAGCATGGTTTCTCGGTCGCAAAAAAGAGGCTCTTAAAATAAACAGGGCCTGCGTAAAAATATTCAGGGAATTCTCGGATCCCCGCGGCGTGTTTTACTGCTATATACAGGAAGCCAATTTCCTCAGGATGGAATCCGGATTTAAAAAAGCTGCCGCGCTCCTGTCAAAAAGCGCCTCAACGCCGTCTGAGCTGTCTCTCGTCTATGAGAAGGGCTTGCTCAGGGAACAGCAAAAACTGATTAAACAAAAAAACTCACGGGTTCTTCTCATCGCCTGATCGGCGGTATTTCCTTAATACGAAGCATGTGTGTGGGTTTAGCAGAACGCTTCGGACCTGCCGTCAAATAAGTCACGAAAATCAACCCCTGGCACCACTGCCCTTTCCTTTTTCTTGACATTGTTCTGTTTTTGCATTATGATGTACACAGAAATGCAAAATAAAGGAGAAGGGTTGTGAAAAAGTACTTTTTGTTTGTGGTGACTGCGGCTGTTGTGTTCGCGGGCGGTTGTTTCGCATTTACCGGAGGGACAATATTTGTCAGGGCTGATCGTTATCCCGGCCTTGTGACTGGAGAGGCAGGCAGTGTTGACACAATAGACCGCCGTGAAATCAGCAACAGCGGGCAGGATGAATTATCGTCTTTACTTGAAGAAAAAGTTGATGTGGTGATACTGCGCAGTGGAATAGGGTCGGCCTCCGGCATTGCCGTGCGCGGGGTGTCAGGCGGAGGCATGAATAACAAGGTCCGTTTGTATGTGAACGGCGTGCCGGTCAACACTCTGAGAAAAGGCTTTAATTTGGAGAGTGTTGATCTCCATACTGTTGAAAGGATCGAGGTGATACGCGGTCCGTCATCCGCTCTTTACGGTGGCGGCGCGCTTGTCGGGGCCATCAATATCGTTACCGCCCCCATAACAAAAACAATTGTCGCCGGAGCCGGCGTTGGCAGCTACAACACCAAGAAGAGTAATTTTATGCTCGCGGATAAAACTGGTCCGTTTTCATACAGGTTGAACGCCTCCGTTCTGGACACCGACGGACACATAAGAAATTTCGGCGGAACGCATTTTTGCAACCCTGCTCGGATAACTAACGGCGGCGCAACTGTGAATTATACTGCGGACAGGGATTTTCTGAGTTTTGCGGTGCGTGATTTCAGGGCAACGAGAGATGACGCCGAATTTTTCATCAAAGGGCCTCTTGCCGGTACATATTCCGGGCAAGTAGAAAATGTGCGCGAACGGTCCGGTTTTTATTCTTTGAATTACAGTCATTCTTTTGACAAAAGCAGGCTGAAATTGAAAGTTTTCAACATTGTTGATGATGAGCAGTCCAGCGAGCTTCCCCGGGAAACGGCTCAAAACAGGGGGGTTTCTGTTCAATTTGAAAACGCCCTGGCCGGAGCGGGTATGCTTTTTTCGGGCGTGGATTTTGAGAATCATTATCTGCATGCCGATGCGAGCGGCCTCACATTCAAAAGGAATTACACGGCTCCGTTTCTACATCTGGTGCTGGGCATTGTTCCTGACAAACTGACCTTCAGCGCCGGGGCCAGATATGATATGCCGGATAAATTTGATAATAAGATCAGTCCGAAAATAGGCCTTGTTTACAACTTGACCGGCCGTCTCCGGTTGAGAAGCGGCCTTAATTACGGGTTCAGATATCCGACCGTGACGGATCTGTATTCTGCAACCAGTCCTTTAGGCAACAGTGCCCTGAAATGTGAAACAAGCAAAAATATAGAGGCTGGCGCCGATTATTTCGGTTCCAATTTCGGGGTATCATGTACTGTTTTCAAAATGATTGTAAATGATATGATAATATCGCAGGTCATTAATCCGGGGCCGCCTAAAGTAAAGGGCTATGTCAATGTTGGCGGAGAATCGCCTTATAAAGGCCTGGAGATTAAAAGTTCGCTTGATGTTTCGCGCCATGTGGCCCTTGGAGCAGTGTACTCTTATTTGGACCCCGGGGATCTGACTTTTCATACGGATAAGCATAGACTCAAAGCGTCTGCCGCTTTTAGTTTCGGGCAACATTTTCTGGAACTCAGCTCGACTTTTGCGAAAGACCGCTATCTTTGGGATAATGAAACATCAGAGAGGGTCGATTATGATTTGTATAATCTGAATTACACGAGGCGTTTCAGAAAAACAGCTAAATTTTATGTCAGAGTAAACAACATCGGAGACAGGGATTATTTCGTGAATTTTTATAATCCTGCTCCCGGAAGGCATGTTATGACGGGAATAGAATATGAGTTCTAAAAAATCCGGCATCATTTTAAATCCGGTGGGCATCGTGAGAAATGCGGTTGAAAAGCGCAGCGACATACCCGTGGGCGGCGTTGATTCGGAGATAATAATATATCCCGAATATTTTAAAGCCATGAAAGGGCTCAACTGCTATAGTCATATCTGGGTGATAAGTCATTTGCACAAATCCCGCACAAATGTTCTCCAGGCCCGGCCCCGGAAAATACGCAAGAACGGAAAACTTGAGGGCGTTTTTGCGATACACTCCCCTGACCGCCCCGGGCCCGTGGGCCTTTCAATGGTTCCTCTGGTTTCCTGTCGGAACGGTATTCTCAAAGTGAAGCATCTGGATTTTATAAACGGTACCCCCATTCTGGATATCAAAAGTGCCAAACGCCGAAATGCATAACAAACCGCTTGTGTTAAAAAACGTCTCGCTTTCCGTTAACAACAGGCCTATTTTTTCAAATCTGAATATGAGCATTGCTAAAGGCGAAACCGTTTTGTTAATAGGTCCTTCGGGCAGCGGCAAAACCACTTTGTTAAAACTCATAATGCGGTTGTTGGAGGATGCCGACGGATGGACAGTGGAAGGAAACATATCCGGTTTACCGGAATCCTTTGGATGGGTTTCGCAAAACCCGTCGCGGGACATTTTTAATAACTGGGTAGAAGAGGAGGCCAGCGAGGAACATTTGCGTTTATTTTTTGCCGGGCATCTGGCCGGGCGGAAATGTTTTGAGCTCTCGGAAGGTGAGAAAGTGCTTGTTTCACTGGCTAAAGCATTCAAGCATAATTTTATATTTCTTGACGAAGCCAGCGTGAGCCTATCCACGCAGAACCGCAAAATACTCAAAAATAATATTCTTTCGTGCGGTGCCGGAGTGTTAATGGCCGAGCATAATACCGAATATATTGATCTGGCCGATAAAATATTACTGATGAAGGACGGCACCGTAAAAAATGTAGGCCGGGGGGAAGCAAAAGAATATCTGACTCATATGCCCGATGGTTTGCGGCGCACAAAATCCGCCATCGCACACCCGGAAAGAGAGAGTCTTGAAATTGTGTCAGACAGAATATCGCTAAAAGTGCGCAGGGGAGAGGTTGTTGGGATAAGCGGAGATAACGGTTGCGGAAAAAGCAGGCTGCTCAACAGCATCGCGGGTCTGGACACCGGTGATACCGTGAAAGGGCGATGGCAGGGAAAAGTTCTGGGGGACATGAAATCCCGCCGGGGGCTTATGGGCTTTGTTCCGCAGGAGCCGGGTAGATATCTTTTTGAAATTACAGCCGAAGACCAGTGCCGTGTGTTCGGCATAGATGAGGACAGAAAAAAGGCCTTTGGGCTTTCGTTTACCCCCGGAATCAAAACTTCATATCTTTCCGGAGGAGAAAAACAAAGGTTGGCCATAGCTGCCGCCGCGGATAAAGATATTATGATCCTTGATGAACCGACTTTCGGCCTTGACCGTACAAACATCAGCGATTTGTTCCGCGCGGTAAACCGTAAATGCCATGACGGGGGGATAACGCTGCTGGCTTCGCATGACAGGAGGCTTCTGGATCTTCTCTGTGACAGGATAATAGAATTATGAAACATAAAAAAATAGCGTATATCGCCTCTTTTGGAATGCTGTGGGGAATAACAGAACTTGTGTTCGGGACATGGCTGCATATGCTGCATGTGCCGTTTAAAGGAAGTTTGCTCACGGCCATAGGCATATACATTATTCTGACAGGACGTAAAATGATACCCGGGAATGACAGGAGTTCTCTCCTGTCCATGGCGGTCATATGCGCCGTAATCAAATTTTTTTCAATAGGCATGGTCCCCAAACCAAACATATATATGTCGATACTGATTGAGGCGGCTCTGGCGCAGGCCGGTCTCATAATAGCCGGCCGGACATTTTCCGGATATGCGTTCGCGGGGGCCTTAGCAATGTTGTGGCCCCCCGCTTCGCGTATTTTGTTTTTCGGAGTGATCCTCGGCAGGGATTACATGGAGTTTATCAATCAACTGAGCATAGGTCGCGGTCTTGCGGTGGGGATATCAGCTGTTGTTCTGCTGCATCTTGCGGCGGGAGTGAGCGCCGGGGCTGCCGCATGGAGATCAAAGAGTGAAAAATAAAACATTGGCCGCCTCGGCAGGGATACTTGCCAGTTTGAGCGGGAACCTGTACATTCTGGCCCCGGCCGCGATGCTCATGTTTTTTATGGCGCAAAAAAAAATAAGGGAGTTCAAAAACCGTAAATTTTATATGGTGATGGCTGTCTTCGCTATCATCCCCGCCCTTTTTTTGCCGGGGAAAGAACCTCTTCCGGTTATGTTTAAAATTTTTCTTAGGACAATAATTGTTTTCGGCGGCTTTACAATCGTAAGCGAGAACCTGAACTTCACAAAGATAAAAAATATTTTATCACCGTTGCTTGGCCGGGATTCGGCAAAGGCGCTTAGCATCGCGATGAATATATATCCGTCTATGCGCCGGGATCTCTGCACTGGCTGGCTGCTCCTGAATCTTAATTGCCGGAAGCGTTTTGCAATAGCCTTGTTCCCGGGAATGGCCGTGAATTGTGCTCTTAAAATTGCGGAAGAAATAGCTCTGCGGATGAAAGCCGAATCGGACGGGCCCGGGGTTGTTATCATCACCGGCGGTATAAACTCTGGAAAAAGTTCTTTGATGTCCGAATTGGCGTTAAAACAAAAAAATGCAGGCAAACGCGTTGGCGGTATCATAGCGGAGGGGATATTCTCAAAAGGCATTAAAACCGGATTCACTATTTTTGAACCGGGCACCGGCAGGAAGTATACTCTCGCGTCAACGAAAGCAGGCTGGGGTGATACAGCCGTCGGTAAATACCGTTTTTCAAGCACTGCTTTTGAAAAAGCAAAAACAGCTCTTTTAAATTTTGAGGAGAATTCAACAATATTTTTTGATGAGGCGGGACCGCTGGAGATAGAAGGAAAAGGGTATGCGGAGTGCCTGAAGGAAATTATGTCTTCAAACGCAAGCACTCTCTATATTGCAGTAAGAGAATCCTGTGTTGAGCAGATACGGGAAAATTTTTTGGGCGCTGCCGCAAAAATAAGCATCATCCGCACATAAAAATACCGATTCTGGCGGGAGATTGTTAATAAACATCCGGTATTTTGCTAAACTACGGATATGAAAAAAACAGAAACCGCTGTCGTTGAAAACGCCACGAACATAAGAAAGAGATTTCTCAGGATAATGGACGGCAAAAAGACACATATCATTTCCAAGGATTCAGCCGCGAGGTCGGTTTTGATGCCGGTTGAGGTTTATGAAAAGCTCATTTCCGGGGAAAAAGAAAAACTTCCATCGCTTGCTGTTCTGGGGGCGAGATTCTGCGGAAGGGAAAAGGCGCTTGAAACCGCAAGGGCCGTGAGTGCCGCCGGAAAATATTTTTCAAAAATTATTTTTGTTTGCGGGGAGAAGACAGAAAAATACGCAGAGTTTTTCAAAGCCGCGGATGTGCGGGCGGTTTCCAACGGCAAACCTGAGATGCCCATAATAACTTCGCTGAAGCTGGCTGTTACGGCATTATCCTCCGGAGATGATTTTCTCGTGTTCTGTTTTCTTTCAAAATCGGCATCTCCGGCCGTGCTGAGGAAAATGGCCGCAAAAATATCCGTTGCCCGTAAAAAGAAAAAAGGCATTGTGATAACAAAAGTGAAGGGGCGGGCGTCTCATCCGGTCGCGATGTCAAAAAAATATTTTAAGATGCTGCTGTCAACCCGAAAAGAGCTGGGGATTCCTTACATAATCCGCAAATTCAAAAAAGACATAATTTACGCATAGTTAAGTCTAAGAGTTTGTGAAAGGTCATATATGAGCATCGGATTTTTTGTTAAAATAAAAGCATGGAAAAAATAGACACAGCTGTTATAGGGGGCGGGGCCGTCGGTCTGGCGGTTGCCTGTTCTCTTGCCGAAGAAGGGAAAGACATATTTCTTTTTGAAAAAAATCCTTATCTCGGCGACGAGCAGTCCGGAAGAAATTCGGGGGTGATTCACGCGGGTCTTTATTACAGGGATTATCCGTTAAAGAAAAAACTCTGTGTTGAGGGGAATAGACTCCTTTACGGCTTTTGCGAAAAGAACAACGTCCCTTTTTCAAGAACGGGGAAATTCATAGTTGCCGTCAACGCCGAAGAAGACAAAATGATAGACCGTTATATCGATAACGCGCGTGATTCCGGCGCCGAAGGCGTGGAAAGGGTGTCGCCCGGTTATGTCCGCGAAAAAGAACCCAACGTAAATGTTTATTCCGCTCTCACAAGTCCTTCAACCGGAATTCTTGACGCAGCTGATTACATAAAATGCCTTGAACGCCGTGCGCTCGCTAAAGGCGTTGAGATTATGACTTCCACCAAAGTCACGGGTATCACTTCCGGTGGTTCCGGTTTTATCGTTGAGATAGAGGAGGGCGGCAGAAAGGCTGAAAGTGCGCCGCGGCGTGAGGAGTTTACGACTGAGAAAATCATCAATTCAGCTGGCCTTTATTCCGATGAAATTGCAGGCATGATAAATCCGGAAAACGCATACAAGATAATACCTGTCCGCGGCGAATATTATTCTTTTGATTCGTCCGCAAGAAACGAACTCTCTATGAACGGAACAAACATTTATCCTGTGCAGAAAGAATATTTCATAGACGGGGTGAAGCATATGGCCATAGGCATACATCTCACGCCGGTTTTTGACATAGCCAGCGGACGGAAGATTATGGGCAAAAAAATCCTTGTGGGGCCGACCTCAAACGCGGTGAGTGAAAAAGAAGACCTTGAAAAAGACCGCGCCGGGGCGGAGTGTTTTTACGAAGGTGTCAAAGATTTTTTCCCGGGTATAAAAGCAGAAGATTTGAAAATGGATTACGCCGGAAACCGCGCGAAACTCGGCGGCGGCGGAGATTTTATAATAGAGAGAGACAGTAAATATGGGGGTGCGGTGAATCTCGTGGGCATAGAGTCGCCGGGCCTGACGGCATCTCTGGCGATAGGGGAATTTGTAAAAAAACTTTTTTTTGGCTAAAATCAGGGATGATTATTTTTCTTGGCCTGGCGATTGCGGTTTTATTCGCGCTTCTCGTTAGCCAATACTACAAAAACAGATATCTGTTATCCTGGGGCACGCGTGTGGAAGAAACACAAAAGATTTTTACCGATGCGTTTGCGAATCTGGCAAACCGTATTTTTGAGGAAAAAAGCGAGAAATTTACAAAGCAGAACAAAGAAAACCTTACGGAATTGTTAAATCCGCTCAAAAACGACATAGAAAAATTCAAACACAGGATTGAGGAAACAGATGAAAAAAACCGCAACAGCCACACTTCTCTGATTCAGCAGATAAAGAGCATGGAAAAACTCAACAAACAAATCAGTGACGAGGCGGGGCACCTTGCGAAGGCGCTCAAGGGCGATGTGAAAATGCAGGGAAACTGGGGAGAAACAATTCTTGAGAGACTGCTTGAAATTTCAGGGCTGGTCAAAGGCGTGGAATACATTCCGCAGGGCGAGGGGCAGGGCCTCACCGGTGAAGACGGAAAGCATCTAAAACCGGACTTTATCATAAAATTGCCGGATGACAGATTTATTATTGTTGACGCTAAGGTATCGCTTGTCTCTTACGAAAAGCTTGTAAATGCGGAAACGCAGGAACAAAAAGAGGAGTATCTAAAGGAGCTCAACAGTTCAATAAGGGCCCACATTGTAAATCTTGAGAGTAAGCATTACCAGACTGCGAAGGGTTTGAACACGCCTGATTTTGTGCTGCTTTTTATGCCGATTGAAGGAGGGTTTTCTCTTTCAATGCAATCGGACGGTTCCCTTTTTAATTTCGCCCTTGAAAAAAAGATAGTGATAGTCAGCCCCAGCACTCTTCATGCAACGCTTAAAACCATTGAATATATATGGAAACAGGACAAGCAGACAAAAAATGCCATTGAAATAGCCCGTCAAAGCGGAGCATTATACGATAAGTTTGTCGGATTCCTTAAGGATTTTGACAAAGTGGGAAAGCAGCTTGCCACAACGCAAAAAACTTACGATGAGGCGCACAAAAAGATAAGTTCCGGCAAAGGGAACCTTATCTCCCGCGCGGAAAAAATCAGGGAACTCGGCGCGGGGGCAAATAAAAACATCCCGGGCCGCATGCTGGAATCCGGTGAAAAAGCGGACGCGCCTGCGCCGGAACCGGACTAAACTTCAGTCTTCTTTCTGTTCAAGCTCCACAAGATGGATTATGGCTGATTTTCTGATTATTATGGAGTGATATTTTTTTTCCAGCATTCCGTCTTTTGAAATAATAGCGTTTGCCAGAGGGATGAAAGATTTTGCGTTATCGTTTATAAAATCGGACAGCCGTGTCTTGTAGCCGGCTGTGGGAAGGTTTATGACGCCTTCCACTATCTTTCCGCTGATGATTTCTATTTCCACGGGAACTTTTTTAAAGACGCCTTCTGCCATTTTCCCTCCCTCGGACAGAGTAAACACTGCCCGGTTTTACTGTTCTTTTTTCAACACCCTGAAAACTTCTTCGGAAGATGTTATACCGTCCAGACATTTTTGAAGGCCGTCCTGAAACATTGGCACCAAAGTGCCGTTGGCAACAGCGGCGTTCTGTATTTCTTCCGGTGTGACGCCTTTTTTTATAATTAACTTCCGGATTTCCTCATTGGGCATCAGAATTTCGTGTACCCCTATACGTCCCTTGTAGCCTGTGTTGTCGCATTTCTTACAGCCCACCTTTCTGAAAAGCGTGGTGCCGGGTTCAATCCCGAGCCTTTCGGCCATATTGGCATCCGCCTTATATTCTTCTTTACAGTCACAGAGTCTTCTGACGAGCCGTTGGGCGCAGACAATTAAAAGAGAGGATGAAACGAGAAACGGCTCCACACCCATATCAAAAAATCTCGTGATGGTTGTCGCGGCATCATTTGTGTGAAGCGTTGAAAGCATAAGATGACCGGTGAGAGCCGCTTCAATGGCAACTTCCGCCGTTTCCAGATCGCGTATCTCCCCCACCATTATAACGTCTGGGTCCTGCCGCAGGAAACATTTCAGGGCGTCGGCAAAAGTGACGCCTATATCTTTTCTGACAGGCATCTGGTTAATACCCTCAAGCATGTATTCAACGGGGTCTTCGGCTGTCTGGATATTTATGTCGGGTTTATTTATTTCCGTGATAGCAGCATAAAGAGTTGTTGTTTTGCCGGATCCTGTCGGCCCCACATTAAGTATCATGCCGTAAGGCTTGGCGATTGCCTCTCTGTAGAATTCCATGTTTTTCGGGGAAAATCCCATGGCCGGAAGGCCGAGCAGGGTGCCGGTTTTGTCCAGAATACGCATACAGACCTTTTCTCCCCACACGAGGGGAGCGATACTGACCCTGAGTTCAATATCCGGATTTTCCTTGCCGAAATCCTTGAATTTGATGCGGCCGTCCTGCGGCCTGCGCCGTTCCGCTATATCGAGCGATGACATTATCTTGTATCTCGTGAGCATGGCGTTGTGAGCGCTGCGGGGAAGTTTGTGCACCTGTTTCAGCACGCCGTCCATTCTGAATCTCACGAGAGTGTATTTTTCAAAAGCCTCTATGTGTATGTCGCTGACTTTTTTATTATAAGCTTCTCTGATTATCTGGTTCGCGAGTTTTATGACAGGTGCTGAGTTTTCGTTTTCGTAGTTTTCGGTGTCTATGTCTTCAGCTACGGTTGTTTTTGTTTCCAGATCCGCCTGCATTTTAGCGGTGGCTTCGTCTTCCTCGGAGGCCGGCTCTCCGATGCTTTCAAAATAAGTTTTTAGGGCATAATCTATTTCGCTTTTTGCGGCGACCACGGTCTCTTTTACCTTGTATTTTGTTATAACCTCAAAGTTTTCTATACCGGTATAATCCAGAGGATTGGAACAAACAACTCTCAGTTGTTTGCCGGGATATATTTTTATGGGAATCAATTTGAATTTTCTAAGATGATCTGAGGTTATATGGGTTTCATCGAGTATTTCGTTGGCTATCTGAAAATCTTCTCCCAGCTCTATGTACTGCTGTTTTGTCAGCCGGGCTATGTAATAGGCCAGCTCATGGGGGGTCATTTTGGTTGAAGGATTGAAGGCTTTTTGAATTATTTTGGCCGAATACTGGGCGACTTCTTCCAGAAGATATGAATCGGATTCGCTGAAATATCCGGGAGCGATTGATTTGTTGAGCACCTGTATGGCGCCTATTACTTTGCCGCCGGTTTTAAGCGGTGAGGTTATCATTGAGCGCGTTTGAAAGCCGGTGTCTTTGTCGATTCCGGCGGCGTGATTCGTGTCTTTAGTAACGTCTTCCACGACTCTGCTCTTTCCTTCGGCAATCACTTTGCCCACAATTCCCGTGTTAAGCGGCAGCGTCAGCTTGAGCAGTGTCTCTCTTTTCGCATCATAAGATTTTTTCAAGACCTCGTTGTCTTTGTAGAGTTGCGGTGAAAAATAAACATGGCTGAATTTTATTTTATCCTTATCGACAAGGTAAAGCGTCACCGATTCGGCAAAAAGAGTGCTGACTATTTTTTCAATTGTTATTTTCAGAACGGTGTTGAGAACCTCGGGAGAAATTTCTTTTTTGAATATTATTTCTCTCAGCAGCGGTGCGATTATGCGGTTTAGTTTATCTTCTATGCCGGTCATAAAATGTTAGTGATATTCTTCCGGAGTTTTTAATGCTGCGACTTTTTAAACTATTTATTCTCACTCGCTGTCGGGAACAATGAACTCGTCTAAACTTCCCGGATTATATTTACTTTTATAACCCGATTCAGGACTTCGCTGTATTCTTATGGGCATTGCTCCGGCATCCAGAGCGTATTGTATATCAGAATCCGAATCGCCATAAAAAGCGTCAAGGCCGAGTTTTTTTATTAGTTCTGTTTTTCCAGACGGTGCAAAAAAGATGTTGTTTTCGGGGATGCCAAGAGTTTTGCTCATAAATTTTTTGAGAGTTTCACCGCCCGAGCTGTTGCGTGCGGTTATCAGGAACACTTCATGGCCTTTCTTCTGATGAGCCTTTATTATCTCAATTGTTTTCGGCTTTAAGAGGGAAACTTCTTCATCGGATGTGTTTACTATCGTCCAGAATTCGTCTGTGTAGGCCTGGGCGGATTCGTAGCCTTTATCAAACGCGGGAGATGAGAAAAGAACGGTGTCATCTATATCCAGACCGACTTTTTTTACCGCAGGGTCTTCAAGAGCGGGTGAAAGAACCTTTTTTTCGGCGGATACGCTTTTTACAGCGGGTGTTGAAGCCGGTGTGGTGGTAATTTTGGGTGCGGAACAACCCGCAATAAAAACAGCTGCCGCCAGCGGATAAATTGAAAATCTAAATTTTTTCATTGTGTTCTCTCCTTTTTTGCCG
>JAYEJT010000160.1:17772-34772 GCA_034660675.1 Elusimicrobiota bacterium
GCCCTCTCTTCATCGTCCGCCGGACGCGCTTCGGGTCGCCTTCGAGTCCTCTCTGTTTTTTGCCGGGGGCGGGACTCGAACCCGCAAGAGTTGCCTCATACGGCCCTCAACCGTACGTGTATGCCAGTTCCACCACCCCGGCAGAACAAAAAATCTAATATATCAGCGTGCCGTTCCTGCCGGCTGTGAAGGCTGGGCGTTTGCCGGCAGAGCGGCCGGGAATTTAATCCCACGCTGTTTCACAGACACAGATATGGAAACGGATGTAATAACAAAAAGAATTCCTAAAACGACGACAACCTTTTTTAAGAACACATCGCCTGCCGGGCCCATAAGAAGAGAATCCGAGGAGCCACCCAGGAATGATGAACCGGTTGCGCCCCGACTGACCTGAATAAGGATTATAAATATCAGCGCAAGTGATATTATGACATGCAAAACAATTAAAAATGTATACATAATTTTACTCCTGTTTCAGCGCTTCTATTCCCGGTAGCAATCTTCCTTCAACGAATTCCAGCGATGCTCCGCCGCCGGTTGAAATGTGACTGAAATCAGCAGCCACTCCGGTTTTTTTAATGGCGGCAACGCTGTCTCCGCCGCCGGCCACGGACACGGCTCCTGATTTTGTGGCTTCCGCTATTATCCGCGCGATTTTACTTGTGCCCGTGGAAAATTCATTGATTTCAAAAATACCCATGGGGCCGTTCCAGAAAATGGTTCCTGCGTTTTTCAGCACTTCTTCATATTTTTGTATTGTCCGCGGTCCGATGTCAACGCCGTAAAAGCCGGCCGGGATTTCAGATGATATGGAATTTTCTACAGGCGCTTCAAAGGATTTGCTTATAACATGATCTTCCGGGAGGACAAGTTTTGTGCCTGCCGCCTCACTGATTCCCCTTGCTTTTTCAAGAAAATCATCCTCGACGAGAGATAATCCTGTGTTTTCTCCGCGCGCTTTAAGAAAAGTGTATGACATTGCGCCTCCGACAAGAAGATGATCCACTTTTGAAAGCAGGCTTTTCATAACCGATATTTTGGTGGATACTTTTGCGCCGCCGAGTACCGCGACAAAAGGTTTACGGGGATTTTTCAAAAGATCGGAGAGATATTTGACCTCTTTTTGAATGAGGAAACCCGCCGCTGACGGCAGAATTTTTGGGATTCCCTCCGTTGAGGCGTGCGCTCTGTGCGCCACCGCAAAAGCGTCCTGTATGAAAACATCTCCGTAGGATGCCAGTTTCTGCGCGAAATTTTTATCGTTGTTTTTTTCTTCGGAATAAAATCTCAAATTTTCAAGCAGGGAAATGGATCCGGCAGGAAGATTTTCAAGGTGTGTTTTTGTATCGGCACCGGCACAATCGTCAAAAAAACGCACCTCTTTCCCGAGAAGTTTTTTGAGATTCGGCAAAACGACTTTTAGCGAAAAGTCCGGATTGGGTGAGCCCTTCGGGCGCCCCAGATGGCTGATGAGAATAAGTGACCGCGGATTTTGTTCAAGGATACTGGTTATGGCCGGCATATGAGCGCGCAGCCTTGTGTCGTCGGTAACCCCGCCGTTTTTAACCGGTACATTGAAATCCACTCTCATAAGAACTCTTTTGTCCCTGAGGTTTATATCTTTCAGAGTTTTCATAAAACGGCTTATTTTGTCAGCATGTATTCCATAAGGTCAACAACCCGCGTGGCGTATCCCGTCTCATTGTCATACCATGCGAGGATTTTTACCATACGGCCGAAAACCTTTGTGAAGGCAATATCCACTATGGACGACTTGGAGTTTCCCACAAAATCTATCGAGACGAGCGGCTCCTGACAGACGGACATGTATTTCCCGAGGGAGCCTTTTTCCGCTTTGAGTAGTGCGGCGTTGACTTCTTCGACGCTGGTCTCTTTTTCCACTTCAAGAACGACATCCACGACTGACACATCCGGTGTGGGAACGCGGATCGCAAATCCGTCCATTTTTCCCTTTAATTCGGGTATTACAAGGCCTATCGCTTTTGCGGCGCCTGTTGTTGTGGGTATCATCGAAGATGATGCCGTGCGTGCGCGGCGCAGGTCCTTGTGGGGCGCGTCAAGAATGTTCTGATCGCTGGTAAAAGAGTGAATCGTTGTCATCAGTCCCTTTTTAACGCCAAAATTATCCATCATCACTTTCACCGGCGGCGCAAGACAGTTTGTCGTGCAGGAAGCATTGGATAGGATAAAATGTTTGGAAGCGTCATATTTTTCCTCGTTTACACCCATCACTATTGTTATGTCTTCATCGGTAGCAGGGGCGGATATTATGACTTTTTTGGCTCCGGCCTTAAGATGCTTGGCCGCTTTTTCCCTGCTTCTGAAAAGACCGGTTGATTCCACGACCAGTTCAACTCCCATGTCTTTCCACGGCAGATTTTCCGGGTCGCGTTCGGCGAAAACCTTTATTTCCTTACCGTCAATAATCAGGCTGTTTTCCCGCGCTTCAACAGAGCCCGGGAATGTGCCGAAGGTAGAATCATATTTAAAAAGATGGGCGAGAGTTTTTGTGTCTGTGAGATCGTTTACCCCCGCGAATTCAATATTCTTTGATTTCAGACCCGCTTTCAAAACCAGACGGCCTATGCGGCCGAACCCGTTAATACCAACCTTTGTCATTTTACATCCTCCTGATAAAACTAACAGCCCCAGGGGGCTTACTGCTTTTTAACCTTCATTTTTAATTTTCAGAGGAAACATTCCCTCTCAATTTAAGACCCGATTATACAATTTTTTTATAGAATTGTAAAAGGCCGGCGAACACCAGCGCGGGTTCTTTTCTGTACCGGAATGGGAAATCGGTTTTTCTGAAGAATCCGGCGCCGGCACCTGTTAAAAATACGGTTGCAGAGGGCTCTTTCGCGAGAAAAGAAGAAACCGTTTTTTCTATGCCTCCGCACATTGACGCCCACACGCCTTTTTTGATGCATTCTGCCGTGTTTGTTCCGGGACCGCCGCGCGGCCGTGAAAATTTTATCTTGGGTAAAAGAGCTGTCCCCTTGTTCAGGGTGTTAAGTGAAAGTTCTATTCCCGGGAATATCACCCCCCCGCGGTAAACGCTGTTTTTATCCACGAGTTCGCAGGTTACTGCGCTTCCGGAGTCGATGATTATAAAAGGCGGTGAAGTTTTTGTGAGCGCTCCCATGATTGAGGCTATTCTGTCAGCACCGATGTCTTTCGGAGAATTATATCTTAGTTTTATTTCGGGGATATCACCGGAAGTTACAAAATAAATTTTTGTTTTGTTCTCTTTGCATATTTTTTTTAAGACTGCTGTTACATCGGGTACAACCGAACAGCACACGCACCGTGATGCGTTTTTTAAAGTATTTTTCAGTTTCTGTTCGCTGGCAACAGAAGTTCTCAGAGTTTTTTCCGGAGAGGTTTTCCCTTTCTGCGTTTCAGCTGTTTTAATATAAGTGTTTCCGGCGTCAATTAAGAGCGTTTTCATGTTTGAATTTGCCGTTCATCAACAGTTCGGCTATATAGCGGAAATATTTTTTCTTAAGTGGCAGGAATTCTGCCATTTGTTTTTTTGTGAGCCTTTTTGCCGGCGGGAGCCTAAGGCCCCGAAAATTAACAAACCGGCCGTGTTTTTTGATCCTGAAATCAAGATGCGGGCCTGTGGAGAGTCCTGTCGTGCCGACATACCCGAGATCCTGCCCTTTTTTGACGTAGACCCCGCGTTTTATGCCTTTGGCATACCGGGAAAGGTGGGCATACCATGATTCATAAGTTGAATTGTGCTTCACCTTTACCTGTTTTCCGTAGCCGCCGTTCCTTCCGACAAAAACAACTTTTCCGTCGCCTATTGAAGACACGGGGGTGCCTCTCGGCGCGGCGTAGTCTATGCCGTGATGCGGTCTGTAATATTTCAGAATCGGATGGAAACGCCGGTGTGAAAAGAAAGAAGAAATTCTTTTGAAATGCAGAGGGGCCTTGAGAAATTGTGTCCGCAGGGATTTGCCCTGGGGGTTGTAGTAATCATAAAGATTTCCGTGGGGAAAAGCGAAGGCAATAAATTCCTTCGGTTTTTTTCGCCGCCGCCCCCGCTGGCCGCCGGACATAATGTATTTTCCTGCCAGTATGTCTCCCCTATTAACTTCCTGGCCGTTTTCGGTGAAGGATTGCTCGTAGACGATAAGGAATTTGTCACCGGGACGGGGGTCTGTCAGAAAATCCACTCTTGACTCAAAAATATCAGCAAAATTCATTATTAGCGTTGGATTTACGCCGGCGGATATCATTGAGTAATAAAGATTGTTTTTAATCGTGCCGGAATAGCCTGAATATTCCTTGTGAATTTTTAGTTTTACAATTTCGGCTTTGTATCCTGAAGTCGTGAGCCGCACAAGATATTTTTTCGCCACTTCCGGGCTGTAGGAAAATTCCAGTATCCTGTTATTGGTTGAGAGAGCCACTTCGTAATATTTGCCGGACTGTATCCTTTTGACATTGTAAATTTTTTCAAATGCGTGAATTACACGGTAATAGTTGTTTGCTTTGACGTTACGTTTCGCGAAAATCGATATTAAATTTTCTCCCGGAGTAAAATTATCTCCGTAAATAATAGTTTTTGCTGTTTTTATTCTTTCCTCGCGGCAGGAACATGAGCGTAAACAAATAACCGCCGCCGCAAGAAAAACAACGGCAATAACGGGAATAACCAGTTTTTTATTTTTCAGTAATGCGGTCATTTTTTGTTTTATGATTTCGGTTTTTTATGCTCCGAATTTTTTGAGTTTCAGGGCATTTGCCATAAGAATGGGCATAATATCCGCCGACCATATTCTTCCCAGAGTACCGTTTTCAAAAGCTCTCTCTGAAAAAACGGAAACATCATCCGTCATCTCATATTTTGATCTTATGGCTATGGGAGAAGGGTGCCATGAATGATTTCCCATTTTTGCCGGTGTTGAATGATCCGCCGTTATGCAGACAACATCAAAGTTTTGAGAAATTATTTCCGGTATCAGTTTGTCGAAATCCTCTATTGCTTTTACTTTGCCTTCAAA
Source organism: Elusimicrobiota bacterium (assembly GCA_034660675.1). Taxonomy (GTDB): domain Bacteria; phylum CG03; class CG03; order CG03; family CG03; genus CG03. Next base: position 22,809 of record JAYEJT010000160.1, read on the forward strand.
ATCACTGTCTTCGCCGCGGGAATCGGTGTATTTATAGTGATAAAAAACGAAATCATAATCTCCGCCGTTCTTCTTTAAAGACGCTAACTGACTTTCAGGTGTGGCGCCGCAGTCCACAATATTCATTCCCACAAGTGAAGCGAGGCCTTTATACATAGGATATGTGGCGAAAGCACCACATTTCAGTTTGTATAACTCGCTCATCGTTGGAATATCCGGCAGGCATGCGAAACCTCTCATCAGGGCTGTGTTGGCTACAGGCTCGTCGTTGAGCACTTCGTTTAATTGTGTTATAAAGGCGTTGACTATTCTCGCCGAGCGTGATGCCGATTCGGATTTGTTTCTGCATTCAAGCGGAGCAAGGCCTTCCTTCTGCGGGTCGGCGTCGGCGAGATCCCCTGAGAGATTTTCGCCGGTAAACATAACCACAAATCTGTGCTCTTTTCCCGGATAAATTTTCACTTTTACGTCATCTATCTCTGTTATTTTTTCAGAAAGTTTTTTAACGAGCCGTTCATTTTCTTCCGTGGGAATACGGCCGGCCCGGCGGTCAACGATGAGTCCGTCTTTGAGAGTGGCAAAATTTGCCCTGGCGGCCATGTCAAATTCATTCATCTCCAGGCCTATGCCCAGAGCTTCAAGAACGCCCCGGCCTATCTGATATGTCATGGGGTTGTATCCGAAAAGGGCAAGGTGTCCGGGTCCCGACCCCGGCGTTATTCCCAGCGCAACCGGTACATTCCTTCCGCAAGCCGATTCTTTCGCGAAAGCGTCAAGATTCGGGCACGCGGCCGCCTCAAGTTCCGTCTGGCCTTTGACAGGAATACCCCCTAGGCCGTCCATAACTATCATGCATATTTTTGACGGTGTTTTTTCAGACAGACTCATCATCACATTTTCAGGAAACATTCTCCCTCCTATTTTAGCCGAACAGCAATCATGACCGGGCTATCCGCAGATGGACGCTCACGTGTGCGGTTCGTTCTCTATTCATACACCGTGCCTGTTAAACAAGCCGGCCTTTTACATTTTTGTTATGCCGTCTTTGTCAACTTTGGCAAAAAAGAACTTCGGCGAATCGACTTTTTCAGCTCCTATGGTGTAGGCTGCAAGAAAGCGTTTTTTAGCGGCTTCAAATTTTTCATTATCACTTGAATGAAATATAGCCAGAGCTTCGCCTTTCTTGACCTCGTCACCGATCTTTTTCTTGAGATATATGCCCACCCCGGGATCTACGACATCATCCTGTTTTGCTCTTCCCGCGCCCAGCGCATTGGCGGCCAGACCCACTTCAAGGGCATTTATTTTCTGCACATAACCGTCTGATGCGCTCGCAACTTCTATTTCTTCTTTTGCTTTCGGCAGCAGATCCTGGTTGTCAACGGCTTCGGGGTTACCTCCCTGGGCGAGAACCATTTCCTTCAGTTTTTCAAGGCCGCTGCCGTCTTTTATGGCTCCCTTTATCTTGGCTATACCGTCGTCGATTGAATTTACGATGCCTGAAATAAGGAGCATATTCGCGCCCATCTGAATGCATAAATTTTCAAGATCTTTCGGTCCCTCTCCCTTCAGCGTGGCTATTGCTTCTTTTACTTCTATTGCATTTCCTATTGCTAAACCCAGAGGTTCATCCATTGAAGTGACCAGCGCCACCATCTTTCTGCCGGCGAGTTCGCCGACATCAACCATGGCTTTGGCTAGTTTCGCGGCATCATCATATTTTTCCATGAAAGCGCCGGAGCCTGTTTTTACGTCCAGAACGATACCGTTGGCTCCCGCCGCGAGCTTCTTACTCATAATACTTCCGACTATTAGAGGAATGGAATCCACGGTCGCGGTCCCGTCGCGTAATGCGTATATCTTCTTATCCGCGGGAGCGAGTTTTGCCGTCTGCCCTATAAGAGCGATATGTATTTTGTTGACATTCTCAACAAATTTTTCCATTGGAAGACTGCATTTAAAACCCGGTATGGATTCAAGTTTATCAATGGTGCCGCCGGTGTGGCCCAGGCCCCTGCCTGTCATTTTTGCCACTATGCCGCCGCAGGCGGCAACCAGGGGATTGAGTACGAGGGACGTGGTGTCGCCAACGCCTCCTGTGGAATGTTTATCCACCTTAAAGCCTTTGATGGTGTCAAGATTTACGCGGTCGCCCGAATCCACCATGCACTCGGTGAGAACAGTGGTTTCCTCCGCTGTCATATCTTTGAAAAATATTGCCATCAGAAAAGCTGATATCTGGTAGTCCGGGATGTCACCTTTGACAAATCCCGATATCATGAATTCAATTTCTTCTTTTGAGAGAACAGCTCCATCCCTCTTCTTTTTGATCACTTCGTAAACGCTAAACATCTTTCCTCCTTGTCGCGAATTTATTCTTCTTGCTTTTTAAAACTTTTCAGGAAATAAATAATTCTTTTTTTCCGTCTCAGCGCGGTGAACGCGACATCCATAACACCGCGGCCGGGATCCTCACCTGAGATTATACTAAGAATTTTATCGTTTTTTTTCAACCTTAATAAAAATTTTGTTCCTTTGGGAGAGGCCGTGACGCAGGATATTTTGTCTGCCAAAAACACCGGCGCCGGATTTCCGTTACCGAAGGGTTCCAGTTTATTAAGAAAGTTTTCTATGTTTTTTGCCAGCCAGCCGTCCCATAGCATATCCGTTTTCAATCTGAAACTATGTCCCGGCGGCGCGCCGGAAGTGGTTTTGCGCGCGGTTATTTTTTTGAAATAATCGCCGCAGTCTTTTATAAATTTGTCCAGTTTCCCGGATTTGATCCTTATGCCGCAGGCTCCCGGATGACCGCCGAATTCTGCGTCTGCGCCGCATATCCTGAAAGCTTCAAGCATATCGTATCCGGCGCCTCTGGCAGAAGCTGTCCATGAATCCGCGTTTGCCGGTCGCGTAAAAACGATTGAAGGTTTTTTGAACATCTGTGAGATTCTTGAAGCCGCCGGTCCCCTCAGGCCTTCGGGCAATTTTTCCGCTTTTAGCATGATAACGGGATTTTTTATCAGGCCGTTTTCGCGTATGCGCGACAGTATTCCGGCGAAAGCAATTCTCATTTTGTTCTGTCTTGTGTCACTGAGTTCTTTTACGCGTCCCATGGCCGCGGAAATATCTTTTTTTGAATCGGCTTTCAATATGTCCAGAGCGAGGCGGGGCTCGCCCATCCTTTTTGGAGTGTTGAGGAACGGGATGAGTTTTAGCGTCAAATCGCGTCTTAGATTTTTTCTGGAGATGCCAAGTTTTTTGAGAAGAGTTCTGACCGGATATTTTCTCATATTGAAAATCCCCGCAAGATGTTTTTTGACGAGAGCGCGGGATATTCCTTTCAGCGCTATGTTGTCGGAGAGCGTTCCGAGGGCGGCGAGAGGAAGATTCTGTTCGGTGAACACCCTGAAGGCCGGAGACTCGAAGTGAGTCAGGATCATATAAAGTTTGCCAGCCACTTCGGCGTCGGGCAGCGCCCTGTGGGAAACTGCTGTGATTCCGAAAAAATCTTTGAGGCTATCCAGTTTGTGGCTTTGCGACGGCATGGCTATTCTTGACATGGGAAGTGTGTCAATGGTGTTATTTGTGAGACCGGCGCCGAGATATTTACGGAATTCATTGTCTATAAAAGATTTATCAAAAGGCGCGTTGTGAAATATGAGAGTGTCGCCGCCTATCCATTCCCTGAATTTCCCCAGCACCACCTCTCGTTCGGGGGCTCCCTCAAGTTCCAGATTGCTTATACCGGTGAGAGAGCTTATTTCACCGCTTATCAATTTTCCGTTAATACAGCGTTTGAGCGGTTTAAGAAGAGATGAAAAACGGTCTATGACTTTCAGTCCTGAGAATTTTACCGCGCCTATTTCAATAATCTCATTTTGAGAAGGGGAAAGACCGGTTGTCTCAGTGTCGCATGCGATTTTAATCCTGCTAAAATCTTCTTTTTGGCTCAGCTGATACGATGCGGCAAGGCAAAATGCGGCAGCGCAGCCGGCTATTTCAACGGCCGGATTCGCGAGACATGAATCTATGACAGCATCCGCGGGCGCTGTTTTTCCGCAGGGGTGATGATGATCTGTTATTATAAATTTTATGCCGTGTTCCCTGAAAGCTTTGGATGCTTCGTGTTCTGAAATTCCCACATCAGCTGTGATGACAAGCCGCGGTTTTGATTTCAGAACGGCTTTTATGTCGGGGGCGTTTATGCCGTGAGCGGGTCCGCCGCAGACAAAAAGAGAGGTGTCCGCGCCGTTTAATGCGTCGTCAAGAATAAGGAGAGAACTCAATCCGTCCACATCCGAATCGGTAATTATGGCTATTCTTTCGCCTTTGCTGACGGTGTCATTTAGTATGCTCACAGCCTTGTCCATGTCGGGAAAACTGCCCAGCAGCGAGAACATGTCTATTTTCGGGTCGACAAAATCTTTGATTTCTTTTTCGGTTTTCAGGCCTCTGCCGGCAAGAAAATCAGCGATATGGCTGTCGGCCTCAGTTTTTGACGAAAAATAATTCAGCAGTTTTAATCCTCCTTCTTAATATGAGCCACACCGGATATCGGCTGTCGCGATTGTCGGGCGTTTCAGAATTTTTTTGAAGAAAGAATGGCTGTTATCAGCTTTATGAAATCCCTGGAAATCTTTTTTCCCGATTCCATGACTTCCTTGTGCGAGAGAGGCTGTCCGGTTACGCCGCTGGCGTGGTTGGTCATGCAGGATATGCCTATGACCCGCATGTCCAGCTTTTTCGCCGCAATCACCTCCGGCACTGTGGACATTCCGACCGCATCGGCTCCCAGCGTTCTCGCCATTCTTATTTCGGCTTTTGTTTCGTAGGATGGTCCGGAAAAAGCCAGGTAAACGCCTTCATTCATTTTAATTTTTGTTTTTCTGGCCGCTGCTTTCACTATTTTTCTGTACTCGGCGTCATAAGCGTCGCTCAAATCTATAAAATCGGCTCCTCCCATGAGGGGATTCTGTCCCAGCATATTTATGTGATCGCTGATCAGCATGAGAGAGGGAACCTTGAAACTTTTTTTCACGGCTCCGCCGGCATTTGTCACGATGAGTTTTTTTACGCCCATTTTGGCCAGCACCTCTATCATCAGCACGAGTTTTGACATGGGGTGCCCCTCGTAATAATGAATTCGGCCCGACATGATTATGACTTTACGCGAAGCTATGGTGCCGGAAATGAGTTTGCCTGAATGTCCGGGCACTTTGCTTTTGGCGAATCCCGGTATTTTGTCATAGGAAATCTCTCTGCTGCTTTTTGCCTTATCTGCCAGAGCGCCCAGTCCGCTGCCCAGAATCAGGGCCGTTTCGGCTCCGTCAATTTTTTTCTTTACAACGTTGTAAGCTTTTTCTGCTGTGTTCATAGTACCTCCTTCAAAAAAGATGTTCCTTTTTTGAGCCCTTCCACGCCGAGATATTCCGCTGCTGTGGCGCCTATATCGGCGAAAGTGTCCCGCGTTCCTAAATCCACGCCCGGTTTTACCATATTTCCGGCCACCATCAGCGGTATAAATTCCCTTGTGTGGTCGGTGTGCTTAACGTATGTGGGGTCGCATCCGTGGTCTGCGGTGAGAATGAGTATGTCGTTTTTCAGCATGGATTTTCTTATTTCCGGCAGAGCCGCGTCAAATTCCTTTAAGGCGTCATAGTAACCCTGAGGGTTTCTTCTGTGCCCGAACAGCGAATCAAAATCCACCAGATTCACAAACAAAAGCTCTTTTTTTTCAGGAGCCCTTTTTATATCCTCTATCGTCTGTTTAATGCCGACGGCATTAAGACCGGTGTGCTGTTCTTCGTTGAGGCCGCGGTGAGCAAAAATATCTCCTATTTTTCCCACGCCAACGACGTTGACTCCGGCTGCTTTAGCGAGATCCATAAGTGTGGTTGACACAGGCTCTATGGCGTAATCCTTGCGGTTTGTCGTTCTCGCGAAATTTCCAGCTTCGCCCGTAAATGGCCTTGCTATGACTCGCGCTATGGCGTGAGGCCCCGTCAGTATTTCTCTGGCTTTTTCGCAGACACTGTAAAGCCTGTCCAGACCGAAATATTTTTCGTGAGCCGCTATCTGAAAGACGCTGTCGGCGGAAGTGTAAACTATGGGGAATCCCGTCTTTATGTGCTCTTCGCCGAGTTCTTCCAGTATCACTGTGCCGGAGGAAGCCTTGTTGCCGAGTATTCCGTCAACACCCGCGGCTTTTTTGAAAGTGTCAAGAAGATCTTCGGGAAAGCCGTCCGGGTAAGTGGGGAAAGGTTGTTTTGCAGGGCTTCCCATTATTTCCCAGTGCCCCGCCGTTGTGTCTTTGCTTGATGAGATCTCCGCCATTTTCCCGTAGGCGCCCTCAGCTTTGGCGGGTTCTGTTCCGGGGTGAAGATTCTTTATTTTTCCCAGGCCTATTTTTTCCAGGTTGGGCAGGTCCATCCCCCCGAATTTTTCAACAAGATGCCCGAGTGTGTCGGATCCCTTGTCGCCGAATTTCGCGGCATCAGGCATTTCACCCGCGCCCACACTGTCAAGAACAATCACAATAACCCTCTTTTCATTTTCAGTCATATCTCCTCCTTCATTGATATACCATCTGCGTTTTGTCTGCCGTTGTGCCGTTTACGGTCAGACAAAAAGTTTCGTAAATTTATTTTTCGTCACATCCACCAGGCCTTTATCTGTTATTTTTAAATCGGGTATGACCGGCAGCGCGAGAAAAGAAAGTGTCATAAACGGTTCGTCTATTTTACAGCCCATGGCAGCGGTTGCCTTGTGCAGCTGTTTTAATTTTTTATAAACAAAGGGAAGATCCCTGTCGCTCATAAGACCCGCTACGGGAAGCTGCAGAATTTCCTGTCTGTCCGGCAGGAAACAGCCCAGACCGCCGCCGGCTTTTATAATGGCCAGCACCGCATGGTAAATGCTTTCATCGTCGCATCCGACACATATTATGTTGTGAGAATCGTGTCCCACGGACGAGGCAAGTGCCCCTTTTTTAATGCCGAAACCTTTCACAAATCCCTGAGAAATATTGCCTGTCGTTTTGTGGCGTTCAACAACAACAATTTTAAGAATATCGTTTTTTGTGTCCGATATGGCAAACCCGTCTTCTGTTTTTACGGACATCACGCGTTTTTTTGTTATGAGTTCATCGGGAATCAGTTCTATCACATTGGCTTTTTTTGTTTTCGCGGGAAGTTTGAAATGCGCGGGCATTATCCATTTTACGTTAATACTGCTTCGCAGAGGCACCGTTTTTAACTTTCTGATTTTGAGAATTTTCCCGTTTTTAGCGACTTCTTCGCCGCGTTTATATACAGACCCGACCTTGAATGTGGACAAATTACCCACAGTTATAAAATCCGCGAAAAAGCCCGGGGCGATGGCGCCGGCGTTGCGGAGGCCGAAATGCCTTGCGGGGTTGATTGTGGCCATTCTTATGGCTGAAACAGGGTCGATTCCCAATGAAATAGCTTTTCTTATCGTGTAATCCAAATGGCCTTTTTCCACCAGATCAATGGGATTGCGGTCATCGCTGACAAGACAGAAGCGGCTCTGATTTTTATCGTTAACAAGACCGGCCAGTGTTTTAAGATTCTTGGCAACGGAGCCTTCTCTTATCATGACGGTCATTCCGGCCGAAAGTTTTTCAAGAGCTTCTTCTTTCCCGAATGATTCGTGGTCGCTGTGTACACCGCTTGTTATGTAGGCGTAAAGATCCTTCCCCCGAAGGCCCGGCGCGTGGCCTTCTATGGCTTTGCCTGCGGCTATTTTCAGTTTGTCAAAAACTTCCCTGTCGTTTTCAAGAACTCCCGGCACATTCATAACTTCGCCGAGTCCGACGACCCATTTCTGCGAAAAATAAGGCATGAGGTCCACCGCCGAAAGCCTTGCTCCCGATGTTTCCATATCGGTGGCCGGCACCGTTGACGGCAGCGTAAAGTATATGTCCATGGGCTGATATTTTGCGGACTGAAGCATGTAAGTTATACCCTCCAGGCCGAGGACATTCGCTATTTCGTGAGGATCGCATATAACGGTGGTCGTACCGTAGGGCAGGACAGCTTTTACAAATTCACCCATTTCCAGCATTGAGCTTTCCGTGTGTATGTGGCCTTCAACAAGGCCGGGGATGATGAAATTATTTTTTATGTCAACAGTTCTTTTTGCCTTATAATTGCCAAAACCCACGACCACGCCTTTGTGTACGGCGATTCCGGTTTTTTCTATATTACCGGAGAAAACATTTACAAGCCTCGCATTTTTGAAAAGAGTATCAACGGGGATTTTCCCTCTTGCCGCTTTCACGAGTTCGTATTTGCTGATAAAATTCATAATGGTATTTTACAAAACGGATTCTAACAACAATCGACTCAAAAATCAAGTTATTTTTACCTTTTTAACGTGTAAGAACTAGATTATTCTGAGTGACTTGTGTTTTTTTTTGGTGTATAATGTGATTATGATGGAATACAGGAAATTTAACAACATTGAAGAAAAGGTTTCCGCCATGGCGCTGGGGACATGGGTCTTCGGCGGCGGCAAATGGTGGGGCAATCAGAAAGACAGCGATTCTATGGCTGTTATGCAGAAGGCTATTGATGAAGGCATCAACCTTTTTGACACTGCGCCTTTCTATGGTAACGGCCGTTCCGAGCAGCTGGTCGGGAAATTTATATCCTCAAAAAAACTCAGGAAAAAGATCGTACTGGCGACCAAACTTGGACTGGATCCCGAATCTCCCACTTTCCACAACCTCAAGCGTGATAGGATGCTCAGGGAGATGGACGAGAGCCTGAGACGGCTGGCTACGGATTACATAGACATATACCAGATACATTTTCCCGATTCTGATGTGCCCATAAAAGACAGCGCAAAGGTGATGAGAGATTTTTACGGGCAGGGGCTCATAAAAGCCGTCGGCGTTAGTAATTATTCGGTTGAACAGATGAAAGAATTCATGGAATACTGCCCGCTGCATTCGCTTCAGCCGCGCTATAATATGTTCAGCAGGGAAATTGAAAAGGAGATACTCCCTTTCTGCATTGAGAAGGGGATATCCACACTGGGTTACAGTCCGCTGCACGGAGGAATACTGACAGGTAAATTTTTTCAGCTCAGCGCTGTTATCCCGGACGATATGAGGCGCAAGAGGATGAAGGACCTTGTGGAACCGGCTTATTCCGTGAATAAAAAGATATTTTCGGAGATAGAGAAAGTGGCTTCGGATTCGGGGCTCACTCCCGCGCAGTTTGTTTTGAACTGGACAATGAACAGGCCCGGAATCACCTGTATTCTTGCCGGCGCCCGAACTGCCGAACAGCTTGAAGATGATCTGGGCGCCTGCGGCGTGAACATTTCAAAAGACAACATCGAAAAAACGGACAGACTGCTTGATAACAGGATTAAGTGAGCTATTAGAATTTTTTCTATAGAAATGTCTTCAGGTTGATCGAAGCGTTTTTCGTTGCAGCATAATTTATTATGGCGCGTTTCTACGAAGTCTCGGCGAAAAATGGCGGAGAGGGAGAGATTTGAACTCTCGCGGGCCCTTACGGACCCCTACAGGTTTAGCAAACCCGCCCCTTCAGCCGCTTGGGTACCTCTCCGCAAATGTGCTTTACCGTCAAAGAATAGCATATTTTTTGTGTCTTTGCCAACATTTATGATGGCTGTTTGCGCTTAGGTCTCAAAAAAAACTGTTAACGTTCTTTATAAATTTTTGATGCCTTTATTTTGTAGGGCTCCGTGCTGACTTTGCCGCGGGTATAGTCTTTGTGCCAGCCTTCCGGAATGGGCATCTTTTTATACAGTTCAGTGCGGCGTGCCTCAAGCAGCATTCTCGGTTTTTTCATAAAATCGGCCGCGCACATGACTTTTTTCCCCTGGCCGTTTAAACGTTTTAGCCATTTAATACCCTCAAAATTTCTCATCAAGTGATGGTCAATAATTAAAATATCAACGTTGTTTGCAAGTTTTTCGGCATTCTGCCATGCTGTTTTGAGCCTCTTGGCGGCGTCGGCTCCATGCTTTGAAGAATCAAACATCTCTGATAAATAAAGCGGCGGGCCGTCCGCCAGCACTATATCGGGCGACCATGAAAGAATGATATCAACAGCTTTATTGTTAAGCAGCTGTATATCTGACGCGTGAACAAAAGTAAAATTACCCTCGCGAATTGCCGTCATCATAACCGTATTGCTATCATCGCCGGCTTCGCCGTGCGGAACCGGTGTGGAAAAATTAAAAACCGAAAAAGAGCGGCCCTGCGCATTTTCCAGTTTAAAAACCTCTGACAAATCATTATAACGTTTGAGCATAACCTGAGAAAGGCTGTTTACACCTTTACACCAGAAATTCGCGTCACTCTTATCTTTAACTTTTTTTAAACTGAGCTGATACGGGTTAGCATCTTTCAGGGGAATATGATCACCGTGGAAATGACTCATGATTATGTCCGTGGATTCATTCCATCTTTCTATAATTTTTTTTTGTATTTGTTCGTCTGCAGAGACCTGAAAGGGATGGGGAAGCAATCCGTGTCTCCGGTAACCCAGTGATATTCCCGGATCAATTAATATTTTTTTATCCCCTGATTTAATGAAGCAGCATAAGCCTCTGACGCCCAAAGATTCCGCCGTTAATATTTCAATTTCCATACACGATTATATTCGTAATACGGTTTTAAATCAACAAATTTCAGTTGCGTGAAAATCTTTTTGTTATGAAGCTGTACACGGGGTGCATCTTCTCGTGGAATTTGCCGATAAAAACCATGGCGGTAAAAGCGGCAAGGCTTTTTGTGAGGCCGCCGAGGATATAAAAAATTCCGGCTGACTGCACATCCATGACGCAGGTGACAAATAAAAAAGCACTTCCTATTACGGCCAGCAGAAAATTTTTGCTGACAAGGCCTGCATACAATGAAATTATGGGAGCGACGTACATATACCAGTTTGTTATCGGAGCCTCAAGAGGGTAATACACATCGGGCGAATGCTGCCACATGAGGTCGGCCAGCCAGAATAAGGAGCCGAATATGGCGGACGTGAATCTGTAAACGGCCTTACCTGTCACTTTATCATTGATAACAGCCGGTGACGCTTTGAGAATAAGATCGGATAATTTTGCAAACAATTTTCCCGGGAAACTTTTTCTCATGCGGGCCGCCAGATTTTTGAGGCCGTCTTTGAAAATAATTTGTTCCAGCCGGTTCAGGGGCGAAATCACGGCCCCCATAAGCGGATTTATAAAAAACTGTTCAAGTTTCATAAACCAGGTCATGAACATGACGCCGAAAGAGCTGATTCTCCATGTCCACAGTTCTTTTAAACCGAATGACACGGCCGCTCCGGGAACAAAAGAGCCGATGTTTCCGGCGGTGTCTTTATTGTCCCTCGCGGCGCCTTCAATGTTAAAATAAGCCACCCACGCGTGGGGTTGTGTGATGTTCCCCCTGTTGACAGAAAAATAAATCTGTGTTCCGAGATAGAGATTAAAACATTTGTAAGCTGTGCGTAAAACGGCTTCCGTGGCGGACGCCAGTATTCCTTTTTCCATTTTTCCTTCCTTATAATAATGCGAATTCAACAAAAGCGCCGGCTGCGGCCGAACCAAAAAACTAAAATTGTTTGCGGAAGGATAACATATTTTCATAAAAGGCAAAAGATGTCAGAGGCTGACCTGTAGGAAATTTATCCGCGGAACTTTTTTTCATAAGATTTTTGCGAATTTTCGTTTGCAGTGAGAAGGTTTCTTTTGTTATCATGAAAATACAGTGAAAAACATTACAAAACATGGCGTTTTTTATGGCGCGCGGAACAGGAATAGTGAAATTATTTTCCGGAGGAAACAAAAATGAAAAAATCTTTGATTTTAATTGCAGGCTTTATCTGTCTGATGGCGGCTGAAGTTTTTGCCGTGGAGGATGTTTCTTTCAGGCTGAAAGGGATGCACGGAGATTTTGAAGGC
>JAYEJT010000161.1:0-1500 GCA_034660675.1 Elusimicrobiota bacterium
ACATCTATGACGACGGCGCTTTTTTTTATCATGGAGGGTTTAATGAGATTTTTAACTCCGGCGGCGGCTATCAGTATGTCGGCGCTTTGCGTGTGAGAAGACAGATTTTTGGTTCTTAAGTTGCACACAGTTACTGTTGCCAATTTGCTCAGGAGCATCATGGCGAGGGGTTTTCCGACTATGTTGGAGCAGCCCACAATAACCGCATGTTTCCCCCGGGCGGAACACTTGATGCTTTTAAGTATTTTCATAACGGCGGCAGCTGTGCAGGGAGGCATTATTGCTTTGTCTCTTGCCAGAAGCCCGGTGTTATCGGGGTTGACCCCCTCTATGTCTTTTTCGGGCGCTATATTTTTGTGAACAGTGAGCGAGTCTATTTGATCAGGAAGAGGCAGGAGCACGATGATTCCCGTCACTTCAGGATCGTTATTCAGAGTGTTGATTTTTTTAAGAACCGTTTTCTCGCTGACATTTCCGGAAAATGTTATTTTTCTGTATTTTATTCCGGTCGCAAGGCAATTTTTTTCCTGACGCGCGACATATGCCGCCGAAGCGGGTAATTTCCCGACACGTATTGACACAATCAGGGGTTTTAATTTCAGTTTTTTCATTTTGCGCTGTGTGCTAAGTTTTATTTTATCAGCGAGAACTTTTCCGTTGAACACAGCAGCTTTCATTTTATTTGTTTTCTTAACGCAGCCAGTCGTTTTGCCGCGCGGCGCGTATAGGTTTTGTCTTTTACGCGTTTTATGTTTTCATCAACGTTCATGGCCGCTCCGTTAAAACCCGCCAGGAGATAATAAGCTCCGGAAACGGCATCGCTTTTTAGATTTATATTCCCGTTTTGGGCAACGAAAAGTCCTATGGGAAGGGCTTCTCCGCAGAGAGAGCAGACCGTCAACGGCGCTTCCGCGGCCTTTTTCAGAGCCGAATCAGTTTTCGTTTTTCTGTAATATTCGTAAGCTCTGCCGTCGGCGTCAATCTGTTTTTCCAGTTTTCTTCTGATTTTTTTAATATCGGCTAAGGCTTTTTTTATTTTGATTTTCCGGGGGGAAGTTTTAACCGAATAGGCGGCGCTCATTTCTATCAGGGCCGCTCCCATGGCTCCTGATAGAGCCGCCGCGGAGCCGCCTCCCGGAACCGGGATTTTTTTCCCCAGTTTTTCAAGATAACTTTTTACGGAATCCTTCAGAAATGTCATTTCTTTTTTTTCTTTGCGCCGAGAAGACACAGCGTTTTTCGCGCGATGAGCAGCACTTCGTTGCGGGGAATTGTGAAAACGGATATCTTTGAACGGGGGGCCGAAATCCTGGCTTTTTTTTCAACCGCTTTTCTGTTTTTGGCCGCGTCAAGTTTGATCCCCGTGACTTTTAGTCCTTCGCAAATTTTGCTTCTGATCACAGGCGAGTTGACGCCTATGCCGGCGGTGAAAGATATGGCGTCCGCCCCGCCGAGAATTGTGTAATAAGAGCCTATGTATTTGATGACGAGATAGCAGAA
>JAYEJT010000162.1:0-7603 GCA_034660675.1 Elusimicrobiota bacterium
TTTGACAAAAAAGAGCTATGAGCAAAGAGTTGAAGAGCTGTCGGAAATATTTAATTCATACATAAAAAACGACATTGTTGATTTTTTAAAAATTGAACGCGTCGATATCTATGATAAATTAGTTAAAACAGCTGCCGCGCAAATCGGCAATCTGATGAATTATTCCGAAATCAGTTCTCTTGTGCAGGGTAATGTCTTAACAGTAAGCAAGTACTTAAGCGTTCTGGAAAAAACGTTTGTAACTTATTATTTAAAACCTTTCACCACCCAAAGAAGAAACGAGGTCAAGCATGCGGCCAAATGCTATTTTATTGACACGGGGATGCGGAATTTTGCCATCAGACAGTTTACCAAAACGGATATAAGGCCGGATTCGGGGGCATTGCTTGAGAATATGCTTCTGTCTGAAAATTTAAAAAAATTAAAATTAGACGAAAGTGTGTTTTACTGGAGAACAAAGGCGGGCGCGGAAATAGATTTTATCATTGAAAAACAGGGGCGGGTAATTCCTGTGGAGATAAAGTCGGGGCAGGTGAAAATAGGTACGCTTACAAAAAGTTTTTATTCGTTTATAAATTCGTTTTCTCCCGCGAAAGCCGTATTTATCAACAGGGATAAATTCGGAATAACAAAAATCCGCGGAACGGTGGTTTATTATATTCCCGCTAAATGGTTTTGTTTATGCGGTTTAAATTTAATAGGGGAATAAAAGCCGGTAGGAATTTATGGGGCAAAACAGGTTCGCGGTGATGGAGATAGAGACAAAAAACATTCCGGCCTCGGCGGGGGTGTACATCTTCAAAGGCATCAATGATAAAATTCTTTATGTCGGAAAAGCGGGGAATCTGCGAAAAAGACTTGCCTCGTATTTCAAGAAAGAGATAAAAAGTAAAACTTTTTATCTGATGGCCGCCGCCCGCCGGATTGAATTTTTAAGGACGTCGGGTCCCAAAGAGGCCCTTGTGCTGGAAGAAAAACTTATAAAACTTCTCAAACCCAAATACAATGTGCAGCTGGCGGATGACAAAAATTATCCGTATGTTTGCCTGACGGATGAGAAATACCCGCGTTTTTTGTACAGCCGGGGCAGAAAAACGGCCAACTGTTTCGGCCCGTATCCGGACGTTTCGGCGCTCAAATTATCCATGCGCCGTCTTTTGAGAGTGTTCTCTTTACCTGTTTGCACGGCGCAGCAGTATGCACGCATTGCGCGGGGCGGGGATGCCGAAAGGTGCGTGTACAGGCACATTGAAAATTGCGCGGCTCCATGCTGCGGGAAAATATCGCAAAAAGATCATATGAAAAAAGTGAGGGGGCTGGCCGGTTTTTTAAAAGGCCGCGCGACAGCTCGTGTGAAAGAGCTTGAGAAAAAAATGAGGGAATATTCCGCAAAAGCGGATTATGAGGAGGCGCTGCGCATAAAAAAGATCATAGACGCTTTCAGGGAAGTACAGGAGAGGGTGCGTGTTGTTTCCGCCGATGCGGCCAAGTACCTTCTCCGGCCTCGCGAAGCGCTTAAGGAATTGAGGGATATTCTCGGCTTGAAACGTATTCCCGAAACAATAGACGGAATAGACATATCTCACACGCAGGGTTCGAACTCCGTCGCTTCGGCTGTGCGGTTTTTTAAGGGCCTGCCGGATAAAGAATCATACAGAAAATACGCCATGCGCACAAAGGGGATTGACGATTGCGCTATGATAAAAGAGGCGGTCATGCGCCGTTTCAAAAAAGAGAGCGCGGATCTCATTCTTATAGACGGTGGTGCGGGGCAGCTCCATTCGGCGTTTGAAGGCCTTGCTAAAATAGGTAAAAAAATCGATGTCATAGGCTTGGCCAAAAGAGAGGAATTAATATACAGGAAAGATGATGCCCCCCTCAGTCTTCCTGTGGATTCGCCGGCGCTCCGTCTTCTAATGTTTGTGAGGGACGAGGCTCACAGATTTGCTCTTGCCTATCACAGGCAGCGCCGCCGCAAAACAATGAGGTCAGGTCTTGCAAGTTGAAAGAAAGATTTCTCCCTTTTTTATCGGGGATATTTCGCTGAAATTACGGAGGACATCCCTCCGCGCGTGTTGAACACGGCAGACACTTCGGCTTTAACGGGTTTCACATATTTGACGAAATCATTCAGCACTTTGTTGACGGCGTTTTCCTGAAATATGCCCAGATTCCGGTAGGCGACAAAGTAGAATTTTAACGATTTCATTTCAACGCAGTATTTTCCGGGTACGTATTTTATTGTCAGTGTTCCCAGATCCGGAAGGCCGGCGAGCGGACAAATGGTGTTGAATTCGGGGTATTCTATTACGATCTCGTATTTTTTGTAAGTGTTTTTCCACACGGCCAGAGGCGGCAATTTTGCGTTAATGCCGGATGTCGCGCAGTCGCCGTAATTTTTTTTAACCCCCGGATTTCCGTCTGCCCTTTGTTTTATTAAGGACGTCCCCATTTTATTTTTAGATGATTTCATTTTTCGGGATATAATAACTTTTTATGTGTTTTATGCCAAGGGTCGCGAAAAACGCCTTTATTGTTTTTTCGCAGCAGGGAAGGTCTTTTTCCGATCTTTCCCCCGTGAGGACAAAATAACCTTCGCGGTTTTGAGCAGGTTTGATCTTGTTACTCCAGTAGAACTGGCAGCGGTCAATGGCGGCTTTAAGCTGGGCCGGCACGCCGCTGAAAAAAACAGGGCTCACAATTATAACAGCCTCATGTTCTTTAATCTGATTTATGAATTTCGTGAAATCGTCATTGAGCGGGCATGGGCCCGATAGGCAGGAGAGACATCCTTTGCAGGGTAGAATGCGGAGGTTATCAAGATGAAGGGCGGAACTTTTGGGGTTCTCCGCGTTTATCCAGGAAACAAGTTTCCTGCAGTTTCCGTTTTCCCTGGGGCTTGTGTTTACAGCAAGCGTGTTTTTTTCAGAGATGAGGGGAGATATCTTTTTTAAAAATTCTTTCCGCTTCATCGAATATTTCCGTTTCGTCGAATGCGAGCAGTTTTTTGTTTTTTACCGCTATTTGCCCGTTGCAGATAACGTCGTTCGCGGTGAAATCCCTTCCGCAGAAAACCAGAGCCGCCACAGGGTCTCCCGTACCGCCGAAGGATATGTCTCTTCTGTCAAACAGTGAGATGTCCGCCGCTTTTCCCTCGCTGATTTCACCTATGTCGTTTCTTCCGAGAGTTTTTGCTCCACCGCGGGTGGCCATATAAAGGACGTCTCTCGCGCTCATGGAGGTGACACCCGCTTTTACGCGGGAGACAAACATGGCGTTCCGTATTTCGAGCATCATGTTGGAAGAATCGTTTGAGGCGGAGCCGTCAACTCCGATAGAAACGGCGGCTCCGGCATCTATGAGTTTGCGTATGGGGGCTATTCCGCTCCCGAGTCTCAGATTGGACGAGGGGCAATGCGCCACGCAGGAACCGCTTTCGGCTATGAGTTTGATGTCATCGTCGTTTATGTGAACGCAGTGCGCGAAGCTGACATCTTTTCCCAGCCATCCTGTTTCTTCCATGTATCGCACGGGGGTTTTCCCGAATTTTTCCAGACAGAATTTTTCTTCGTCAAAGGTTTCAGCAAGATGCGTTTGCGAAAATATTTTGTGCTTTCTGGCGAATTTTATGCTCTCTTTCATCAGAGGTGTTGACACGGAGAAAGGCGAGCATGGTGCGTTGACAATGCGTGTCATGGAAAAATCATTGTAGTCGTGATATTTTTTTATGAGGCGTTCCGCGTCGCGAAGTATTTCCTCATCGTTTTGCACCACCGAATCCGGCGGAAGGCCGCCTTCGGTCTGGCCCAGGGACATGGAGCCGCGCGTTGGATGAAACCGCAAGCCTATTTTTCTTGCCGTGTCTATCTCTATGTCTATGAGGTCCTTTGCGTTTTTAGGAAAAACATAATAATGATCAAGAGAAGTTGTGCATCCAGAAAGAAGAAGTTCTCCGCAGGCGAGTTTTGTTGACACTTCCACCCATTCGGGCGTGAGATGTTCCCAGATTCTGTAAAGGTATGTCAGCCAGTCAAAAAGTTTTGCGTCGTTAACTTTAGGCAGCACCCTTGTCATGGTCTGATAAAAATGATGGTGGGTGTTTATAAAACCCGGAAGAGCTATTTTGTTTCTGCCGTCTATAACGGTTTCGGCTTCCTCCTTTATATTTTTCCCTATGCTTTTTATCTGTTTGTTTTCAATCAGAATGTCGTAATCCTCAAGTTCCCTCATGGAATCGTCCATGCATGAAATGCGCGCAATGTTTTTCACAAGAATTTTATTCATATCCTTCTCCGTAATTTGCTTCTTTCTCCTTTATTTTCAAAAGTTCGGTTTTGTAGCGTTTCCCGTCGGTTGTGATGCGTATGCTGCCGTCTCTGTCCGTCCTGAATGTTTTGCAGCCGTAATCGGTGAGGCGTTTCAGCGTGGCTTTTTTCGGGTGGCCGAAACGGTTTCTTGTGCCGACACAGATCACGGCGAACAGCGGCTGGGCCCAGTCCATGAACGCCTGGGTGGTGGATGAAGTGGAGCCGTGATGAGCCACTTTCAGCACCGTGCACAGCAGGTCTTTTTTGAAACGTTTTACTATGTATCTTTCCGCCTTTTTTTCACAGTCTCCCGTGAAAAGAAAAGAAACATCTTTGTAAACGAGTTTCAGCACCAGCGAGTTTTCGTTTGGCTCGGAACCGCCTCTGAAGTACCTGTTGGGTGGCGGATTGAACACTTTGAAATAACAGTGTTTACCAATTTTTATTTTGTCGCCCGCGTGAGCTTCCACATATTTACATTCTTTTTCTTCCACCAGTTCCAGCAGATTTTCGTAAACCCATGAATTGTACTGAAAGCCGGGATCCACGAAGGTGTCCACGGGCATGGCCTTAAGCACGGCCGGCAGGCCGCCTATGTGGTCGTTGTGGGCGTGGGACATTATCATGTAATCCAATTTTTTTACGCCCATCTTTTTAAGAAGCGGCACAACGATGCTTTTTCCCGCATCAAAACTGCTCCATTCGGTTGCGCCGTTTCCTGCGTCTATGAGAATGTTTTTTCCGCCCGGCGTTTCAATGAGTATGCTGTCTCCCTGACCCACGTCTATAAAAGTGACGGAAAGGATGTTTTTTTTCAGTTTTGGCTCTTTCGCAAAAAGGTTCGCCGAAACAGCAACTGCGGCAAAAAAAACCGCCATGATTTTTTTGTATTGATACATTTGACGAATTATATTAATATTAGCGCTAAAAATCAAGAAGCTGAAAGTCCGCCGATCAGGCGTGGCTGAAAGTCCGCCGATCAGGCGTGGCTGGAAGTCCGCTAGTGGCGGAAGGGAATTTGCAAAATGGAAGGAAAAGAGAAAATAGAAGGGTTTGAAGAAGAGGCGCTGGAAATTCTTTCGGATGACGCCTCGGCCGAAAAAAAACTTTTGGGCCCGGAACTGGATGAGATAGCGCGAAAAGAGAAGTTTTTTTCGCACATAATACACTATCTCACAGGACTCTGCACGGAAGAGAAGGAGGCCAGAACGCTGTGGAGCGCAATTCTTGAGCACAAATATCTGATGAGCGAAAAACTCAGCAGAAATGTGGGTTTCCGCGTGGCGTCTCTGGATTATTTTCTTAATATAGACAAAAGACTGGAAAGGGTTAACTTTGTTGAAATCAATAAGATGAAAAAAATATGGTTTGAGGCCTCCTATGATTCTCTCACCCGTGTTTTCAGAAAGGATGTTATGGATTACTGGTTTGTGCGTATGAGAGACGAGGCACGGTCGGAAAAGAAGAATTTGGCGATTATATTTTTTGATGTGGACGGTTTTAAACGGTATAATGACGTACTGGGACATCTTGCCGGTGATGCCGCTCTTTATGAAATTGCGAGAGTCATGAGGAAATTTTCTGACAGAGTCTTCCGTTTCGGAGGGGATGAATTTGTGATACTGGGGCATTGGGATCTGCGCGCGTCGCGTGAATTGGCCGCCAGGATTCAGGAAAAAATACGTTTTTCAACGGAGGCCCTTAAAAAAGCGGCCAGTTCCATAGAGGTTTCTTTCGGCGTGTCTGTTTATTCTTCGGACGGGTCGTCTCTAAAAGAATTGCTCGCTGCGGCGGATAAGCGGCTTTATCAAAAAAAGATAGAGCGCAAAAACAGATGATCGTGTGCGGAGGGACTCGCGCTTGCGGGAAAGGGGTTTGTAATAATGTCAAAAAAAATTATTCTTATCGCGGAAGATGAGCCTTACATCAGGGAAGTTGTAAAGGCCATGGTCAATGAAATAGGCGATTTTGAGATTGTTGAGGCCGCAGGCGCCGGAGAGCTTGTTGATTTTGCCCGCAAAGTCCGTCCTGATCTTATAATAACGGATGTTATTATGCCTGATAATGACGCATATCATGCGCTTGGCGAGTTGAAAAAAGAAGATGACTTTAAAGATATTCCCGTTATATTTGAATCAGCGCTCATGAGTGACAGGGCTGTTTTTGAGACGATGGCTCCCCCCGGGCCGGTCAAATTTCTGGTCAAGCCGTTTAAATTTGACGAGCTTACAAAAGCCGTTAAGGAAATGCTTTCTCTCGGAGACAAAGAATAACAGCGAGAGGGCGTACTTATGGCGGGTTATGCCAAAATTTTTCTGCAAATCCGGTTCCGGAAACTTTCCGGTTTTGACTTTTGGTTTTGCAGAAATTATTTTACATAATCGTTATCAAGGGAATTTTATGCTTGACAGTTGTGTTTGCGTTTGCGAACATATGTTTGAATTTGAGAACATGCGAAAGGAGGGGATGTATGAGGTTTTTTGATCCGCTCAACAAGATTCTGGATAATGAGAATAAGTTGAAGATTTTGCGGTTTGCGATAACGAGCCATGCGAAATGGACTGGCCGTCAGATCGCAAATTATCTCAAAATAAGTCCGTCAGCTTGTCACAAATATTTAATGCAGCTGCATAATGAAGAAGTCATGGTATATTCCTCTGTCGGCAGGAGTTACATTTATGAAATAAACAGGCATAGTTATATCGTAAAAGAAATATTAACGCCGTTGTTCAAAAAGGAAAATAAAATATTTGCGGAAGTGAAAGGTTTAATAATAAAGGCAGCGGAAAAATTTGCGCCTGCAAAAGTTGTCACGGTGTGTTTTTTCGGGAGTGTGGCAAAGAAAAAAGAAAAGGCCTTTAGCGATTTAGATGTTATAATTCTCGTAAAAAAACCGGCGGATAAAAGAGCGGTTGAAGCAGGAATGGCAAAAGTTCAGCGGGAAATAAATGAAAAATGCGGCAATGCATTATCATTATACATTCAAACCGTTGAAGAGTTCAGGACGAAAAGAAAAAAGAAATTGCCTCTGATAAGGGCGATATTGGAAAATAATATATTGATTATAGGAAAGCCGTTGGATGGTATAAAGTAGTTATGTCCGCCAGAAGAATTAAGCAGAAAACGGTTGTAAGGGGCAACTATGAAATTTACTTCAGGAAGGCGGCGGAATTTTATCAGATGATGTGTCAAGCTGAGGAAATTGAAAAATGGCACGCCGTCGGGTTAAATGGAGTGCATTGCGTTATTTCCGCCTGCGATGCTGTTCTTGTTTTCCATCTTGGATTAAGATCCGC
>JAYEJT010000163.1:0-7558 GCA_034660675.1 Elusimicrobiota bacterium
TCAAGCTTTTTCTCAAAAAAAGACATGACATCATCCATGAGAGAATCAAACGAACCCCCGTCAATCACCGCCGCAAAATCGTCACCGCCTATGTGCCCGGCAAAACCTTTCACCGCCGACGCAAAACGCTCTGCCAAATCTTTGATGACTTTATCGCCCTTGATAAAACCGTAATTATCATTGTAGGGTTTGAAACCATTGATGTCGACATAGACCACCATGGCGCCGGCAGAACCTTTTATGAATTTGTCCTCTATGGCGCGTTTTATTTCAGTGTTTCCCGGCAGCCCCGAAAGCGCCGAACGCTCTTTGAAACACCGGATTTCGTCCTCGTTTACAATGTAAGCCTCTCCACCGTCATAACCCTCAACGATCTTCGCTATATCGGAACGGCTTTTCTTAATCACAACGCATCCAGGAAAGCCGCGAATTCCGCAGCTTTTTTCTTTTTGCCGGTCCTCGTATATATATCACAAAGCTGCTCATAGCCCTTCCTGTAAAAAGGATTTCTTTCAAGGGCTTTAAGAATAAGAGGGACGCTCCTGGAACACTCGCCTCCTGCTATGAAGAAATCAGCGCGGGAAACGAGACACACAAAATCATCCGGCGACACCGCCGCGGCTTTTTCAAAATATTCACCGGCCTTTTTTCTGTCTCCGGCGGAGACCAGGGTTTTAGCCGTTTTTATCAGCACAAGAACATTTTCCGGCTCAAGTTTTTCCGCCTTGGCGTATTGGGCGAGAGCCAGCGCATATTTTCTCCGTTTCCTTAACCTGTCTCCCAGTCTCATATGATCCTTTATGGACAATGACAGGAATTCATCTCCGTCTTCACCCCAGTATATGAAATCCGGAACCGCGCCGAGGTATGTCCATTCATTGTTTTTTACTTTTTTCCAGTAAGACGCCATGTATTCGTCAACGGGAGCGAAACATTCCCCGAAGCTCTTTTCAAAACCCGATTCCCCGCAGCCGAGGAGCATCTTTTTTATTTTTTTCGCAGAGCCGTCGGCAAACATGCTGTAAACAAGATAATTAACTTCCGCGAAAGCAAGAGCCACGTCTTTCTGGTTTTTAAGAGAGGGCATTCCCCTTTCAAATTCTTTAAATTCTATAAAACCCTCATCCTTCGCGCGGGCAAGAACGCTTTTCACCGAAGGTTCAAGTTCAGGCGCGGGTTTTCTCCAGAGAGTTTCAAAGGTGCGGGCAAGGCCCTCGTTCAGATACAGGGGAATATCCATCCCCGTAAAATTGCCTATTATGTGATGCACATATTCATGACAAACAGTGTCAGACCATCTGTATCCGTACGGCAGAAGACGGGGACTGAGTATCATCAGCCGTGAAAATTTCGCTATGGCCACAGTGCCGGATCTCTCAAGCTCGTCTTCGCTGAGCGTTGAGGCCTGTAAAAACTTTTCGCTGTCGGGGTATATTTCAAGGACAACCCCGTCCGGGCGAAAACCCAATCTTCTCCGCATTGATTTGTTTATTTTCGGCAGGGTCTTCCGCAAATAAGGCAGCAGCACTTTGTCGCGGCCGTACAATCTCACGATGAAACCGGCAATATTCTCGCTCTCAAAACCTTTCGCTATATCTGCCATGCCATCTATATAAACCTTCCATCTGTCACCGGGCAGAGCGCCGGACTTTATCATCTCATCATGAGCTTTACCATAAAGACCTTTGTGCATTGCATACAGCGCCTGCGCATAGTGTTTTTCCTCTGACTTCAAATTTGTTTTCTGCAATTTTACCGCAGCCTCATCAAGCCGGTAATTAAAAATATCACTGACAACACCCTTGAACGAAGCATCCGGCGAAGCCGGATGCGCGAAGACACTTACGCAAAGAAAAACGTAAAAAAGGGGACGTCCACAATACTTTTTCATTGAAAAACAAAGGGTTCCCAGATGTTGTTCACCTGATCCGCTCTCGCGGGCCGCCGGCCCGAGCAGGTTTTTCCGGTGCTGATTTTCCGGATTCCTCTAAAATTCTTATTGTTTCCGCCATTTTTCTGAAAGCTTCCCCCCTGTGACTGATTTCGTTTTTATCCTTATCGTTCATTTCAGCAAGCGTTTTCCTCTTTTTCCGTAGATAAAAAACCGGATCATATCCGAAACCACCGTCGCCCGAAGTCTCTTTTGATATTACTCCCCGGAGCCTGCCGCGCGATGTAAAGATTTCACCGTCGGGAAAATAAAGAACGCTCACGCAGACAAACTCCGCGCGCCGCTGCCGCACGCCCTTCATTTTAAAAAGCAGTTTTCTCACATTGTCTTCGTATGCGGCTTTTTCTCCGGCGTATCTTGCCGAATAAATTCCGGGAGCGCCTCCGAGCGCCTCCACGACAAGGCCCGAATCATCGGCTAAGGCGGGCAATCCTGTGTGCACTGATACTTCGTAAGCTTTTTTTCTGGCGTTTGCGAAAAAAGTGTCGCCGTCTTCTTCCACTTCTATTGGCGGAAATTCGCCGAGAGGGACAAGCTCGACGGGACATCCCCGCAGAATGTTTTTGATTTCAGTGACCTTATCAGCGTTCCCCGTGGCAAGAACAATTTTCAACAAGCTCTCACTTTTTTATTTTCCGGAGTTGATCGAGTTTTTTGAGGGCCTGACCCGAATCTATTGATTTTTCGGCACGCACTATTCCCTCTTTCACTGTTTTCGCCTTCCCCGCGCAGACAAGGGCAAAAGCGGAATTAAGAAGAACAATATCTCTGCGGGCACCCTTTCCGCCGTTTAAGACCCCCATAACCATCTCCGCGTTGTCGGCAGCAGAACCGCCCTCTATGTCTCTCGGATGATGACTAATCATTCCGAAGTCCTCCGGCCTGATTTTGCTCATTTTCACTTTTCCGTTTTTAACTTCCCCCACGAGCGTCGGCCCTGTGATGGTGAGCTCGTCAAGAGTGTCAAGACCGTGTACGACAAAGGCCCTTTTTATTTTCAGATTATTCAGCACATCCGCCATAACTTCAACCAGATCCGCCGAATACACGCCAAGAACCTGGGTATTCACTCCGGCAGGAGAAGCCAGAGGCCCGAGAATATTAAAAATCGTCCTTATACCTATCTCTTTTCTCGTGGCTCCCACATTTTTCATGGCAGGATGGAAAAGGGGGGCATAAAGAAAGCCTATTCCTATTTTTTTAACGCACTCCGCTGACTTTTCGGGGCTCATCGTTATATCCACCCCCAGATTTTCAAGCACATCAGCGCTGCCGCACGGAGACGAAGCAGAACGGTTGCCGTGCTTTGCGACTTTCACCCCCGCGCCCGCAACAACAAAAGCACTCGCTGTTGAAATGTTGAATGTGTTGGTGCCGGAACCGCCTGTCCCGCAGGTGTCAATTATCGTTTCCATATCCTGGTTGATCTCTTCCCTGTCAATATCAACGCCGGCCTTGACATCAACCCTTATCATTTTCTCGCGCATTATTTTCGCGGCAGCGGTTATTTCTTCAACCGTCTCGCCCTTTAGTCTCAGCGCCGTCAAAAAAGCCGCCATCTGAGAAGAGGTCGCCGTGCCTTCCATTATTTCTCTGAAAACGGCTTCCGTTTCTCCGCCCTCAAGATCTTTCCCGCCGCAAAGTTTGATAATAGCTTCTTTTATCATAGCATTCCTCCCGTAATATCCGGTTTTTAACCACTGTATGAAAAAATTCTATCAAGCCCGCCGTGATGTGTCAACATTGAAGTTCTACCATAAGCAATTACTTCAGATTTGCTATTGACGTGTATTTCTGTTACAGTGAGGTGTTTCGCAGGGAAAGAGCCGTTTGATCCGGCCGCTGCCCCGCAACGGTAAAGCCCGAAAGCCCGCGAAATGTAAAATTTGCTTCGCGGGAGGTGTCATTATTTACGGTTTTGCAACCGGCCCGCAAAGGCCGGTTTTTTTTATGCGTATATTACTTTTTTTATCAGCTTTTGTTCTCGGCTCCGGATGCGCGCGCCAAAACGCGCAGGAGGGGGTGCGAATTGTGTCGTTGTCCCCCGCGATCACTGAAATAATCTATGCCATAGGGGCGGAAGACAAACTTTTCGGTATAACAAACCACTGTTCATGGCCCCCCGAAGCGTTAAAAACAAAAGACTCCGTGGGGGATTTTTCTTTTCCTTCCATCGAGAAAATCACGGAAATACAACCTTCCCTCATTCTCGCCGCCGGGGACGGGCAGGGAAAAGCCCTTTCGCGTCTCACAAATCTGGGTTACGACGTGAGGATCTTTCAGCCCGCTGACATAGACGAGCTTTTCGCTCAGATCACAGAAACAGGCCGTTTAACGGGAAAAGAAAAAAACGCGGCACAACTCGTTAAACGTATGAACAGGGAAATGTCCTCAATCCCGCGCATAAAAAACAAAAGCATTTTTATAGCGGTCTGTTCCAAGCCGCTCATCTGCGCTTCGGATAAAACTTTCCTTAGCGCTGTTTGCAAAAAAATCGGTTTCAAAAACATATCTGTTTTCAAAAACAGTTATCCCGGCGTAAACGCCGAATGGCTCATGCTTCAGAAACCCGACTACATTCTTCTGACGGGAAGCTCGGAAAAAGAATTCCGGGCGCTCTACCCTTACATAAAAAAAAGTAAAATAATTTGCCCGGAAAACATTGACATGATTGTCCGTCCGGGGCCCAGGATAACACGCGGCATGATGGAAATATATTATCTTGCGAAAGACGCGGCAAAAAAAAATGCGGAGTAAAAAAAACTTTATCCTCATTCTGCTCGGCGCCCTCGCCGCGGGTACCGCGGTGTTCTTTCTTTCCGTCTGCCTGGGGCCGGGAGGTTTCGGCATACCACCGGAAGAAATACTCAGATTACGGCTCATGAGGGCTCTCTGCGGAGCCGGGGCGGGAGCGGCTCTGGCCGCGGCCGGATGCGCCTATCAGACGGTGCTGGCAAACCCCCTCGCCGACCCCTATCTTCTCGGAAGCTCATCCGGGGCCGCGGCGGGAATAGCCCTTCTTTCTTTTTTCGGCGTGAGCCGCGCCGGTTTTATCTATCCTCTGACGGCCGGCATCTGTTCCTGTCTGACAGTGGCGGCGGTGCTAAAAATAGCGGGCCGCTCTTTTTCAAAGAAAAATATAATTCTTTCCGGTGTGGCCGTAAATCTTTTTCTTTCGGCCGCTGTTATATTTCTTATAAGCATCAGAAAAAAAGAATTTTTTTCGGTGATATATTTTATGATGGGTGATTTGGGAGAAACAAGGCCTTCTCTTGTGACAGCGTCCCTTGGAGCGGCTGCGGCCGGAAGCGTTTTTCTCTTTGCGAAATCACGATTCCTCAACGCCCTTTCCACAGGAAAAACTTTGAGCCGTCAGCTCGGCCTTGATTACCGCAAAGAGTCCCTCACGGCTCTCGCGGCGGCCTCGCTCATCACAGGCGCAGCGGTGAGCATCTCAGGCACCATAGGCTTCATAGGCCTCATGGCGCCTCACATCGCCAGAAAATTCACCGGAAGCGACATGAGATTTCTCATGCCGGCGGCGGCGGCAGCGGGAGCCGTGCTTCTGATGCTTTCGGATTTCGCGGCGAAAAACATCCTCTTCCCTCAGGAGATCCCGGTGGGCGTTATAAGCGCCATGCTCGGAGCACCCTTTTTTCTCTGGATATACAGAAAATGATAGAGTTTAAAAATTTCTCATCAGGCTACAAAAACGATTTTGTTATTAAAAATATAAACTGCCGGATTGAAAGCGGAAAAACATACGCCCTCATAGGTCCCAACGCCGCGGGGAAAACAACGATGCTGCGCAGCCTTATCAAAGACATTCCCAAAACCTGCGGGCACATATCAATTGACGGAAATGACACAAAACAAATTTCCGACGCCGAGCTGACAAAAAAAGTGTCTTACGCTCCGAGCGAAATCAACCCCGCTTTCAACTACAGCGTCTCGGAATTCACGGCCATGGGAAGATTTGCCGTGAACAGGGCTTTCTGGGAAACAAAAGAAGATATCAAAAAAATAGCCGAGGCCCTCGACGCAATGGATCTCACTCCCGTCGCCGATAAGGCTGTTTCGGAACTTTCTTCCGGACAAAAACAAAGCTGTCTTCTCGCGCAGATCATAGCCAAGAACACTGACATAATTCTGCTGGACGAACCGGCGGCCCATCTTGACATATACCACCGTGCCGTTTTTTTCAGAAAAATACTGTCGTTAAAAAAAGAGACGGAAAAAACCATTATCATCACTTTCCACGACCTCAATGACGCGATGAATGCCGCCGACAGCTTTATACTTTTAAAAGAAGGGGAGATCCGCACCGTTGCGGAAAAAAATGAAATAACCGGAGAGTTGTTGTCCGCCCTATACGGAACGAAAGTGATTATTTCCGAATTTCGCGACGGCCGGAAAGCCGTGCTTCCGCTTTTTAGCGGCGGAGACGGGTCATGAAAAAAAGCGCGGTTTACGACAACTTTCTGAAAGAAAGAAACAGCAGAATACTCGCCGAACGCACGGGGGGACGCTCTCTAAAATATATAGCGGACAAATTCTCGCTCAGCATCCGCCATGTGAACCGCATATTAAAAAGCATGTCTGAAAATGTCCGATAATGTCTATTGCATATTAAAGTCTTACTCTGTAAAATACGTGAATTTGTTGGAACCGAACAGTCAGGGAAAGTCTCCGTACCCCGAACGCTATAAGCGGACGGGAATCCGGAGCGCTGCCGCGCAGCAGTAATTCCGCCTATGGCGGATAGCCTGAAAACCGGCTGTTTAAGGTAAGTACCCGCGAAGGAGGGGAAAATGTTGAGTAAAACGAAATCCGCCGTAGGCGGAAAAAAGATTGGGATGATTGGTTTGGTTACGGTTTGCCGGTTCATGTGGGGTTTTCAGGCGGAGGCTTACTCTCCGGACAATAACGTGGCGACAATTGTCGTCACCGCCGAAAGAAGAAACGAGGACATAACAAAGATCGCCTCAAACATTGATGTCATAACATCCGCGCAAATTGAAAATTCCGGAGAGGATTCCATCACCGGAATCCTGGAAAATTACGCGGGAATACATCTAAGAAGTTCGTCCGGCAATGAATCTCTCGCGAATATTGACCTGCGGAGTTTCGGGGGAGATAACCCTTTCGGGAAAACGCTGATCCTTCTCAACGGCAGAAGACTGAACCGTCCGGACATGGCGTCAATAAACTGGCTTCAGATAACCCCTGACTCAATTGAACGCATAGAAATAATAAGAGGTTCAGGAAGCGCTCTCTACGGTGACAACGCCGCGGGAGGCGTGATAAACATCATCACAAAAAAAGGTTTCGGCAAAAAAAAGATGTCCGCCTCATCAAAACTCGGATCATTCGGCGAACAAACAAACTCCTTGAATATAAACAGCAGCGATGAAACATCATCTCTTTTCTTAAACGCCGAGACGCGAAAAAAAGACGGCTACAGAGACAGAACGGCTTTTGCCTCGGACAGCGCCGGTATTAATATCACCCGCAGTTTCGCCAATGATCTAAACGCTTCAATAGATCTGTCATTTAACAGAACAGATTTTCAGATGCCGGGGGCGCTGACAAAAGCCCAGCTTGCCG
>JAYEJT010000164.1:0-7415 GCA_034660675.1 Elusimicrobiota bacterium
AATTTATAGGCGGAAGTAATTACGTCATTCCCCACAACGACTAAAACAAGAAAAAGGGGACGTCCACAATAAAAAACACAAAGCGTAACAACAAAATATTATCGCAAAAACGCTTTAAAGTAAGACAGAAAAATCGTTAAACCCATCAACCGGCTCTCGCTTGGAGCAACGAAAACTCTTAGTTTGTGGTTGTCACAATATCGCCGGTTTTTAACCGTGAAATAACTTTTTTGCTGCCCTTCGCTATGGAAGAAAGCCCCGAACTGACTTCTGTTATTTTGAGTCTGCCTATAAATCTTTTTGAAACGGTTGTTGTGCCTGTGCGCGGATCGGTCAAAGAAGAACCCCTGCTCCACGCGGACAGTTTTTTCCCGGGCTTCATTCCGAAAGCGGAACCCAGATTTATACTCACCTCTTTGGGCGAAACGATTTTGAGTATCTCGCCTTCAAGAGGAAAAAGCGCCGCTAATTTCTTTTTCATCTGATACGCTGCTTTTTCAACCGACTGAGAGGCCAGAATCCTGTAATCTTCGTCCAATTCGTCCTTTGACACTTTTTTCCCGACGAGAGACTGCATCAGCTTGCTGGCCAGATCCAGATTGCGGTATCCCCGGCGCAATTCAAGAGCCGCTCTATACGCGCTTTCGGTTTTATAAGTTTCCATGTTTATTTTCCGCATCGCACGGTAATTTTTGCTCACCGACGCGGTGATAATTCCGCTTTTTACCTCAATGACCTTTAGCGTCACTTTGCTGGAAGCATACATCTCGTCCCATATTTTTCCGCGCGAGAATATTTGCACACCCGTTTTCTTCTCCTTTCTTCTTGATATTGACGTCTTGGCTTTTTGGGGACCTTCAAGCGAAGCGTAAATAATATCCGGTATCAGAAGATAATCCGCACCCAACACCGTCCCCATTTCTTTTATGGCCGCTTTATCTTCGGCAATTCCCGAAAGTTTGAGAGCTTTTTCCTTCATTATTTTTTTCATCTGCTCCCGTTCTACAAGATTGACTGTACCAAGATTTACGGCAACGGACTCCAGCGCGTTTTCAAGAATGGGCAGAAGCCCTTTTATCTGCGCAGAATCATCGGAGCCGGCAAGCACAGCCGCCGTTTGTTTGAAATTTCTGGCAGCCTCAATTTCCGCCGGTGTCGGAGCCACAACCGGAATTGATGCGCAACTGGCCAGATAAATAACAAAAGCGGTAAGTACTGCGCCCAAACCGTATTTTCTCATAATTTTAATCCCCCTTCCTGTTCACCCGTAAAATCACTGTTTTTATTTTTGCATATTTCCACAATAACATCAAACAGCAGCAGCTGTTGATGAGTGGCACCTCCGGCGCGAATCAAGATTAGGTACTGCGGACGGTGTCCGTCAAAGTTATTCGGAAGCTTTGTATTCGGCCAGACGCGCTTTGAATTTTGCTTCTTCCACGGAGCCGTCTCTTAAAAGGAAACGAGCCTGCTCCATAAAAGCGTTTGACTCAGCACATGCCCCTGTAGATGATGACACGGTTTTTTCGGCATATTCAAAAGCGTTCATAACCGGTTCCCTGAACGCCTTAAATGCATCAGCGGCGGCAAGAACTTCTCCCTTCGAAGAAAAAAGTGCGCTGGGATTTCCCTGTCCCGGCAAATGTCCGGAAGATCTGTAAAAAAAACCCTTTATGGCCGGGCTCTCATAACAGGCAGCGAGCAGGTCTATGAGCCAGTCTCTCTGACCGGTTTCAGAAACCGGATAAAGAGAAACAGAAGATTGCGCGCCGCCGGAAAAATTGTGATCAAAAGCCCCCTTCACAATAACGGGGAAGCCACTTTGTCCGGAAATCACCTCGGCGCATTGAATTAAATTCTTGATTGACGGCGTACTCGTACCGTCTTCATAAGAGTCGTGCGGGTAGAAAGAAAGCCCCGCATAGTCAGCGGATATGCCGTATTTTTCCGCCGATTCAAGACACTCAATATATCCTGCCGTATCGCACCATCCGGAAAAATTCAGCATTATTTTTGCGGCGGGATCATTCTCTCTAACAGAATCCGCGGCGGCTTTAATTATTTTTAAAACATTTTTTTCGCCGTTTCCCCAGCCGCAACCGCAGTTTATGGAATATAATTTTATTTTCACGCCGGCGGATTTAAAATCTTTCACAAGTTTTTCAGTAAGCTCGCCGGTCTCAAAAGCTTTTTCAACGGAAGAATACAATTTCAGCGGCCGCGAATGCGCTTGATCTGTAACAGCATGGTCCTTATTGTTCAAATAAAGCGCAACGCACGGGATAAGACCGTTTTCCCGGCCGAGAATAAAATTTTTCAGAACAGATTTAAAATTCTCCCTGCCCATCAACGATAATTTTATTCCCGCTTCATAATGAGTAACGCCCTTCCGGCCGAGAATCCCCAATACGTCTTTATTTATTCCGTAATCAAACCTCTGCATTCCGCTTCCGTCCATAATTCCGGCGGAAACCGCGCCGGCGCCGATGATAAATTCCGGTTGCGGGCTGTGAACCATTCTTGTTATCAACACCAGCCCCAAAACCGCGGCAAAAGCAGCTGCGGCAATAACGTTTTTTTTTGATTTTTTCTTCAGCATTTTCCCTGGATTCACATTATGTTTTTTTAGAGCTATCTTCTGCTTCTCATCTTAGATAGAAGCCTCAGGATTTCTATGTAGAGCCACACAAGCGTGACCATCAGCCCGAAAGCGGCGTACCATTCCATGTATTTAGGCGCGCCTTTTGCGGCTCCCTGCTCTATAAAATCAAAATCCAGGACAAGATTCATCGCCGCCACCGCCACGACGAAAAGGCTGAAAGCAATTCCCACAAGGCCGCTTGAGTGTATGTAAGGGATATTAATTCCAAAAAAACCTAAAATGATCGTCAGAAAATATATCATCCCTATGCCGCCTGTGGCGGCGACAACACCCAGCTTGAAATTTTCCGTAGCTTTTATCAGGCCCGATGTGTAAGCCATGAGAAGACAACCGGCCGCGGCCAGAGTCAGAGCAGCAGCCTGAATAACTATTCCCTGATAACGCCCCTCCATGATCGCTGAAAAACCTCCAAGAAAAAGGCCTTCCAGCACAGCGTAAAAAGGAGCCGTGAAAGGTGATGCTTTCTTAACAAAAACCGTTATCATCCCGACAATAAAACCGCCGATGGCGCCTACTCCCATAAGGGCAATTGTTGATATTGACGCGGATCCGGGATTAAAATAACCCCTCCACACCCACGATGCGGAAAAGGCAAGCAGAAAAAGGAGCACTCCGGTTTTGTTAACCGTTCCCTGCAGAGTCATCTTCTCCGAAACAGAATAAGCCCCCGACATCGCAAAAGTTTTTGAATTCAAAGCCGGATTAGCTGTTCTCATAAATCACCTCCTGACATCCTGAAAAAACGCATACACGCGTAATAAGACGCGAAAACACAGGCCACGCTTAAAACATTATTAGCCAGCGCATAACCGGCGGCTTTACCGTAATCCCTTAGCTGCAGCATGCTGAAAATTTCCTGACTGTATGTGGAAAATGTGGTAAAAGCCCCTATTGCCCCTATCATCAGAAAAAGCTCGGCGCCGACAGCCGGCTTTGCCGCACTGCTGAAAACAGCCCACGCTATGCCCATAAAAACAGCGCCCGTAACATTAACGCTCAGCGTGCCGTAGGGAAATTCAACCGGAGCTAAACGTGTCACAAAAGATGACATTCCGTAACGCGCCGCTGCTCCTATGGCACCTCCCGCGGCAACAAGTAAAAATTTTTGCATTGATAACACCCCTTAAATTAATCCTCAATATTAAAGCATTTAGCCCGCATTTTGTTAACACAGCAGTCCACCAATGCTGATAAAATGTATGAAAACACTTTGGTATAGGAAACCAAAATCACATTGACAGAAAAGGCCTGTGTTTATATCATAAAAAAGGTTTGATGAAAGGATAGAAATTGTGATTTAGGGGATTTGTCTTTATGAATAAAATTATTTTTTGTCTCAGCGTTTTTTTGGCGATGCCGGCATTTGTTTCTGACTCGTGGGGCAGGAAAACACCTCCCGGCGCGGCTATCAAAGCCGAACCCTTTATGTTTTCGCCAAACGGAGACAGCGATCTGGATTCAACGGTTTTTTCAATAGAAATAACAGGCGGCTATAAACTCCGCGCATGGATGCTCTATGTGTGTGATGAAGAGGGAGCAACGGTGAGAAAAATGAGCTGGCCCGACGAAACGCCGGCGTCCATAAAATGGGACGGCAAGGATTCTGAGGGACAAGATCTTCCCGACGGACAATACACAGGATTTTTTTCGGCGCACTTCAGCAAGAAACTCATTATCACAAGTTCCGCGCCCGTCATAATAGACCGCACACCGCCGGAAGCGTCCATAACGGTTTCGCCGGAAATCATTTCACCCAACGGCGACGAAAAAGACGATGAAACCGTGTTTGATATCAGAGCCGAAGACCTCACTTTTATTGAGAGATGGTCACTGGAAATATCTGATGAGAAAGACACTCCCGTAAAACTCTTTGAAGGAAAAGGCGCCGCCCCCGAAAATATCTCATGGAACGGCAAAGACGATTATTACGGCAGAGTGGTTCCCAACGGAATTTACACCGCGGAACTGATTCTCATAGACGCTCTGAGAAATAAAAGCGCGCCGCAGAACGTTAAAATAAGGGTGCACGTACCGCCAAAAGTCATAACAAAGGAAATAAAGATCAAGGAAGATAAACGGGGATTAAAAGTGAATCTTGCGTCAAACATACTTTTTGGAAGCGGTAAGGCTAAGCTTCAGTCATCCGCCAACAAAGCACTGAACGAAGTTGTCTCCCTCGCCAAAGCCTATCCCGAAAACAAAATCAGTATAGAAGGGCACACGGATTCTGTCGGAAGCAACGCGTATAACAAAAAATTGTCTCTTCGCAGAGCCCAATCCATACGGAATTACCTTGTATCCAAAGGCGTACCCAAAGAAAGATTTATGGTGAGCGGCTTCGGAGAGGAAAAGCCCATCGCATCAAACCGCAACCGCGCGGGACAGATGAAAAACAGACGTGTTGAAATAATAATCCTCAAATCGGAAAAGGAGTAAAACATTTATGAAATTTTATCATTATATCATCGTTATTATCCTGTCAACTTTGATTTCCTTCGCCTCATATGTGCTGATAAGCGAAGAATATGTGCCCGTTCCCGAAGTTTTCAGAAAGGCTTCCCCTGTCCCCGATCTGTCGGGAAAAAGCCCCGAATTCGCAGAGTTATTTCTCGCATCCAAAAATTTCAAACTCAATGTGGCGGGACAGGAATTCACAACCGCCGGAAAAAAAGGCATGATTTTCAGACAGAGCCCCGCAGCGGGTTTTCTTTTAAAGTCGGGGAAAACGATTGATACCTGGATTTCAGGCGGCTCATTCAGCATGGCCGTTCCCGATGTAAAAGGCCTCTCCGTCGCCGAAGCGAAAGAAACTCTTCAGGATTGTTCGCTAAGTTCCTCCGCAACGCAGAAGGAAACTTCAAACGATATCGCTGAAAACAAAATTATACGCACAATTCCCGCCGCAGGAGCGTGGTGCGAACGCGGAACCGGAATCGTTCTCGTGGTGAGTGCAGGAGCAAAACTGACAACCGTTCCCAACCTGAGAGGGAAAACGCTGTCGCGCGTAAAAACCATTTTGAAATCAAAAAGGCTGATCCTCGGCATGGTCAAAAAAGAAACCAACATAGACCACCGCTTTGACATAATACTAAGGCAATATCCCCGCGCAGGCAGAAAAGTCAAACAAGGCACATCCATAACAGTCGTTCTCAACGCCGAAGACAACTGATTACAAAAAAGGAAAAAGGGGGACATCCTTAATACTTTTCAAAGAAGGAAAATTTTGTCAATAAAACAAACCGAAAAGATTTACAAACTGCTGAAAAAGAATTATCCGCGCGCGAAGATTTCGCTCAATTACAGCAGCCCATGGGAGCTGCTCGCGGCCGTGATCCTCTCGGCGCAATGCACCGACAAAAGGGTCAATATCGTGACAGAAAAACTTTTCGCGAAATACACATCCGTAAAAAGTTTTGCCAGGGCGGATATCAGCGAATTTGAACAAGACATACGCTCAACCGGTTTCTATCGCAACAAGGCAAAGAACATAATTAACGCCGCGAAAAAAATTATGACGGAACACAGCGGCAAAGTCCCTGATACCATGGAAGAACTGACCGCCCTTCCCGGTGTGGCAAGAAAAACGGCGAACATTGTGATGTATAACGCCTTCGGTAAAGTCTGCGGCATTCCCGTTGACACTCATGTGGGGCGGCTTTCACAACGTCTCGGTTTGAGCGGCGAAAAAGATCCCGTAAAAATAGAAAAAGATCTCATGCGGATTTTTCCGAAAAAATACCGCGGAAAATTATCCTATCTTCTTATAGAACACGGCAGAAATGTCTGCAAAGCCCGGAACCCTGTTTGCGGAGAATGTTTTCTCAGCGGGTTGTGCCCGAAAAAGCCCTTTTCAAAATAGGATTTTCCAGGCCGCGGAAAAACCGTAACTCATTCCGCCTATGACAACGCCGTCGCGGAAAGAATTCCCGCCAAAATTATATTCCTGAAACAAAAAATCTGTTTTTCTCAAAGCCGCCGCGGCAAAGCTCAATTTAAAACCGGAGTTCTCCGACACTTTGAGGTGAGTTGACAGCGCGCATTTGGCCGCCGGAATAATTTTGTTTTCGCTGCGCCAGAAACTGTATTCGCTCACATCTCCGGGGCTGTGCGTTTTACCGTCGGAGTCTTTGTACTCCGCGTAAAACATTTCTCCCGTGACGGACTCTATCTGAAGATGTGTTATGTAAACACCCGCGCCGAGAGAAATGTTCAGAAATCCCGGCGCATCCCAGTCAAGCCGCGCCATAACGGGCAGAACCATAAGTTTCCGTTTGTCACTGTTATAAAAAGACGAACAGGTGCTGGGCTCTGTCTGATAGTTATAAACCGTTGACGGCGAAGTTGAAGTGGAAAAAAACGGAACGCTCCATCCGTCGCGCGAATCCGAAAGAGGGATATAAAGGCCCGTTTCAAAACCCGCCGAAAATGACGGCGATATCGCCTTTGTTCTCGCGAAACCGGAAAAAACAAAAGGAAAAACTTTTTTATCGCGGTGCTGATAATTGTTATACGAGCCGCTGACATCCCACTCGCCGGAGCCGCCGTTCCATGACCACGAGGCTTTAGAACAGGGAGTGTGATACTCTGCGGGAACACGCTCGTAACCCAGACTGAACTCGGGACCCTTCCCGTGATACCCGCGGGCGGGATTCTCCGCGGAAGCATTATCTTCCTCTATTAGCTTAATAATTTCAACGGTCACCGGGGATGTGCTAAGGGAATCAACGCCGAAAACTTCATTATACGCAAACCC
>JAYEJT010000165.1:0-7399 GCA_034660675.1 Elusimicrobiota bacterium
CACCGCCATGGCAAGATCCAGCTGAGTGCCCTCTTTTTTGACATTTGCCGGCGAAAGATTGATCAGAATTCTGCTTGACGGCATTTTGAAACCGGAATTCCTCACTGCCGAGCGAAGCCTGTCCCTCGCCTCTCTCACCGATGTATCGGGAAGTCCGACAATGTTCATTGAAGGAAGTCCTCTGCCGACATCTATCTCAGATGTGACAATATAAGCCTTTATGCCGTACAGTGAAAAAGTCTTAATCTGTTTCAGCATCAAACCACTCCGCCGGGCTCAGGTATTTGTCGCTTATTTTAATATCCGCGAAACCGGCATCATACACATCTTTATTCAAGCACCTCTCCCCTTCGCCGTAAAACACAATTCCGCGGATGATACCTGAATAATCATCCTGCGTGCCGCAAACGTAAATCACCACGGACTTCCCGGCAATTTGCTTTTTCATAAATCGCACCGCCTCTTTCTCACGGAAAGCCGCCGCCACGCCATACAGCATTATTATATCCCCGTCTCTGGTTCTGAAAGTTCTGTAATCCAGTGTTTCCGACACCTCCGCGGAAAACATCTCAATAGCGGCATCCCATTTGACATACGGAAACACATTTCGCGCCACGCCCCACTCATCATACACTTTAAAATTAACAGATGAACGCAAATAAAAAACAAGCGCAGCCGCGAAAATCAGCGCCGCGGCAGGCCACACAAAATTTCTTTTATTCATCTTAAAAACGTATCCTCTTTTCAACCCCGAGATATTTTCTGCCCTCTCCTGACTCGTCCGGCTGATAAACCGCCTTGAGAACGTTCCCTCCTCTGATCCGGTATATCATCTCAAATCCGTGAAACAGTTCAAGAGAAGAAATGTCCCTCATAAACTCCACATTGTAACCAATGTACATTCTACCAAAAGATTTGCCCATATATAAATTCATCCTATCGGCAATATCCAAAGCTTCAAGCTTATCCCCTCTGGCGGACATCTTCGCTATAGCGGGCACATCGAGCCTCACATCATCAGCGAGCCCGGTTTCTCTGACCAATTCAGAAAAAAAGGGATTAATAACGGAAGAGTCTATCATCTTGGCTATTTCATTTTTCATAAATTCAATGTCCCCGCCTGTCGCGGAAGGAACGCCGGTTATCATCTGATAAGCCTGCTCACCGCTTGTTTTTTCGGAAAATTCCGCGGAACCGAGATTTATGTCCAGCGAATCCAGCGGGGAATGTTTTATATCCACTTTTATGGTATCCGGGATTTCCTGAAATGGAGGATTGGGGTTTTTCCTACTGACCTCAGCCTCGGCCTGAAGCGTGAGAAAAATTTTGTTTTTGACGATATCCACTTCGGCGAAATCCACGCTAAGATTTTTTCCCAGATAGCTTAGCCTGCCGCGGCTCGAAGAAATTTTGCCGTTCACCTCATAGGGCGGCCCCTTTATGTTAAGAGAACCGTAAATATCCGCTTTAAACTTATCGGACACCCATTCCACATTTTTGTCAAACACAAGCGTTACATTCATATCCGGCAAAGAGCCGCCATGGGATTGGGAACTGTCTTTTTTATATGAAAACCGTGCGTCTTTTATTTTAAGAGAACCGTCAACGGAAACCTTTTCGCCGTCAGAAACGAGAGAAAGGCTTCCCGACACTTTTCCGCGCGAAGGCGTGGCGCCGAAAATATATCTAAGCGCTTTTTTTCTTTGTATCAAAAGACCGGGCACAACGACAGGAACGCCCTTTTCGGGAAGATAAAGATAGACAGAGTAGCTTTTCACCCCGCCCGATCCGGGAAAAGCTTCCCCGGTGAGCTTAAAATTAGCGCCTTTTACGATTCCCGTGGAGGACATGATTATCTTTCCGCCTGAGGCATGTGCGTCGAGCGAAAAATCAACCGTCTCCGGATAGCTCTTGTGTTTCACCCCGAAAGAGGAAATTATTTTTCCGGATATCTCCGGCATTTCATAAGTGCCTCCGGCCCGGATTTCTCCTTCCGCAAAAAATTTTTTTACCTCGCCGAACTCGGTTTGTATATTAGGTATCCTCACATTATTCGCGAGAATCAGGAATTTGTTAACCTGCCCGGCAGCGGCGGCGATATAACCGCTTGTCTTAAAAAAACCCCCGGCGGCATCAACCCGCACATCCGGGTAGATACAAACTCCGTCAAACGCCACGCTCCCCTTAGCACTGATCCTTGTGCCTGTATAAATATCCGGCGCATCAAAAAAAATCTTATAATTCCCGTCTTTTACTTTCAACGCCAGCTCCATATCGCCATAGACGCGGGCATCGGAGCTGAACAGTTTAAGTATTTTCTGAATACCCACTGTTTCGGTTTTCAGATTCCATTCTCCGGCCTCGGCAAAACACGCGGAGATCTTGCTGCCGCCGGTAAATATATCAAGCTCTCCCCCTGAAGAGGACAAAACGCCCCTGATGCCGTTCGCCCGCTCATTGGGCCTGAAAAAAACGGTTTTGTCTCCTGCGATCAAAACATCAAATTCAAACGGCGTGTAAAAAGCGTTTATGAAAACATCATCCGCTTTTCCGGTGATCCGGACGTTTGAACTGTAAGTAATTTCAAAAACCGAATTGGCGAATATATTCGCGAAACCTTTTTTAATATTTCTCAGACGCATCCGCCCCTGCGCCGCGCGTTTTTTCAAATCCAAAGAGATGTCAATAAATTCAGCGCGGCCGTCTCCCGCGCGGATCATCGCGCGCGGAACAATGATTGCCTTCGCACTCACTCCGGCCATAATCAGCTGGAAATCGCCCGATAAGGCGCAGCTCTCCTGAGAATGAAACAAGTCGGGGTCGGGGATATTTATGTTTAGCGCCGAAAGACCGTCCGCCGACACTGTTCCTGATATTTTTTTCGCGAAATTTTCGCCGCTGATCTCGGCCTTAAAAGCTCCGTCTTTTATCTTCACCATAGCCGAGATTCTATCGTCTTTTTTAATGGCCTTTATTTTAAGAGGACAGTCTTTCACAAACAGCCTGCCCGATATGCTTTGTGATAAAATCAAATCTCCCGCGGCGTATTTGCCGTAACTCATATCCGACAGCGCCACTGAACCACCGGCCACGACAAAATCAGTTCTGAATTTCCCCGCGGATAAACTGCCCTTCAAATTTCCGGACGCATATCTGCCCGAAACATTAAATTCCCCGGGGGCAGCTTTCCCCTCCATGGAGAAAACCGCATTTTTCTTAACCATTAACTGGCTGTATTTCAAAAAGTTATCCGCGCCGCTAAAAAGAGCGTCAATTTTTCCGCCGGTGTATGAAAGAGAACATCTTCCTCTGTCCTCCCAAAAAGGCAGGGACGAAACAAGAAAAGAACTGAAAGAAAAACCGGCGGGATTTGTTTTAAAAACGCCTCCGCTCAAACCAAGCTCGCCGCAGGGCATTTTCAGCAAAACCGACGGCACCCGGGCCCCATCCTGATCTTTAATTATGTTTGCGCTGAAAACATTATCACCCGTAATATCCGATAGTTTAACGCAGGCCGTTCCCGCGCTGACGCTGTATAGAATATCCCCTTTCGCGCTTAATTTTCTGCCCTGAAAAACAGTGTCCACTTCAGGCCACGCTTTGAAATTTTTCCCGAGTTCATACGGGGCATTGATTTCAAGCGAATTCTGTCCGCTTTCAAAAACACCGCTTATACCGCCGTTTATAAAAAGCGCGCCGTGTTCCGGACGGCCCTCGCCGTCTACATCAAAGCGGCCATATTTCCCGTCAAAATATTCTATGCGGAAACAGCGCGCATTCCTGTCATTGAACGAAGCGGCAGCGGTAAGATTTTTCAACTCCACCGCGCCTTTTTTGAAATTTGAGGCAGAGCCGCTGATTTTAAAAACGGGATTTTTAAGGAAGCCTTCCATTGAAACCGAAGCGGCCACGCCTTCAAAATAAGTATCCCCAAAATTCAAATCACCTTTTGCCTTAAACAAGCCTTCGCAGAGCGGCTCTCCGGACAAAGGGCCTATTTTCAGATCTCCGCGCATACGCAATTTTTCGCACTCCCCTGAAGCCTTTGAAAATTCAGCAGCTCCTTTTGACACGGACAAAACGCTTTTGATATCCCTTAGCTCAAACGGTTTTCCCGGAGGAAAAAAGATACCGGGAAAAACAGCCGAAGCCGCGGTGATGACTCCCTTGATTTCCGTGTTTTTCAGCTTTCCTCCGGTGTAAACCGTTTTTATTGCCCCCCTGAAATTTTCTCCCTTAAGCAACGGAATGCTCGCTGGGGCGTGAGGTGTGGACAAAAACATGGAAAAAAAATTCATATTTTTGACGCTGCCGTTTATTTTCCAGAAATCTTTTTTCTCCATGTCCGCCCTGGCAGAAGCGCTGAAATGTCCCGAACGGATATGAACGCGGAGATGGCCGTTATCCAGCCGGCCGTTAAAACAAAACGCCCTCCCTCGGTCTTTTAGAACAACACGGACATTCCTGAAAATTACCGCCGGCAGAGCAGCGCCGTGAGGGGCTCCTTTTGAGGACTTGAGCTGCTTCAGCAGTTCGCTTGATACTACCCTTATCTCACTTCCGTCAAGCGCAATCTTCCGCAGTGAGACGCCCTTTCTCAGCACGAAAAAAATCGGAAAATACAAGGTTACTTTCTTAAAGTTAAGTGTGGCGGCGGGGCCGGTTCTGTCCCCGTTGCGCATATTTACAGTTACATCGCTGAGCGTAACGGTACGAAAAAAATCGCTTTCAATCCCGCCATAGCTTATGCCCGCATGAGCATCGGCTATTTTTGAGGAAACGGCTGATTCTATCTTTGCCATTATTTCCTCAAACGGAAAAAAAGCGAAAAAAGCAAGAACAATCGCAACCGCCAGCACAATGATTTTTAGCAGTGTCTTCATTGGCCGATTATATCAAATTTTCAGAATAACGAGAAAAAGGGGACGTCCTTAATATTATGTTGTTTTAGGCTTGTCATTACGGCGAATATTTCACGCTGTTATTTCGGAGCGCTTCGGCTACTGTAGCGGGGAGCAAAGCGACTGAGAAATCTTTAAGTCCCAACAGTTTTATTTTATCCTTTTTAGATATGCCCTTATATCCTGATGTGACCCTATCATATAAATACACCGTTTGTCTTTCCATCTTTAAGATGATCCTTATTTTCAGGTCAACTCTTATCTCATATACATCGCCGGACAATTTCGTCAACCCTAATCCCCCTGGGAGGCTGTTTGTCATAAATAAACTATCTAACTGGAGTAAGGATTTTTTTATCTTTTCTTTTTCCCGCAACTATAACTTTTTAAGGGTTCTTTCAAAGGCCGGAAGTATTTTTATTTCGCGCATTCTATAATTTGTCTATATACTCCCTGAATTCGGCGGCGGATTTCATTGTTTGGGATTTTGATTTTTCTTTTTCAACCAGCTTTTTCATTTTCATTAGCTCTTGCTTTGTGTATCTCGGCCGCACATCGACCGGCACAAGTTTTATGTAATTATTCTCAATCTTAACCGCGAATAATTCCTCGTTATGCAAATGCATCATTTTCACTATATCCGCCGGTATGGTTACCTGATTTTTTGTTTTCAATTTTACTATTTCCATTTTTGTCACCCCCTAACCATATTATGGTCTCGGTTAGACAGTATGTCAAGTTATACTTTCTAACTTTTCCACTTTCCTGCTTATTTTCACGAGGCATCTTCCATATTCATAGCCGTAGTTTTCCCAACTAACTTTTTCTACACTAACAATTTTGTCAATTTTCAATATGAATCTTCGCGGGTGTCTGCCGTTATCATTGAAACAATATTTGCCCTCCCCTGTTTTTTTGCGTTTATTCAATCTGCTTCTAATGTATTCTAATTGATTTGTCAAGACAAGGTCTGTAGTGGCACAAACGCGGGTGGCGTGTTGACAAAACAAGTAGACAATAAGTATACTCTAAGTAGACAAAATAAGGAGGCCGGATGAAAAAAAGGTATTTGCCCGAATACAGAATTACCGATGATTTACTGCGTATAATATCTGAAGCGGAACATCTCCGGGCATGGCTTCGCGCGTCAAGAATTGATATTCCCTGGCTTGAAAAACTCCGTTTTGAAACGCTGATAAAACAAGCGCACTTTTCCACTTCGATTGAAGGAAACCCCCTCACCTTACCTGAAGTTGAATCTCTGTCAAGAGGAGACGATATCCCCGCCGGCGGAAAAGCAAAACAGGAGGTAATAAACTATTTCGCCGCGCTCCGGTGGATTGAAAAACAGAAACCGGACAAAGGAGTAACAGAGGAGAAACTGCTTCATCTTCATCGTCTTCTTACCCGGAATATCCTCCCCCCTTCCCAAGCGGGTAAATATAAAACACGTCAAAATTATATCGCCGCGGCAGGCAGAATTGTTTACACCCCTCCGGGGCCGAGGGCGGTAAAATCTTTAACCGCGGCGCTTCTCTATTGGCTTGGGAATACCGGAAAATCAGCGCATCCTATAATTGCGCAGGCAATAGCGCATTATGAATTTGTAAGAATTCATCCTTTTACAGACGGTAATGGCCGCTGCGCAAGATGTCTTGCCACATGGATTCTCTATATCCGCGAGTTTGACACTGATCACATTTTTGCCGTAGATCAATTTTACAGAGAAGATCACGAGGGCTACTACGAAGCCTTACAGGCTGTACGAAAAGAAAACGGCAGCCTCACTTCCTGGCTTGAATATTGCGCATTGGCAATCAGAAACACTCTTGAAAGGACACAACGCAGAATCAGGGAACTTTCTATTCCGGCGAAACTGAAGATTTCTCTTACGAGACAGCAGGAAAGTCTGGTGCTTGAACTCCGTGACAAAAACAGATCGGTTAACGAGATGATTAAACTTCTTGGAATAAAACGGGCAAGGCTTTACAACATAATCAGGCCTCTTGTTAAAGCCGGAATAATTCACTCATCAAAAACAAGGCCCGTAATTTACCGTCTTAAGCGCTCTTAACAATGCGCTTATATGGTAAAAACGCGGTCAAATTGCTATAATCTTGGCTATGTTAGAGCTATTATTTTTGCCCGTTTTGTTTTTTTCTGTGATTGTGCACGAGGTCGCGCACGGCTATGCCGCGCTGCGCCTGGGTGACGACACCGCTCTCTATTCGGGACGGCTCACACTGAACCCTGTTTCGCACATTGACCCCGTGGGAACAATCATTCTTCCCCTGTTTCTATTCATAAGTCATTCCCCCTTCCTCATAGGCTGGGCAAAACCGGTTCCCGTAAACCCTTACAATTTTGTCAACCCGAGACAGGATTTCGCGAAAGTGGGAGCGGCGGGGCCCCTTGCCAACGTAGCCCTCGCCGTGATTTCCGCGATGATGCTGACAATCCTCAATCTGACAGGCCTTCTGGGAAGTTTTCAGCTGATA
>JAYEJT010000166.1:0-7378 GCA_034660675.1 Elusimicrobiota bacterium
TGAATAACTGAAAGCCCGGCACCATCATGACACCCTTGCTATTGACTAAATTGCGCTGATATTTTATTATCTCTTCAAATGGCCAGGCAACCTTTAATGATTGAGTTGGAAAAAATCCTCGCGGAATACAATTATAAGCAGGGGGCCCTTCTGCCCTGCCTTCATCTTGTCCAGGAAAAAGAGGGCTTCATCTCCGAAAAAATGATAAGTTATCTCGCCCGAAAAATGGATCTGACAAGAGTTGAGGTTTACAGCGTCGTCACATTCTACTCAATGTTCACGCTAAAAAAACACGGAAAATATGTCATACGCATGTGCCTCTCTTTCCCCTGTTATCTGAAAGGCGCGAGAACAATCTTCAACGCCGTTAAAAAAGAACTGAAAATAGAAAACGGCGAAACGACAAAAGACGGACTTTTCTCGCTTGAAGGCGTTTCATGCATAGGCCTTTGCGACAAAGCTCCCGCCATGCTGATAAACGACAAATCTTACGGCAATCTCAACGCAAAAAAAACCGTTGACATCATAAGAAAAATAAAAAAAGCGGAAAAGAAAAAATGATCATACTTCTTGAAAACATAAAACGAAAAGGCTACAACGGCAGCCTCGCGTCCTACAAAAAATACGGCGGTTACGAGGCCCTTGGAAAAGCCCTCGGCATGGAGTCTTCGCTGATAATATCCGAATTAAAAAAGTCCGGCCTGCGCGGCAGAGGCGGAGCGGCCTTCCCCACTGGCATAAAATGGGAATTCGCCGCCGATGCCGCCGATAACCCCAAATATGTTGTGTGCAACGCCGACGAAGGCGAACCCGGCACATTCAAAGACAAACTTCTCATGGAGAAAGAT
Organism: Elusimicrobiota bacterium; assembly: GCA_034660675.1. GTDB lineage: Bacteria > CG03 > CG03 > CG03 > CG03 > CG03. The sequence continues at coordinate 849 of JAYEJT010000166.1, forward strand.
CCGCACTCTCTGATAGAAGGCATGGCCATATGCGGCAAAGCCATAGGCACGAAACACGGTTTTATTTATATACGCGGCGAATATTTCGACGCTTTCCGCAGTCTTCAGAAAGCGCTGGATGAAACGCGAAAACAAAATTTGATAGGCAAAAATATCATGGGTTCGGATTTTTCTTTTGACATAACCCTTTACCGCGGAGCCGGGGCTTATGTGTGCGGCGAAGAAACCGCTCTTCTGGATTCACTTGAAGGAAAAAAGGGACAGTCCCGGGTCAAGCCCCCTTTCCCCACTTTTGAGGGCCTGCGCAACAAACCCACGGTTCTCAATAATGTTGAAACGCTATCCAACATAGCGCAGATCATAAGCAAGGGTGGTTCATGGTTTTCAAAAATAGGAAACAAAACAGCGACGGGAACAAAATTATTCTGCCTCTCCGGAGACATAAAAAAGCCCGGGGTTTACGAAGCCGACATGAATGTGACGCTGAACGAACTCATAAACGATTACGGCGGCGGCGCGGTGGGAACACTGAGCGCCGTTTTTCCCGGGGGCCTGGCGAGCAGCCTCCTCACACCGGATAAATTTGACATTAAAATGAATTACGAAAGCGTGATGAAAGCCGGTTCCATGCTGGGTTCAGGTGCCGTGATCGCCATCAATTCCACGCGCTGCCCGGTGGATCTGGCCGCAAACAGAATGGCCGAATTTTTTGACCACGAATCCTGCGGAAAATGCACACCTTGCCGTGAAGGCACAAAAAGAGCAAAAGAAATTCTGCAGGGAATAGCGTCGGGAACAGGCAGTGTTGAAGACCTCAGCACCATACGGGATTTGGCCGATGTCCTCTTTGACACCTCGCGCTGCGGCCTGGGACAGACCGCTCTTAACGCCATACGCTCGTCAATAGATATTTTTGAGGACATATATTTAGAGCACATAACGAAAAGGAGATGCCGGGCAGGCATATGTAAATTCAAAAAATGAGATTAAGCAAAAAAAAGAACACCGTTTCTCTGACGATAGACAGCAGAAAGGTGACGGTTCCAGCGGGAACAACCGTGTTCAACGCCGCAAAAAAACTGCACATCAACATTCCGCATCTGTGCTACAACGAAATTCTCTCAATATACGGCGCCTGCCGGGTGTGCTGTGTGGAGATAAAAGGCCACGCGAAATTAGAAACGTCATGCTCACTTCCCGCGGAAGAAGGAATGATTGTCACGACAAACAATGCGAGGATAAGAAAAGCCCGGAGAATGATAACGGAACTTCTTCTGGCCAATCATCCCGAGGACTGTTTCACCTGCGACAAAAACCAGAACTGCGAACTCAGGCAGCTCTCTTACGACCTCGGCATAAAAGAGCTGCGCTTCAAAAAAGCGAGAAAATACGATTACGCCATAGACCTCTCTTCCCCGGCAATCATACGGGATCCGAACAAATGCATACAGTGCAGCCGCTGTATCAGGGTCTGCGCCGATGTGCAGGGGGTGGGAGCCATTGAATTTATAAACAGAGGCGCGCGAACTCAGGTTCTAACGGCCTTTAACAAAGGCCTCAATAATGTGGAATGCACAAACTGCGGCCAGTGCGTTCTCGTTTGCCCGACAGGAGCACTCAGGGAAAAAACCGAAACCGAAAAAGTGTGGGACGCCATATCCGATCCGGACAAATTCGTGGTCGTTCAGGCCGCCCCGGCGGTGAGAGTCGCTATAGGAGAAGAATTCGGAATGCCGGCCGGCAGCCTTGTGACGGGAAAAATGGCCGCCGCTTTGAGGCGTCTGAATTTTGACAAAGTTTTTGACACGCAATTCACCGCCGATTTGACCATCATTGAGGAGGCAAACGAACTCCTGCACCGCGTGAAGACGGGCGGAAAACTGCCTATGGTAACATCCTGCTCTCCGGGCTGGATAAAATTTGACGAGCATTTCTTCCCCGGACTTCTGGGGCACCTCTCAACATGCAAATCACCGCAGCAGATGTTCGGCCCCATCGCCAAAACATACTACGCCGAAAAACTGAAAATGGATCCGCGCAAAATATGCGTGGTGTCCGTGATGCCCTGCACCGCCAAAAAATTCGAGGCGCAGCGTCCTGAGATGACTTCGGCTTTTGATTACTGGAAGAAAAAAATGCGGCTTAACGAAAAAGACAGATTTTTTGACGTGGATGCCGTTCTGACAACACGCGAAGCCGCGAGAATGATGAAGGAGGCCGGAATAGATTTTGTGAACCTGCCCAACGAGGAATTTGACAAACCCCTCGGAATATCGACGGGAGCCGGCACGATATTCGGCGCCAGCGGCGGCGTTATGGAGGCGGCTCTCCGGACGGCTTACGAGGTAGTAACGGGAAAAACCCTCAAACAGCTTGATTTCAAAGCCGTACGCGGGATGAAAGGAATAAAGGAAACGGAAGTGACGCTGAACGGCCTCACGGTCAAAGTGGCAGCGGCCAGCGGTCTGGCAAACGCGAAAAAGATAATGAAAGATGTGAAAGCCGGAAAAAGTCCTTATCATTTCATAGAAATAATGTGCTGCCCCGGCGGATGTCTCGGCGGCGGCGGACAGCCCATCCCCACAACCCCGGAAATAAAGAAAAAACGCGCAGCCGCGGTTTACCGCGAAGACAGAAATATGCCCATACGGAAATCCCACGAGAATCCGGCCATAAAAACTCTTTACAGCGAATTCCTTAAAAAGCCTCTGGGCAACAAATCTCACGCTCTTCTCCACACCCGCTACACCGAGAGACAAAGATATTGAGCCGTTGAGAATGGCTCCTAAAAAAATGAAAAAAACAACAGTTATGCCAAACCGGGAATACGCGGAATTTCTGGATAAAAACGGAAAAGATTTCATAAATGATTCTCTCATTTGGGATGTCATAGAAAAAAACAAAAATCCCGAAAAAAAAAGAATCCGCCGAATAATAAAAAAAGCCCTTGAAATAAAAAGACTGGAACCGGAAGAAACAGCGGCTCTTCTGAATGTCAACTACAAGGATCTGCTTGCTGAAATGAACGAGGCAGCGCTGAAAATAAAGAAAAAAGTCTATGACAACAGGATTGTCACTTTTGCGCCCCTTTATCTGAGCAACCTCTGCATAAACGACTGCCTCTACTGCGCTTTCAGAAAAAGCAACACCGCCGAAAAAAGAAGGAAACTGACACTCAAGGAAGTGGAAGAAGAGACAAAAGCCCTTGTTTCCACCGGTCATAAACGCTTGATCGTCGTCTACGGTGAGCACCCGGAATCGGGAATTGATTATATGACGGACACCATAAACACGATTTATTCCGTGCAGATCAGGCACGGCAGAATACGCAGAGTCAATGTGAACGCCGCGCCCATGACAATAAAAGATTTAAAAAAACTCAAAGAAAGCGGCATCGGCACATATCAGGTTTTTCAGGAAACCTACCATCACGAAACTTACGCGAAAGTGCATCCCTCCGGGCCTAAATCCGATTACCGCTGGAGGCTCTACGCCCTCCACCGCGCCCAGAAAGCGGGAATAGACGACGTGGCCATAGGCGCCCTCTTCGGTTTATACGACTGGCGCTTTGAGGTGATGGGCCTTCTCTATCACACAATTAACCTTGAAAAACATTTTAACAACGTGGGGCCGCACACGATCTCTTTTCCGCGCCTTGAACCCGCATCGGGTTCCAAGCTTCCTGAAAAAAGCAAATACAGAGTGTCGGACAAAGATTTCATGAAGCTCATTACCGTCATCCGGCTTTCGGTGCCCTACACAGGAATAATAATCACAGCGAGAGAAACAGCGAAAATAAGAAAAAAATCCCTGAATCTGGGCATCACCCAGACGGACGCCTCCACAAAAATAGGCATTGGCGCCTACAGCGACAGATACAGCAAGCAGGAGGCGGAAAAACAACAGTTTATGCTGGGCGACACAAGGAGCCTTGACGAAGTCATAAGCGAATTCGCCGAAATGGGCCACATCGTTTCTTTCTGCACCGCCGGCTACCGCTGCGGCAGAACCGGCGAATGCATAATGAATCTCCTCAAAAAAGGCGAGGAGAAATGGTTTTGCAAAATGAACGCCGTCCTCACATACAGGGAATGGCTGGACGATTACGCCTCGCCGGAAACAAAGAAAAAAGGCGAGAAAATAATAAAAAAAGAAATCAGCGAAATAAAAAAACAAAAGCCTGCCGTGTTCAAAAGATTTTCGGAACAATACGAAAAAATCAAAAGCGGCGAAAGGGACATTTATTTTTAAAATGCTGAAAACACCGAAAGGCATGAGGCTTCACATAGCGATTTTCGGCAGAAGAAACACCGGAAAATCCTCAGTCCTCAACGCCCTCACCGGACAGAACATCTCAATCGTATCGAAAGAAGCCGGCACGACGACGGATCCCGTGGAAAAAGCCATGGAGCTTCTTCCCATAGGCCCCGTTCTTTTCATAGACACGGCGGGAATGGATGACACGGGAGCGCTGGGAAAACTGAGAGTTAAAAAAAGTACAAAAATATTTGACAGGGCGGACGTCATAATGCTGGTGACGGAAACAGATGTTTTCGGCCCTTACGAAAAACAAATATTAGATGAAGCAAAAAAAAGAGAAGTGCCGGCCATAGCCGTTCTCAACAAATCGGACATTACCAAAGCCCCTGAAAAAATGATAGCGGCACTGGGTAAAAGAAAAACGCCTTATGTTCAGATTTGCGCCGCGTCGCAAAAACCGGGGACAACCGCGATCATAAAAGAAAAACTCATCGGCGTTACACCCGCAAAATTTCTGTCACCGCCTCCCGTCATAGCCGACCTCATCAAAAAAGGCCAGACAATACTTCTTGTCATCCCCATAGATAAAGAAGCCCCTAAGGGCCGCCTGATTCTACCCCAACAGATGATTCTGCGTGAAATCCTGGATAAAGAGGCCGTGTGTGTGATCACAAACGAACGCAATCTGAAAGAAGCCATAAAAAATCTGAAAAAGAAACCTGCCCTTTTAGTCACGGATTCCCAGGCTTTTGAGGCTGTTCTGAAGAACACGCCGCGCGGGATTCCGCTGACGAGCTTTTCCATTCTTCTGGCCAGAGCAAAAGGCGATATAACCAAACTCACCGCAGGCACGCAAGCCGTAAAAAAATTAAAAGACGGAAGCCATATACTCATAGCCGAGGCCTGCACACATCACCCCATAGACGACGACATCGGACGCGTAAAAATTCCGGACTGGCTGAGAAAAAAAACCGGTAAAAAACTTATTTTTGACGTGCGCTCCGGCAGAGACTATCCCGAAGATCTGAAAAAATACGACTTAATCGTGCATTGCGGTTCGTGCATGCTCAACAGAAAAGAAACTCTCAACAGAATATACGCCGCTCATAAAGCCGGCGTGCCAATCACAAATTACGGCACACTTATCGCCTATCTCCACGGCGGCCTCAAACGTTCCCTGGCCCCTTTGAGAGTCAGGTCTTAAAAAGTCAACCCGAAAGTCATCCTGAGAAAAAGGGAACGTCCTTAATAAAAAAAGAAAATACGGCGGATGGCGCCTGGCCTTATGCAAGGATTTAATCATGCGCCGGAACAGCAGTGAGCAATTATCTATCCTAATTTGAACATGCGGGATTACAGGTTTTTAGAAAAAGTTCCAGTAGTATTTAAGGCCGGCGCTGATGTGAAGCCCGCTTTCAATCGCGGGATAACTGTCTATATTCATCTCTGCGAAATACACTTCAGGGTTTCCACTGGCGTTCTTTTTTGAATTAAAAGCTCCTTCAAAAAATATGGATATTGATTTCGAGAGATTCATCTCCACGCCTATAACGGGTATAATCGTCATAATATCTGCCGCGCGTTCTTTTGTGCCGTAGGGTTTATTGGTGCACCAAGCGCCGAATTCCTCTTGAAGAAGAACCATATTTATACCTACCCCCACATAAGGATGAAACACTTTTCTTTCGCCCACAAAATACAGTTTTGGGACTACACTTAATTGCGTGACACTCAGACTGTAGTTAAGTCCATAGTCGTCAGTTGATGACCCACCACTACCATCCAAAGCAATATTATCCTCTGCAACATTTATTTCACCTACCGACCTGCCGCCGAAAGAAACATCCACTCCGAAATTTGCCCATTTCAGCATCTTTGAACCCTGTTTATACGAGAGAGCGATGGCAATTCCACTTGCAGTTGCGGACATTTCACTGTTGCTCTCCGGGATAGCTGCACCAGCTCCTATTCTATGATTGTTCAGTTTTTATGCAAATCCGCTCATAAATCCAAACCCAACGGCTAAACGCGAGGCGCTTGCAGATGCACCAATGAACTTTTTGGCATATATTACGGCGCTGCTTTCAACATCCACGAGCTTAAGATTTAAAGTGAGTTCTCCCTCTGAAATATCTACTGACCCGAAGAAAAACCCCTGCACTCCTATAATTTTCCCGGCATTCACTATGTCCTGCGTATTGACAGCTCCGGTCATTGATAATCGCTACTCTTCCATCAGCGCTTTCAGCGAACTGCGGTCTATTACGGCG
>JAYEJT010000167.1:0-7262 GCA_034660675.1 Elusimicrobiota bacterium
TGGGAATAAAACATTACCGGACGCGAAAACATAAAAACAGGTATTTTTTTATTTTTACGCCCGATTAATTTTTTAAATGCGCTGTCACTTGATATATTTTTTGAATCTTCTGACAAAATAATAAGATGTGTAACATTCTCCGTACTGAAGTCAATGAATTTCTTAAAATTATCAAAAATAAAATAGCTGAAATCATAATATTCGAGCTTTTTAATGATCAGATTGAAAAGCTACCGTTCTTTACCGATAAAAACTATATTGTAAATATTCACGATTTCTTTGTTTGTTTTGCCGCATTTCGCCTATCGTTCTTAACACCTGCATCATCTCCGATAACAGCTATCAGCGTTATTTTTTCTTTGCAATTGAAGGAGCTTTTATTCGGCCTATTTCAGGAAGTTTTCCTACAATCGGAGAAGCGTAATCAATAAAGGCCCGCGTCACATTGTTTCCCTCGCGGGAAATGAATTTTGACGGCATTTCTTTTGTCTCTTTCGCCACATCTTTCAGCGGCACCCTTTCATAATAAACGGAATATTTTTTACCCTTACGGCGTCTGATGACAATGGAGCCGTCAATGTCTCCCGAAAGCGCCTTTTTTACGGCAAGGATTCCAACCTTGCGCGCTTCGGCGGCGTCAACGGACGAAACAGCTCCCGGAAATGACCGCTGTATATAACCGAAGGTGTCAGCCCTGACGCGGCTTATAGATGTTTTCGCTTTTATTTCGCCGGCAAGAAGATCCCCCAGCGCGCCGGAACCGCTCAGCTGCGCGTTCCCGTGAGCGTCCACTTCCTTGATGAATTTGCTGGCTATAGCAACGCCTTTTCTGTCGGCAATCCCTTCCGACGCGGCCACAACGCAGCGCCCGTGTTTTTTATAAACCTTTTTAACGTCATTCACAAATTTTTTTAAGCTGAAAGGCCTTTCGGGAAGATATATGAGATGCGGGCCGTCATCCTTATACACCCTGGCCAAAGCGGATGCCGCCGTCAGGAAACCGGCATGCCTGCCCATTATTATGTCAATTTTCACCCCGGGAAGAGCTCTGTTATCCAGATTGTCTCCCATGAGGGCGCAGGCTACAAATCGCGCCGCGGAACCGAATCCGGGGGTGTGGTCATTTTCTCTGAGGTCGTTGTCTATGGTTTTGGGAATATGAAAACACCTCAGTTCGTATTTTTTTTTGCGGGCCTCACTGTTTATAATGTGCACCGTCTCGGCCGAATCGTTCCCGCCTATGTAAAAGAAATAGCGCACGCCGTATTTGTGCAGAACACTGAATATCTTCCTGCAATCGCCGGCGGTCGGTTTTTTCCGCACGGTGCCGAGAGCCGATGACGGCGTGGCGGCTATTTTCAAAAGGCTGTTTTTTGTTTCCCTGCCCAGATTCACAAGGTCTTCGTCCAGAATACCTTTTATACCGTGGACAGCTCCTATGATTTTTTTAATTTGCCTGTGCTTTTTCGCCTCAAGCACGGCTCCCGCAAGACTCTGGTTTATCACCATTGACGGTCCGCCGCTTTGCGCGATCAGCATATTACCTGAAACGGATTTTTGCATTTTACCTCCATTATTTACGTTTTGAATTCGCCCATTCGCCTGAATTTTTTGTATCGGTGCTCCGGATAATTTCTCTTTTTTTTGATGCTGTCAAGCGCGGCCAGCAGGCTCTTTGAAAGAATCTCAAACTGCCTGGACGGATCAAGGTGCGCGCCGCCCATGGGTTCAGACACAAGCTCGTCTATAACACCCAGTTTCAAAAGATCCTGAGCCGTGAGTTTAAGAACTTTCGCGGCCTCTTCCGCCTTAGAAGCATCCCTGAAAAGAATTGAGGCGCAACCCTCGGGAGATATAACCGAATAAACGGAATTAGCCAGCATCATCAGGTAATTGCTCACTCCCAGAGCCAGAGCTCCGCCGGAGCCGCCCTCCCCTATGACAACGGAAATAACGGGAATCTGCAATTTCATCATTTCCTCAAGATTCACCGCTATCGCCCTTGCCTGCCCTCTTTCTTCGGCGCCGATGCCGGGATATGCGCCGGGGGTGTCAATAAAAGTAAAAAGGGGCAGCGAAAATTTTTCGGCGAGTTTCATAATCCGCAGGGCTTTTCTGTATCCTTCGGGATTGGGCATTCCGAAATTATGTTTTAATTTTTCCGCGGTGGTTTTTCCTTTTTCCTGACCTATGACGACGCATTTTACGCCGTTGAATTTCGCAAGACCGCCGATTATGGCGGCGTCGTCGGCAAAAAGCCGGTCACCGTGAAGCTCCGCAAAATTCGTAAAAATTCCCGAAAGATAATCGCTAAAAAGCGGACGCATGGGGTGGCGGGCCAACTGGACCCGCTGAAAAGGTTTGAGATTCGTGAATATTTTTTTGCGCATTTTTGAAAGTTTTTCACGGAGGAAAGTTATTTCTTTCGCGTTTTTAAGCGGCTTTACCTCAAGATGCTTGATCTTTTTCTCTATTTTTAAAAGAGGTTTTTCAAATTCCGGAGAAAGTTCGCTCATTTGCCTTTTTAAAATGCGCCTTTGTAAAGTATTGAGAAAGTGCGCTGCTGTTCTTTATTGAGTTCTATCCGGCCGGCTTCGGAAATGTTTTCAAAGGACAGCTTGAACTGTAATCCCTCGACAACTTCGTATTTCGCTCCGGCGTTCATCCGGCAGAGATTCCGGCCTTTTCCCACATTGATCGCTTCATAATAAAGGCCGAATTTTGAGGGCTGAAAGCTGAATCCGGCGAAACCTTTGAGCTTATCTGTAAAATCATGATCAGGATTGTGATCCTTGGTGTCATAATTTGTTCCGGCGGTCACATACATATCCGGCAGAACGAGTTCTTTTGACATAACAAGAAAAACGCCTATGGGATCTGTTGAATATTTTTTGTCCACGCTGTTCCATTCGTATCCCTGAGCGTCATAACCTAATGCCACGGCCGGCATGAGCGCGCTTTCCCTGAAAAGATCGAGTTTTAAATATAACTCCGGATTCCGGCCGTGTATCGTTTCTGAGCCTATAAGATTGGCGATGTCCCATGAAAAACCTATATTCATACCCTGAAGAACACCGAACACCGAGCGTGTCAGCATACCCCCGTAATTGTAAACACGGAACGACATGTTATATTCCCCGTAATTGAGGCATTCGCCGCCGGGTATATATATAAGGCGCTCCGGATTTCCCGCGCCCTCACCGCGCTGAGGGGCTCCTAACAACATCAATGCGGCCATCGCCGCCAAAAACAGTTTATTTTTCATAAAAATCACCTCCGTACTTTCTAATTCTATAAACATACTCGCCAAGAGTAAAGACTCAATAAGCCGAACCTTTTGATTTTTTACGGCATGTGTGTATAATATCATTTGGAAAAATGCCTGCGGTAGTCGGAGTACAGGGGATAAAATTAAGCGCATGAACAAGTTCAGAATCTGTTTTTCGGGTTAACGCAGATTTACATCAACACACTATTTCTTCGCAAGATGTTTATCAATTCCCGCAAATTTGTTAGAATAAAGTTATGTTAATTAAAGATGTCATGATACGGGATACCAAGACTGTCACACGCTCAACCAATTTGAGAGAGCTCCTTGATATCTTTAAGGAATATCACAATTTTCCGCTTCTGCCGGTCGTGGACCGTCACAGTGTTTTTCTCGGCGCAATTAAGCTTGAAGACGTTATTGAGCCCTTCTGCAGTATTCCCTCCCGCATGATGAGGTCAGCGAAATACGCACTCGGCGGCAGCTTCAAGATAACCGAACTTCAGCACATAGACATTCCCCCGGATTCTGCCACGCTTTTCCTCGTTGATGACCTTTATTCAAAAAATATAATAACAATACAGGAAGACGAAACAATAGCTGCCGCGGAACAGACAATGGATCTTAACAGAATAAACATAATCCCCGTCTTAAAAGGCACCGCATTTGCCGGGATGCTCACAAAATTTGACATTGTTATCGGCATTCTGAGAGAAAAAGGCATCATCTAAAAATTTCAATGCACATTTTATTCAGCCTCGGTCTTGTGCTTATCGGCGCGTGGTTTGCCGGCAAAATAATAAAACTGATAAATCTGCCGCTGGTGACAGCCTACATAATTTTTGGAATCCTCGCCGGCCCGGATGTAGCAAACATAGTGCACGGGGGTCTCATAAATATTTCGCCTCTCGTCTCAAGTGTCGGATTGGGGTTCATAGCCTTTAACATAGGACAGAATTTTATATGGACAGACATAAAAAGAATGGGCAAAATGGTGGCTTTGATCTCAACGCTGGAGGCTCTGTTCGCTTATTTTGCGGTTATGCTATCGGCAAGATATCTGCTTTCAATGGAATGGGGCCCGGCTATGTGCCTGGGGGCTCTCGCCTCCGCCACAGCCCCCGCGGCAACGATGATGATCATAAAAGAATACCGGGCGAGCGGACTTTTTACCAGTACCCTTCTGGGTATTGTTGCTTTTGACGATGCCGTGTGCCTTATAATCATATCAATATCCCTTGCCATGGTAAAAACCATGGCTGTGGCGGGAGCCAGCGATTTGGCCATTCTGCACGCGTTATTTCTGTCTGTCGGAAGCATCGGCGGAGCATTGCTGGCCGGAGTGCTGTTGACACTCCTCATCAAAAAAATTTCGCAGTTTGTCATCACGCGTGAAAATCTTCTTATTTTCATGCTCGCCTTTTTGTTCATAGGCATAGGGGTTTCAGAAATGCTTGAAATACCGCTCCTCCTGACATGTATGATCATGGGCGCGGTTCTGTCCAACATATCCAACGAAACAAAATATTTTGATGTGCTGCATGAGGTAGACGCTCCGGTGTATCTGCTTTTCTTTGTTTTTGCGGGAGTTAACCTGAAAATAAACGCCATCGCGTCGGTCGGAACCATAGGTGTGGTTTACCTTATAGTAAGGGTTCTGGGTAAATTCGCAGGTTCTTATATCGGCGGTATTTTATCCGCGGCTCCGGTCAGAATAAGAAAATACATGTGGCTGGGGCTTGTGCCGCAGGCCGGCGTGGCGCTGGGAGCGGCTCTCATAATCAGGGATCAGCTCCCCGTGTTCGGCGAAATGATTTTTACAACAATTGTCACAACCACCGTTGTTTACGAACTGGTGGGTCCGCTCTGCACAAAATTAGCTCTCAAAAAAGCCGGCGAGATATAGAAACAGTTCCGGACATTATCTCTTTGGCGGCGTCAAAACCGTCCTGCATGGCTTCTTCCATTGTTGAGTATTTCCAGCCGCCAAAACGTCCGGTGGAAATTATGTCGCGGGAAGCGAAAAAATCACGGATCCGGGCAAGGTATTTTTCCCTGTTCATGTCATAAATGACATATGCGTAAGGGATATCAAGTGTTTTGGTGACAGCTATATCGCTCCTGCTGATGTTAAGAAATTTCATGACAGCCGCTGCGGAAAGTTTTTTTCTCTCCGCCCGATAGGAGCTCTCAATATAAATTGTTGAAAAACCCCCGGGGACAGCGCTGAAATTTGATAAAAATCCAAGACGGTAAAAAGGCACTTTCCCGTGCGGAAAATAAATCCAGTGCCCCAATTTTGAAAAATCTTTCTTAACGGCGATGTTCATGTTATAAACACCGGTCCATTTAAGTTTTTTAGCCAGATTTTTAACAGGGCTGCCCTTGAGATAATTCAGAAGTTCAGGGAGCGGTATCGTTGAAATAAGTTTATCATAGGCCATCACCCCGCCTTCAAAAAAAATCTTTTTTTTCACAAAATCAATTTGCCTGACAGCGGCGTTGAATATTATGTTTTTCCCTTTTTCCAGAGCCTGCGGCAGCTGCCCTATGCCGCCCCTCCGCGGATAATAAAAAGAAGCGTTGTAACCCGCAGACCGGGATGTGTCTTTTTTTTCAGCTCCCCGCAATATCTTTTTTACGTCAGGGCCCGGCACGAAACGTCCCATCCAGGCCGTACTCATTTTACCCAGATCAAAATTCCAGAGTTTTTTATTGTACGGTATAAAGAAAAGCGAAGCCATTCTTTTTCCAAAAGAATTCTCGGCCCAGGACCCGAACGATTCGCGCGATCCGCCGGGCCTTTCCGCGTTTTTATAAATCTTCAGGTAATCTTTCACACATCTGTCTTTTTCTTTTTTTGAAAGGTAAGAAAGATGATACTGAAAAGGGTACGGCACAAGAGTGTTCATAATATGTATGGACGCCCGGCGCGAATGTCTTTGAAGATTTATTTTCAGCGTGTTTTCAACAAAAGATTTCCAGGTTGAATCTCTGTTTTTAAAATGCAGGAGATGCCCCGTGTAATCAAAGCAAAAACCGTTTTTTTGCTCTGTCCGGCAAAGACCTCCGGCGCAGTCTTTTTTTTCAAGTAAAAAAGGTTTTGTTTTCGCGCGGCCGCTGACAGGATTCTCAAGAAAATGAGCCGCCGTTAAACCGGTAAGCCCTGCCCCCAGTATCACAATTTTTTTTTCGCCTGTTGTTTCTTTATCTTTTTTCATATTGTTTTATTTCCCAAAACCATTCAAGGCCGGAATCTTTTATATGCCTGATATTTTTTCATGCTTTTTATGGAATATACGGATATACTCTTTGCCTTTTTTTGTAAGACGATATTTTTGCAAGCGGCTGTTGGGTTTATCCGGGATGGTGTATTCGATCAGCTGCAATTTCATAGCCGGATGTAAATAATTCGCCCTGAAAGTAGGCCTATGTTTAATTTTAAGTTTTGCCCGGAGTTTCCCGGCAGGGAATTCTCCTTGTTGTAATGTATTCAAGAGGCATATAACCGGATCGGTTGACTGGGTCGCTGACTGGGTCGCTGACTGGGTCGCTGACCCCAGATGCAATCCCTGCTTTTTCTTAACTTGTCCTGTGATTTGCCCTGTGCTTACAGGTTGCTTGCGGGGCGCTTGCGGATACCCAGGTTGAGACAGTTTATGAATAGTTAATACAGTTAAAAAGTAATTGCTGTCAGCATCGGTTTCAAAAACCGGCGATGGAGAGCCGTTTAATTTCATTGCTTTTCTTATTTTAGGTATTCCCGTTGATCTGCCTTCGGTAAATTTTAATTCTTTTAAAAAATCACCTATTCTCCGGTTTCTGTAATTTCTCACAACTATGCGTTCCCTTTTAAGCATTTTATTATCAATTGGCGGAAGAGGGCCAGGATAACTTATTATTTCAATTTTATCCTGTCTGACATTTACTTCAATGGTGTTTTGCATTTCATAGCTTCTGTGGTAAACCGCGTTAGCAAGGGCTTCTTCAATTG
>JAYEJT010000168.1:0-6820 GCA_034660675.1 Elusimicrobiota bacterium
TTAACAAATACTCTGACAATATCACTTCTCTAATCCCGGAAGTACCTGCAGAACTCTCTGCGAAATGGCTTTCGAGCAGTTTTGGGGAAATATTTTTCCGGAGAACCGCAACAATCTTAAGCGGGGTTAGCTCATCTTTGATTGCGTTTAATTCCCTGTAGACCGTTTTTGCCGTCTGTTTCGGCAGAGCGCCTTCCCCGAAACGCCTGATCACCTTCAGGAGAAAACTCTCCTGCTCATCGGTATATTTTCTGTAATCCTTCACCGCTTTCAGAATCCCCAGTATGAGGGTCACGCTGTCTCTGCCTCCCTTGCCTTTCATCCGCGGCAAATCTTCGGTTGTGGCATATTCAAATTCCGCTTTGTTTTTATCTAAAAGTTCATAGAAATCACCGCCTAATTTTTCCTTTTTTGTATCGGCTCTCACTTCCATAATTCCGGCGGATGTGACAAAATCCAGCTCTTCCGGCGACCCGCTTTCGCCTGCCATATAAAATTTATGAAGCTTGCCTTTTTTGAAATAAGTAATGAGACGGCCTCCCTGATCTTTGTGTTTCCTCGCCGTACGGGATTTTTTAGGAATTCGCTTTATCCTGTCAAACATATCAGGATTTGTGTCTCTCAAATCCTTTATGATTCTGAGATATTTTAACTCGCTGTTTGCCGCGCCGTCTTCTCCCGTAATTGTTTTCACAGACATTAACCTGTCAAAAAGCTCATGCGATCCGACCGGCTCCCCTTCGGTTAACAGCAAAGCGTCAGCGCCCAGCATTGTTATGAATGTGTGAATTTTTGCTTCGGCAGCTTCTTTAAGTTTTATCTCCGTGTTTGCCTGTACGGTCGGGAAAAAATTATATGTGTGAACCTTATCAAACTTTGTGTCTATCCTGTTGATTCGCCCCACTCTCTGCATAAGCCTTGTGGGGTTCCACGGAATATCATAATTGATAACCGTGTTCGCGCGGTGAAGATTCACTCCCTCGGACAGCACCTCAGTCGCAATGAGTATGCGATAATCATTTTCGGGGCGTCTCGCGTTCGCGTCAAAATTTGATATAACTTTTTCTCTGATTTTGGCGTTAGAAGCGCTTGTGTAAAGAAGCGCCTGCCGGCCTTCGAGACAGCCGGCAATGTATTCCGCAGTTTCTTTTGATTCCGTAAAAATAATAAATTTGTTATGTCTCAAAACCGGACTCGTTTTTATCGCATGTTTAAGCTCCAGAATTTTCGGGTCCCGGCGCACTTCGTTCCATAATGCTTTTATCTCTTTAAGCGCGGCTATATCCTTTTCCAGATCTTTTCTCAAATTTTCATTGAATTCTTTTGCGGGATATTTTTCTGCCTTATCCGCGTCAATAAGTTTCTCCACCGCCGAATCGTTATCAGCCTCAAGAAACTCGTATATTTTGTTTGAGTGTTTTTTGCTGACATACACATACCCCTTATCCAGCTCTTTCAAAAAACGCTCATTTGAAACAATAAATCTGTCTATGCTCTTTCTGAACGCGAAAAAACTGCTCTCAAGACGCTTTATCAGGATGATCTTCATTATCTTTCCCATATTCGTCTGGCCTATCTTTTCCGGCTGGGACACGCCGCCCGTATAATAGAGCATCGGCTTATATCTCGCGCATTCAAGTTTGTTAGTTATTACCGCTATCGTTTTGTTGAATATTTTATCTTCCTGTTCATCCAGTTTGTAGTACAGCGGACGGGGAGGAGCGACATCGGGAAATTTCAACTTCTGTTTTTTTAAATCATTTTCAAAATATTTTTCCACTTCGGAGCGCGTACGCCGCACCATTAAATATTTCAGCACTTTTTCTCTGACATCTCCTGCTATATGTCTGCTTATTTTCAAATAATCTTCCCTGTTTCTCTGTCTATCCAGCCCTTTTAATTTTTTAGCCATTTTAGAAAAAAAACTTTCCAAATCCGGCATATTCGGAATAGCGCTTTTACGTGAATTCTGAAATAATTTTATCTGGCTTAAAATATCTTTGGGCGTGTTATTATACGGTGTCGCGGTTATGAGAATTATTCTTTTGCCTCTGCATATCTGAGCTAATTTTTCGTAAGTCACATTATCTTCGGATCTGAAGCGATGAGCCTCGTCAATGAAAATATTTTTATACTTTTCAACGCCTCTTTTTATTAACGCGTCCAACTTGCCGATAGACTCAAAATCAGAGTGCACCCTGAAATCCGAAAATATGTTTTTCCACGACCCTGGATTATTTTCATCAATCAAAACCGGAGGCGCTATCACAAGATTTCTTCCGTCAAGCTGAGAGGCCAGCATAGCGGAAATATAAGTTTTTCCCAAGCCCACAACATCCGATATAAAAACCCCGCCGTATTCTTCAAGAATCCGCTTCGCGTTCAGCACGGCCTGTTCCTGATATTCAAATCTTTTAAAATTAGCGGGACGATATTTATAAAATAAATCTTCCTGGCGGTTCAGATCATCCTTAAAATATTCATACAGGCATTTCAAATAAAGTTCAAACGGCGTAATCTCATCGTTCAGCCATGTTTTGTTCTGTATTGTTTCCCTGTATTTGTCGCTCACATCAACGGCATCCGCCCACAATTCCTCAAACTTGACTTTTGCGTAATCGTAATCCGCTCTGTTTTTTAACTCCACATTGAATTCAAGATTATCCACGAGCCCGGCTCTGCTGAAGTTACTGGAACCTGTTATTACCCGGCCATTATCCCTGTCGTCTTCCTTAAAAGACATTATGTAAACTTTCGCATGAATATTCTGTGACGGATACGCTTTTATTTCAAGTTTACCCGATTGAAGCCATTCAAGAAATTTCCGGACGCCGTCTTCCGTTACTTTGCTGTCTTCCGAATTATCCATTTCAGATTCCACACGGCCTGAAAATTTTTCTTTCACTTCCGCGTGTGAAAATTGGAGAGACTGCTGTCTCTGAGCCTCCGCAAGCCTCACCGTTTCGGCGTCAGTGCCTATACCTATCAGAATTCGTATTTTTTCCGTATTCTCAAACGATTTGTAAAGTTTGTAAAAGCCGCTCGTAAAAAAATAACCCACAAGGACGTCAAAATCCTTTGTGTCTTTTATCAGAACCTTAAACCTGTCCAGCAGATTCCGGCCGTTCTCATTTGTTATAAATGTTAAATCGGAACTCATATCACATTATAATCAATAGCGGCGACGCTAAGCAAGAAGATATTTACAGTATCAATAAGAACCGTTCCTATTGGTTTACAGCGGCTCTTCTATACCGATGCGACTTCAATGCCTTTGGACGCCAGGTATTCCTTAACCTGCTTTATGCTGAAAGTTCTAAAATGGAAAACCGACGCCGCAAGCAGAACATCGGCATGCCCTTCGGTAACGGCTGAATAGAAATGTTCAAGTTTACCCGCGCCGCCCGACGCGATAACAGGAAGCCCCACGGCATCGGCTATCTTTCTTGTAAAATCAATATCGTATCCGTTCAAGGTGCCGTCACCATCCATGCTCGTGGGCAATATTGTTCCGGCGCCGCGGCGCTGACATTCTTGAGCCCACCGGACAGCATCTTTCCCGAAAGATTTTGTCCCGCCCGACACAACCACATCAAAACCCGACGGCATAGCGGCATCCCGTTTGCCGTCAATGGCTATGGTTATGACACCCGAACCGAACCTTGTGGCGGCCTCTTCTATCAGAGCAGGATTTTTGAGCGCGGCGCTGTTAATAGACACTTTGGAAGCGCCCGCTCCAAGGACATCTTCTATATCCTTCATTGAAGCAATTCCCCCACCGACGGTGAGAGGGATGGTTATCACCGATGAAACGTTTTTCACCCATTCCAACCTCGTTTTACGGTTCTCCAGCGTCGCCGCTATGTCAAGCATGGCCAGCTCATCGGCGCCTTCCTTCTGATAGAACTTCGCGTTCTCAACAGGATCGCCCGCATCTTTCAGATTAATAAAATTCACACCTTTAACAACCCGCCCGTCCTTCATGTCCAGACAGGGCATAATTTTAATCGCTCTCATATCAATTTTCTCCTTTTCAATTGGGAATGATTCCTAATGTCTTAATCAGTAATCCCCTTTTTTCAATGTTGCCCGAATTATACAGAATTTCCAAGCCTTTGAATTTTATTTGGCGCTGACGATTTTGCGGCAGAGTCTCGTCAGGTCAGGGAGCCAGCGGTCTTTCTTCGCGGGGTTGAGTTTGACCAGCTTCACGCCGAACTCTTCGCACATATCCAATATGAGCTTGTCAATTTTCAGCTGGAAAGCCAGCGTCGTATCCCTGAAACCGTCTTCCTCTATCTGCCCGTTATTCTGCGGGGGAACGTATATCAGGTAATCATATGAGTCCACCCATTCCCTGACCAGCGGTTCTATAACAGAGTCCCGCCCAACGGCATTCACATAATAAGCGTAGTTATCCAGAACAGATCTGTCGCAGATGAGAGTTTTGAGCCCCTTTCCTTTTTCGCTGTGCCTGGCCGCGAGCCAGTTGAGCTCCTTGGTTATCTGCGTAAAAAGAATCCATCTCTGTCCGTTTTTTGTCGTGTCTTTATTGACGGCGAAAGGACAGTTACGGGCTATTTCATGCAGAGCGTCGGAATCGGCGCCTTTCATTTTCAGCTTTCCCGCCAACTGATACATCAGCGTCGTCTTTCCCACACCGTGGGTTCCTATGAATGCTATCTTTATGAGTTTCATCAATTTTACTTTAGCAAATCCCTGTATTTAAACGAAATACACCGGGGTATAGTGCCTGGCTTTCAGTTATTCAGTTATTCCAGATCAGCACCAGCTTCAGGAGTCCCTATGATGCCGCCGCCGAGAACGGTGTCACCGTCATAAAAAACGGCGGCCTGACCCGGAGCTGGCGACCGCTGAGGTCTGTCAAAAGTGATGGTAGCCTTTCCTCCGGCGGAGGGCTCGATCAAAGCGCTCTGTTCGCTGTGCTTGTATCTGATCCGCACTTTCGCGCGAAGAGGCACCGTCAATTTTGCCCTGTCTATCCAGTTGATATTTCCTGCAACAATAACTCTGTGCATAAGCTCTTCCGCGGACCCGATGATAACAGCGTTTTTTTTCGCGTCTATTTCCGTGACATAACGCAACGCCCCGTGCGCGCCTATGCCTTTCCTCTGGCCAATCGTGTAATACGCAAGACCATAGTGTTTTCCGGTAATATTCCCGTCGCTGTCAATTATATCCCCGGGGCGAAATCCGCCGGCAATGCCGCGCGCTTTCATGAAATCCTGATATTTGCCGTTGACAAAACATATCTCCTGGCTTTCCTTCTTGTCGTGGATTTTCATATTCAGTTTTTTCGCGATACGGCGGGTTTCAGCTTTTGTGATTTCCGTGAGAGGGAAAACTATGCTTTTTAACTGCTCCTGTTTGAGTGAAAAAAGAAAATAAGACTGATCTTTGTCTTTGTCTTCAGCCTTTTTCAGAATACTCCTTCCTTTTTTAGCATCATAAACCACTCGTGCGTAATGGCCAGTGGCCAGAGAATCAGCGCCCAACTCTTTCGCCTTATCAAGCAGTTTTCCGAATTTAATTTCCCTGTTGCACACAACGCAGGGATTGGGCGTCTTGCCGCGGGAGTACTCATCGCAGAAATAATTTATAACTTTTTTCTCAAACTGTTTTTCGCAATCCACAATGTAAAAAGGGATGTTCAGTTTTGCGGCCACAGCCCGCGCGTCTTCCGCAGCCCGCTCGGCGCCCGGGAAAAGATTCATATTTAAAGCTATGACATCAAAGCCCTTTTCTATGAGCAAAGCGGCAGCAACAGCGGAATCAACACCTCCGCTGAAAGCGACCGCTATTTTTTTCTTCCGCATCAGAATAAAACGGCGCGCAACCGGCTATCCCGCCGAAACCATTCTGTCTATGGCTTTACGCGCGGCCTTTGCCGTGTCTTCATCAACCTTTATTTTGTATTTCATTTCTTCAAGGGAACGAAGAACTTTTTCAGCGCTTGTTTTTTTCATATCTATGCACACGGCCTCCTCGCATGCCGGATAAAATTTCTTTCCGGGATTGTCTTTTTGAAGCCTGTAAACAATTCCCGTTTCCGTACCTATTATCATCTCTTTAACGTCTGTTTTCTTTGCGAATTTTTCCATGCCCGACGTGGACAGCACCTCATCCGCCATATTGCAGACATCTGTTCTGCACTCGGGATGGACCAGCACTTTGGCTTCGGGGTGTTCTGCTTTCTCTTTCTCTATGTGCACGGGCAGTATCTTCATGTGGACCGGGCAAAAACCGTCGTAGAGTATCACTTTCTTTCCCGATTGTTTCGCCGCGAAACTCCCGAGATGCTTATCCGGCACAAAAATGATTTTTTTATTTTCTATTCTTTTTAAAATATCAACGGCATTGGCCGAGGTACAGCAGTAATCCGATTCGGCCTTCACCTCCGCCGTTGAATTGACATAACAGACAACCTCCGCCCCGGGATGTTTCTTTTTCAGTTCCCTGAGCCGGACACCGTCAATCATATCCGCCATGGGACAGCCCGCGTCTTTTTCCGGCAGCAGCACCGTTTTATCCGGCGAAAGCATGGCCGCCGTTTCCGCCATAAAATGCACGCCGCAAAAAACGATCACATCGGCGGAAGTTCGCGCCGCTTCTCTGCTCAGACCCAGGGAATCACCCCTGAAATCGGCTATGTCCTGCACTTCCGGCAGCTGATAATTATGCACCAGAATTACGGCATTTCTTTTTTTCTTTAACTCTTTTATTTTTTCAGCAATTTTTTTCATTTTTCTATCCCCTTACTTTGAAAAATATATTCGCCTTCTTGATTGTCAAAAACAGT
>JAYEJT010000169.1:0-30979 GCA_034660675.1 Elusimicrobiota bacterium
CGAGGCAAAACCCCTCACTCATATGGCCCGCACGCCATCTGCCACGGCAGACTTGCAGCGGCAGACTTACAGCTCCGGATACTTCTGCCGTGCCTGCTTTATAAATGCTCTTATGGCAAAACTTCAGTCAATTGGGGGTCTTTTTGAGCAGGTTGATATTTTTTTGGATGTTTTTTCTACCGGGACATCCGAGAGTTACGGCTTTCTGCCAGGCCGCCAGAGCCTCTTCAGGCCGGTTGCTGAGATAGAGGGCGTTGCCGAGATTGTTGTAAACCTCTCCGTAATTGCGTATTTTTATTGATTCTCTGAACATCCTGACCGCCTCGTTATAACGTTTGTCGTTTATGTAAAGCATTCCGAGGGCGTAGGCGGTTTTTCCCGAGGTCGGAGAGAGCAGGTGCGCCCTGAGCCACGCGCGCTCTGCTTTTTTTAAATCGCCGGCGGCATAGCTGTCGTAACCCTGTTTTCTTGAGATATCGCTCGCGAAATCTCTGACGCTAATTAGCAGGAAAAATAAACAGATAAGGGTAATTGCTATCTGCAGCAGTGTTGATTTTTTTGTAGCCGGCAGCATTTTTGCGGTGTGCTTTGCACCGTCAAAAGAGAGAATGAGCGCAAAAAATATCAGCGAGGATGGGAGCTCGACGGGAAAATTTGTGACAGAATCAAGCATAAAAGCGGTAAGCGCCGCAAAGGCGTAAAAATTCTTTTTTCGCAGAATTACAAGAGCTGAAAGCAGAAGGGCCCCGAATGATATGAACCCGGTTATGCCGCTTTCGGCCATTATCTGTATGTAGTCGTTGTGTATTTTGCTTTCGGAAGTTGATTTGAGGTTGAAGTCTCTTTTTATGCTGTTCTGATACAGTGCGAAATTCGTTTTGACTCCGCCCCATCCTGTTCCGAGAAGCGGCCGCGTTTTGACAATTTGCAGACCCGCGCGCCATTTAAAAAATCGTTTTTTGGCCGACATCGTTTTGGAAGAAGAGCCGCCTGCTATAAGGACGCAGAGAATGATTATCAGGTGAATGGGAAAAAGAATCCCGGGTAAGGACAGTCTCTTTTTTTTGCCGCCCCGGACGAAGAACAGTCCGAGAATGACAAGAAGAGAGAGGATGCTTCCGGCAGTTTGCGTTAAGAGTATGCATATATATGGCAGAATAGTTAAGTAGCCCAGGTTTCGTTTATCTGTCCAGGCGGCGAAAAAAGGGAAGCTTATAAGGAGAAAGCTGGACAGGAAATTGGGATTGCCGAGGGTGGAGTATATTCGCCCCGAAAAAGGGTTGGATGAAACAGCTGCCCCAAAAGATATTTTTTGTGCTATCCCTATTACGCACACGGCAATCACGGTAAAAGCTAAGAACTTCAGGGCTTTATTCCGCGCGGATGAGTCAAGCAGGAAGTAGAGCAGAAAAAGCGGCGTGGTGGCGGATAATTTAAGCAGCGATACGCTGACGTTTGCGCTGGCGGCGACGGAGAGAATAGTTATAAAAACAAAAACGCTCAGCGGCCCGGTAAGTTTCCCCGTGTGGGTTCTTTTCCGCTGGAGTAATATTTTCACTGCCGCCGTGCTTGTGACGGCAACGGCCAGCGTTGTTTTTATAAGGTATGGATCTAATCCGAAGGGATTCAGGACAAGCGGTATCAGCAGGAAGAGAATAGCCGCCAAGATTTATTTAAGCCATTTCTTTATTTTCTCAGCGTGTCTTGCAATAATTTTCCGGGCTTCTCTTTTTGTGGGGGCTTCACAGGATAGGTTGAAACTTGCTTTGTCGGAGCTGGGCATGAACAGTATCCACGATTTTTTTTCTATTAACTTGATTCCGTCCACAAGTTCTGTTTTTGCGGCGGGGAAAGCATCTGAAAGTTTTCTCATCAGCAAACCCTTTTTCTCCCATGGGCAGTAAATTGATCTGCCGGAGATTTCAGGATCCTTGATTTTTGAAGTGATGTCCGACAGGTTTACCCCGAGCACCGAGCACAATTCAATAATTTTACAGATACTGAACATTCCATCAAAACTCGGCTGAAACTCAGGGAAAATAAAACCGCCTTTTCCGTCGGCGCCGAAGACGATATCTTTTTCTTTGCACGTATCCATAATCCTTTGCGGCGTTGCTCCGGACGCTGTGACGGCCAATCCGTATTTTTTAGCAATCTTTTTAGCCTGCACGGTGCAGTTAACGGGCAGGCATATGCTGCCTTTCTTTTTTGCCATTCCGAGGAGAGACAAAACAGCGAGCATGGCTTTTTGTGAATGGATCCTGTTGCCTTTCCCGTCTATGATGAATATTTTTTCTCCTCCCACGTCAAACATGACGCCCAGATCGGCTTTCACGGATTTGACGACATTGGCTACGGTCTCAAGAGACTGGATGAATTCTTTGTGTGTTTTGCTCGTTCGCTGGGGATGAAGAACTCCGTTTAAAGAAATGGTTTCTATTTTTAATCTGCCGAGAATAGACGGGAAAATCAGAGATGCCGGGGAGAATGCGTAATCACAAACTATTCTGGGGCTTTTTTTTCTTATGGCTGTTTCGTCCAGGTTGCTTAAAAAACCTTCTCTGTAATACTCGGACGCCCGCGGCGGAAGCATTATCTCCCCCACCTCGTCGATGCCGGCGCGGGTTATGTCGTCTTTGAAAAAGGTCTGTTCTATGGCTTTCTGTTTTGCCGGCGATATTTCGCAGCCGCTCTCGTCGAAAAACAGTATGTCTATTATGCGCGAATCAAAGGGCGACATGCGCACATGGATACCGCCGGATTCCCCCTCTTTACCGCTTTCGTATCTCACGACGGGGATGGGCATGGTTCGCAGATCCCCGACTTTCACACCCGTGGATATCAGCCCCGCAATGATAGATCTTTTTATCATTCTTGAATTCTGATTTGCATCACGGGATGTCAGAACATATTTGCCTTTCCCGATTTTATCTCCTAAAGCGGCGCCGAGGCGTGTGGCAAATTCGGGGGTGATCTCAATGTTCGCCAGTCCGTTTATGCCGTGGTTTCCAAAAAGGTTTTTGGAAAATCGGTCCGACCAGATCACGGAACTGTTTACAAAAGCGCCCGCCTCAACGGTTTTCTGCGGCCACACTTTTATGTGCGCTTTCAGTGTTGCTCCGGAACCTATGTCGCAGTCGTTTCCCACGACGGCCCCCGGTGAGGTTTTTACATTGTCCGAGACATTTGTTCCGAAACCCACGATTGTCTCTTTTATGTCACAGTGGTGCCCGCATTTGGAGTCTTCCTGCAAAACACTTCTGGAGATTTTGGAGTATTTGCCTATACGGCAGCCGTTCCCGAAACATGAATCACCAATTGTGGCGTAATCCCCAATTGTGACGTTATCTCCGAATATGGCGGGGCCGTCAAATTTTATTTTCTCCGGGATAACGGTGTTTTTTCCCGCCCAGACAGGGAAACCGTTTCTGATTTTTTTTCGCGCTTTTATGCCGAGTTTTATTTTTTCCGCCATCGTGTCATAATGACTGTTGAGGTATTCTCCCAGATTGCCGACATCTTTCCAGTAACCGGGGCAGATGTATCCGAAAAGCCTTTCTTTGTTTTCAAGAAGAGCGGGGAACAGATTTTTGGAAAAATCCATTTCACGGCCCTCCGGCAGGTATTTGAATATTTCGGGTTCAAAAATATATGTGCCGGTGTTTATGGTGTCCGAAAAAACCTCTCCCCACGTCGGTTTTTCAAGAAAACTTGATATTCTGCCGTCTTTTTTTGTAATAACGATTCCGTATTGGAGAGGGTCTTCCACGTGTGTGAGGATGATTGTCGCCAGAGCCTTCCTTTTTTTGTGAAACGCCACGGCTTTTTTGAGATCAAAATCGCAGATGACATCACCGCTTGTCACCATAAAAGTGTCTTTCATTTTTCCGCGGCATGTGCCCGCGGCTCCTGCCGTTCCCAGATCGGCGTTTGTTTTGACATAGTCCATTTTTATCCCGAATTTTTTTCCGTTGGCAAAATAATTTTTTATTATGTCAGGCTGATAATAGAGAAGAGAGGTGATGTTTTTGCTGTTGTTTTTTTTCAGCAGGTTGATAACGTGCTCCATTATTGGGGCGTTGGCCACATCTATCATTGGTTTAGGTTTGGCTATGGTC
Source organism: Elusimicrobiota bacterium (assembly GCA_034660675.1). GTDB lineage: Bacteria > CG03 > CG03 > CG03 > CG03 > CG03. The sequence goes on from JAYEJT010000169.1 coordinate 4,119, forward strand.
AGCGGCCTCAGCCTGGTGCCGAATCCCCCGGCAAGAATTATTGATTGCATGTTTTACCTCCAGTTTTGCGATGTCAGAAACGAATCCGCGTTTCGGCTGTCATCGACTTGGTCGGATTGCCTGCGCTGTCGTAGTTTCGCCGGCTGACGATCAGCATTGTCACGTTTGGCGCGACCCGGTAACCCACTTTTACTGCCAATATAGCGTTTTCATCCACTTTTTTTATATCGTTCCATGTGCGCGCGCCTTTTTTATCATAGTCCGCCTCCAGCGTGTAGTTGTCAAGCATTGGCAGTTTTGCCATTGTTGCCGAGGCTATCAGGTGCGGATAAAAGGGGTCGTTGTCTCCGACGGTGTTGTAATTTTCGTAAGACGCCCTGAAATCTATTACCCTGAAAAATGAGAACCACGCTTCTATGTAGGGCCCGACTTTTACGGGGTCTTTCGTTCTTCCCCAAAGCTGCCGCACGGCTTTGGTCGTTGACGAATCTGTGACAGAGAATCTCATCCAGCGGTCAAGGTCGTAATGACCGTCGAAATAGCCGGGGATGAAGTTGTCTTCTATAATGCGGTACTCACCCCGGAAATTGAGGAAGAAGAGTTTTCCGCTCAATCCCGCGCTCTTACCTGTTCCTCCGTCCGTTATTGTTGTAGATATACCTGTTATGTAATTATCATTTTTGTATTTGTCACCGAGCCGCATTTTGGCCACATCTCCGTATATGGAAGTCTTGAAATATTTAAAACTGAAGAGTGGCAATTCCGCATCAGCGCCTATCACGGTCACGGCATCGTCTTTGGTGTCGCTGACAGCGTCGGGGTCTCTGTCCGTGCCCGCGGATGCCGCAATTTTCAGATTTCTGATGAGGGGGATACCTGTTTCTAAAAGAGGTCTCATATAAAACCGGCCGCCTATGATATCGGCTCTTGTCACATCGTCTGTCATGGCTTCAAGACCCCATTTGTTCATATCCAAATCAAATTCAAGGCCTATCTTTTTGACATTGGGATAACGGGCCATGTTTGAATAGCTGTTCACTATGAAACCGTGACCTATAGAAACAGGTCTTCTGAACCTTCCTATAAGAAAATAAAATGGATCCTGATGCTTGTGTCCCCAGCGTATGTAATCTATTTTTTCGGGGTATTTTTCTTTTTTCCACTCATCTTTAAGAATTTGGTTATTTTCATCAAAATGCACGACGAGTTCCAGCCCGATGCCGAGTTTCCCGAAGGTCAGTTCCGGAAACATGCTGAATTCGTAATAAACTTTTGTCACCCCGTCGCGTGTGAGAGCAACCGCGCCAATGGAGCCGTTCATGTCCATCATGCCGGAAGAAGAAGGGGCTCTTCGGGCGGCTTTGGTCACGGGTTCCGCTGCCGGGGCGTCTTTGCCGAAACTTTCTATTTCAGCGCGCGGCCGTGATTCCCGGCGCGCTTTTTCACGTTTTTCTTTTTTTGCCTTTTTCGCGGTTTTTCTGGAAGGGGCTTTCTTTTTGACCGGTTTTGAAGCCGGGCCGCCCTGTTCAACCGAAGACATCATGCCCTTTTTGACAAAAATTTCCTCTCCGGCGCCGGATGAATCCATAACTCCGACAATGCCCTTGTCCACATATACATCGGTTTTTTTATCTTCGTTGACATCCACCGTGAATTTTGTGCCCCTGACCGCGCACACGGCCGCCGGGGTTCTGACAGTGAATTTCCTGCCCGGCGGGAGTTTCTCCACTTTTGCTAAAAGTCTCCCGAGCCAGATGTCCATCTCTTTCAGGTTTTCGCTGTTCTCCCCGAGTGAAAATATGGAGTCTCCCCTGATTTCTATGGTGTGGCCATCGGACAATCTGAGAGTGACCGACGCGCCGTTTTCCGTTGTTATTGAGTTCCCGGCGGTAACAAGCATATCTTTTTTAACGGCTTGCCATATTCCACCGCTGTTAAGATAAGCCTTTCCTGAAGTTTTCATAATAAAAGCTTCCTGCGCGTAAACAGAAGAGCAAAGAGCCAGTGCCAAAAGTATTTTTTTCATCTTATATCCTCCGTCCGGCTGTAAAAACCGGATCTTCCCTAACATGGCAGAACAATTGTACGAGAGAATTTTAACACTTTTCCAGCTTACTTACAAGGAAACCGTATTCCTGGGATTTTGAAAGAATTTTTCCTCCCCTCCGATGTTTCGTGATTTCTTTTGCGAGTTGGCCCAACTGTTCGTTGGGAAAACCCATTCTTATGAGCTCCAGACTTGTGTGAAAAGGTTTTTTTCTTTTCAGGTGCAGAATATAATCCATGACGCGTTTTTCCGTTTTTGCCCCGGCCCCGGGATTCTTAGACTCGGCCAGTAGAACGAGGAGGAGCAGCTGCTCGTGCCGCAGTTCATCCGCTTCAACCCGCCATACGGGATCGTTGACGGTGATCAGGCGCAGTATTCTGTTCAGGCGTTTCCCGGAAAAGAGGATGGCGGAGCTGTCTTTTTTCGTGAGTCCGAGATTGCGGGCAATATTTTTTCGTTTTACAAGCGGCAAATCTTTAAGCAGCGCCAGAAGCATGTAGAAAGGGATGTCAAATTTTTCCTGCAGATAAATGAAGAAATCCAGCCATATGAGGCGCGCCGTCTTCAAATCCTTGACGGCCGTTTTTTTTATTCCCGGCAGAACGGCTCCGGCAAGACCGGCGGCAAAAGCTTTTTCCATGGCCTCGGGGGCGTTTGCTTCGTTAAGAATGAGCATCAGTTCCCTTTTTGCGCGGAAGGATGATATTTTTTTGAGCATTCCGTTTCTCAGAGCTTTTTGCATACACCGTTTTGTGAAAGGCTCTATGCGAAAACCGAATCTTCCGGCAAATCTCACTGCCCTGAATATGCGCGTGGGGTCGTCCTCAAAGCTGTTCTCGTGAAAAACACGGATCAGCCCTTTCTTCAGGTCGGAAAGGTGGGATTTTTTGCAGGATAACTTTCCGAAATCTGCGCGATTGATTGAAAGGTAAATCGCGTTTATTGTGAAATCCCTCCGTGCCGCGTCCCGCTTTATAGTGGAATACCTGATGCTGGGCAGCTCTCCGGCCGCGGCGTATTTTTCTTCTCTTGCGGATGCGATGTCAATTGTCAGCCTGCCTTTTTTTATTTTGGCAGTGTGAAATTTTTTATTCAGGGATACTCTGGCGCCGTTAATACGCTTTGCGAGTTCTCCGGCGAGCTCGCAGGCGTCACCCTCCACCACGCAGTCTATGTCAAAGTTCGGAAAACCCAGCAGTATATCGCGCGCAAATCCCCCGACGATATAGACGCGTTCTCCGCGATGCCCGGCCAGCTTTGAAATGGTTTTGATAATCTTTCGTTCCGCTGAATTTAATGCGGACAGGATATCCGGGAAATCTGTTTTTATTTTTATTGCCATTGCTTTTGTTATTTTAACAAATTTTCTGATTTTAAGAAATTTGAGTGTTCATTGACTGAAGTTTTGCCATAAGCAATCACGACAGAAGTATCCGTAGACGGACGCTCACGTATGCGGTTCGTCCTCCCAGGCGGACTTTCAGCTGCCTATTCGCCCGCCATAGGCGGACTTCGCAGGGCTCAGCTTCGCGGGAACGAGGCAAAACCCCTCACTCATATGGCCCGCACGCCATCTGCCACGGCAGACTTGCAGCGGCAGACTTACAGCTCTGGATACTTCTGCCGTGCCTGCTTTATAAATGCTCTTATGGTAAAACTTCAGTTCATTGAGATGAAATCACTATATTTTTTTCCATTTGCCGGTAAAGGGGCCGTAATAATTTCAGCTTATTTAGCTATTGACCGTAAGGCCGGCTTATTGGTAAAATTCAGCAGGAAGCGGAGAATCGCCGGGTGTAATGAAACGAGGAGAGTTATGAAAAGAATTATGATATTTGCTATTTGCGGATTTTTAGCCGCCTGTGGTGGAAAGAAGGCTCTGACAGCCGAAGAAGAAGCCAGGCTCAACGCCAGGGACGCCATGGTCCGGGCGGAAAAAATGATTGCCGTGTGCGCGGAGGAAGAAGTGCCTGTCGCGGCGGCAGAAAATCTTTTGGGTGAGTCGAAGAAAGCCCTGGAAGGAAGGGATTATCTTTTGTCAAAGGAAAAAGCGGATGCGTCGTATTCCCTGGCTAAAAAGGCGTTGGATGATATGCGTGATGCCAGAGAGAAGGCGCTGGAAGCGGCCAAAAAAGAATTTGGTGCCAAACGCGCGGGCTCTTACACCGTCAGGAGCTGGTTTGAAACACGGGATTGTCTGTGGAACATAGCCAAGCAGAGCGGGATTTATAATGATCCCTGGCAGTGGAAAAAAATATATATGGCGAACAGGGATAAAATAAAAGATCCGGATGTTATCTACAAGGGTCAGGTTTTTAAAATTCCGCGTTGAAAATTTGATAACAAAAATTATTCACATAAAAAACCAGGGAGAATTAGCTGATATATTCGGTCCCTATGACAGCAATATCAAGAAGATAAATGAAGTGTTTGATGTTGAAGTGAGTGTCAGAGCAAACACTCTGGTGCTGAAAGGCCGGGCAGCTGATCTCGCGGGCGCCGCAAAGGAAATTGATAATCTCCGGAGGGGAGGGGTTCTTTCCGTCCGGCGTCCTGTCCGCAAAACCGGGATGTCATCCGGTGCGCTCTACACCGCCCACAACGGCCGTGAAATAATCCCAGCCTCTCCCGCGCAGAAAAAATATGTGGCATCGATGATAAAAAACCCGGTGACCATTGCGTCTGGCCCTGCCGGTACGGGAAAAACCTTTCTGGCTGTTTCATGTGCTCTCAAATTTCTTCAGGAAGGCCGTTTTTCCAAAATTATACTTTCGCGGCCCATTGTTGAAGCCGGTGAAAGGCTGGGCTACCTTCCCGGGGACTTTGAGGAAAAAGTGAATCCCTATCTTGCGCCGCTCAACAGCGCTTTTATTTCGCTTGCCGGAGGGAGGGCATTCAGCCGGCAGAAGGCTAGCGGGGTTATAGAGATTGTTCCTCTGGCTTATATGAGAGGGAGAACTTTGGATGATGCTTTTGTTATTCTGGATGAGGCTCAGAATACAACCAGTCTTCAGATGAAAATGATCCTGACCAGGCTCGGCCCTAAGAGCGCGGTGTGTATAAACGGTGATGAAACGCAGATCGATCTTGAAAGGGGCGTAAAGTCGGGTTTTGTCAATGCCATGGATGTTCTTGCCGGAATCAGGGGAATAAAATTTATTAAATTCGGAAAAAGAGACGTTGTCAGGCACCCGCTTGTGAAAAAGATAGTGGCGGCCTACGGGGCCGCCTCAAAATAAGAGGATAAAAAACAATGGGCAGATTAAAATCTTTTTTCTCGCAGACTTTCAGGAGATGGTCGGAAAAACTGGACAAGTCGTCAGGCCGGAAAAATGTTCTGAAAAAAGATATTCCTTTTCCCATGTGGCCGGTCGGTCTTATGATTTCGTTGAGTTTGCTGACCGCTCTTGCGGCGGAATTCGGTTTTGAAAAAAGCATTGTCGCCGGTTCGGGGATTTTTACCATCCTTTGGATATACGCGGCTGTTTCTTTTGTGAAAAAGGAAAAGGAAATGAGACCGTCCGAGATCCTTTTATCAGTGCTTATTGTTGTCGCGGCCGTGCTGATGACCCAGATAGCGAAATCAAAAGAAATAAGCATGTATTTTGTCTTTACTCCGGCTGCCGCAAGTCTTCTCAATTTCCTTGTTTCCCGCCGGGCGGCGGAAAAAGCGGCGCTGCTTATAAGCTTAATCGTGTCGTTTATTTATCTCGGGAACTTTGAGGTGTTTTTTATTTCTTTTGTGGGCGCGATGGGGGCAATAGCTTTTCCCCGGAGAATAATAAAACGTTCCGATATTTTTTTAAACGGTTTGTCTATATTCATCTTTCTGCTCGCGGCTAATATTGCGTTGAAACTGATGGGAATATACGGAGGCAGTTTTGTCTATGACGGTATCAGGGCGCCCTTCCTTGTGGCGGCGGTGACTTCTGTTTTTATTATGAGTTTTTTTCCCCTTTTTGAGTGGGTGTTCAATCTTACTTCGGATGTCCGGCTGATAGAGCTCGGGGATTTTAATCACCCGCTGCTGAAGAAGCTGATGATTGCCGCTCCCGGGACATATCATCACAGCTTGATGGTGGCCGCGCTTTCCGAGGCTGCGGCCTCAGCGATAAAATGCAACAGTCTGCTGGCGCGTGTGGGCGCTTATTATCATGATGTGGGTAAAATCGGTAAGGCGCAGTATTTTATAGAAAATCAGATAGAAGGGAATATTCATGAAAAGCTGAAGCCCGAAATGAGCGCCCTTGTGATACTTTCGCACGTTAAAGAGGGTGTTAAGCTTGCCGCCGAAGCCGGTGTGGACGAGTGCATTCTTGATTTTATAGCTCAGCATCACGGCACGACCATAGTGCAGTATTTTTTCAGAAAAGCCGCTGTTTCGGGCGGCGCGAGAGATGAAACGGTTTATAAATATCCCGGGCCTCTTCCCCAGACCAGAGAGACGGCCATAGTTATGCTTGCCGACAGCGTTGAGGCGGCTTGCCGCGCTATAGAGGAACCGAGTTATGAAAAAATCAAAGACACCGTTCATAAAATCATAAACAGTTATTTTGCCGGAGGGCAGCTCAATGAATGTCCGATAACGCTGAAAAATATTCAAAAAATAGGGGATGTTTTTACAAAAACTCTTATTTCAATACATCACATAAGGCTTGATTATTCCGATGCGGATAAGCCGGTTGCGGAAAAACAGCAGTAGATGTTTCGTGTGGAATTTTTTAATGAGGTGCCGGCCAACGGATTGAACACACAAAAGCTGAAAAACTTTTCATCACGCGCGGTTAAAAATTTGAATTTACAGACCTCTGTTAATATCATATTAACAGGGGTGAGGCGTATAAGGGAATTAAACAGCCGCTTTTTTTCAAAAACCGGAATAACGGATGTTATAGCTTTTAACCTTTCCGCGGCCGGTTATCCGTGTCCGGAAAAACTCTGTGAAGTTTATGTGTGCCTGCCGGCGGCGCGGAAAGCCGCTCCGCGTTTCGGGCACAGCGTCGGAGCGGAACTCAGGATTTTAATAGCGCACGGGCTGCTTCATTTATCCGGTATGAGAGACGACTCTTCCGCGGCTAAAAAGAAAATGCTTGATGCCGGGGATGCCTTGGTCGCAAAACTGGAAAGATGATTCTCTCTTTTTTACTGATAGCCGCGCTGCTTGTTTTTTCAGGCGTGTTTTCGTCAATGGAAACTTCTTTGGCCACTCTCAACCGCGCGCGTGTGAAGTCTCTTTTTAATCAGACGAAGCGGCGGGTTTTCAGCGACTGGCTGTCAAGGCCAGGCTCGGTGCTTTCAACAATACTCATAGGAAATAATTTTGTTAACATAGCGTTCAGTTCGATCCTGTCATATATCATAATAAACGGGTTTTTATCGCGGGGTTTTTCAGATATCTTGGCTTCGTTCGCCGCTCTTGTTATCACCTCGGCGCTCCTTCTTTTCTTTGGGGAGATAATGCCGAAGAATATAGCCACGACTTATCCCCGGAAAGTCAGCGAAGCTTTCGGAGGATTTCTTAATTTTGTATCTTTTTTTTTCCGCCCGCTCACCGGTTTTACTTTTTATTTTTCAAAACTTTTCCTGGGCGGTTTTGCGGAATCTCCTGATTTGCGCATAAGCCGCGGCGATATTGGGGAGCTTTCGGAAAATCTTGATGATAAAGAAAGTTCTGCTAAGATTATAAACAAGGTGCTCTCTCTTAATCAGAAAAAACTTTCGGAAGTTATGACATCGCGTTCAAAGATTGTGGGGCTTGATCTCAATTTGTCCGCTGAGGCTATAGAAGAGCAGATAATAGATTCCGGGATATCGCGTTTTCCTGTTTATTACGGATCTTTGAAAAATATAGTCGGTATTATTTATGCGCGTGAAATCGTAAAAGAGCTGATTCTTAAAGGAACAATCAACATAAAACAGTGCGCCCACAGACCGTTGTTCATAGATGGCGGTGTCACGGTGCTGAGCGCCTACAGGCAACTTGTAAACAAACGGGTACACATCGCTCTTGTGCCGGATGCTGTGGGCGATGTTGAGGGAATTGTCACAATGGAAGATCTTCTGGAGGAGATTTTCGGTGATATTCTGGACGAATATGACTTGAAGAGATGGGGCTCGGCAAAATGATAATTTGTTTGACAATCAGTTTTCTGTTCATGATTTATTTTGCCGGCACCGAGACGGCGATATGCTGTCTTTCCCCTTTCCAGAAAAAAAACATTTTAAACGGGCCTTCCTCTGCCGCGGCCGCGCTTAAAAAATTTCTGGATCAGCCCCACCGGACACTGACAGCCATACTCATAGGCAACGCGCTGGCTGTTGTTGTGTCCAGCGTGCTGACGCAGCTTATTGCGAGAGATCTTTCGTCCAGTTTTAATTTTTCCGCGGGGAAAATCGCTTTTGCCGCCACCGGCGTTCTATTTGTGCTTGTCGTTATGATCGGTGAAATTTTGCCCAAGACGCTTGCGGGAAAAGATCCCGGAAAGTTTTCCAGAGTGGTTTTGCCTTTTTTGCCGAAAATTATTTTCTTTCTCACCCCTTTGTCCGCACTGCTTTTTGCGGCCAGCGGGTTTTTGTCCAAAATGCTGGGTGTGAAACTTTCCAAAACTCTGCCGCGGACAAGTTCCCAGGATTTCGCGGAAGCTTCGGAGCTGGCCTATGTGTCGGGAAAAATAAGCCATGAGGAAAAAACGATGTTAAAGGGTATTCTGGAATTTCCGGAAAAAGAGGTGAGGCAGGTTATGGTGCCGGAAGTGGAGATAGACGCCGTGGATATAAATCGCGGGACGGCCGTAATTTTCCGGAAATTGGTCAAGAGCGGTCATTCCCGCATACCGGTTTATTCGGGGTCGCTGGATAATATTGTCGGGGTGATATACACCAAGGATATATTGGGCGTTCTCAATATGGGGACGCTGCTGATCGTGCAGGATATAATGAGGCCGCCGTCCTTTGTGCCCGAAACGGCTCCTGTAAAAACGCTGCTCAAGAATTTTACCAAGGGCCGGCAGCATCTTTCCATGGTTGTGGATGAATACGGAAAAGTCACGGGCCTTATTACATTGGAAGATGTGCTGGAGGAGATAACCGGCGATATTTTTGACGAATTTGACAAAGAAGTTCTGTACAAAAAAGAAAAAGACGGTTCTTATATTGTTCCGGCTTCGGAAGATGTGGACAGGGTTAACGATAAGCTCTTTCTTTCTCTTCCGGAAGAGCCAGCGGAATCCATCGGAGGTCTTATCCTGAAACAGCTTGATTATGTGCCGCGTAAAGGCGAGGCGGTGGAAATAGACGGCGTTGTGCTTGAAGTGGAAAGCGCCGACCGGCAAAAAATTAAAAAGGTAAGGGTCCGTATTCCCAGGGCATGATTCGAATTGCGAAATCAAAGGGCGTTATCCTGGATAACAGGCATATCTGCGATAACAAAAACAGAGTGGCGGTTTTTACCGAAAAATACGGTAAGGTTGTCAGCTTCGTTACCGGCTATGGAAAACCGGCCAGCCACTGGGCCGGGGTTTTTGAGGGCGGCAATATTCTTGAACTAAGTTTTTTGCAGAGGGGGACTTCTTATACAGTAACGGGTTGGGAAATGATTTATCAGCCCCCGGAAAAAAATATTATGGATTTTGCCGTCAGGGAACTTATCCTTGACGCCACCAGCGAACTTGTGCCGCTGACTGATCCGGATCCGGGGCTGTTCAGGTGGCTCATCTGGTGCCTGAGGCCGTTCGGCGGCAGGAAAATGTATGCGTATCTGGCACGGCTCATCTATCGGGGCGGGTTTCTTAATTTTTCGGATAAAATGATTATGGCCGCGCTGGATAAAAATTTTGAAGAGTTCCTTGCGGGAAGTTCACCGGATGAATTGGCAAAACTGCTGAAAAGAGAAATGAATTTTATACAGAATTTTATAGGCCGGCCTCTTAAAAGCTATGACTTTTTCAAACAAACGGCCCGCGGGCAGTTTGCGTAGGAAAAATATTTTTTTGCGGGCGGGCGCGGGTTTGACGGTGAGTTTGTAATTTCGCGGGGCATTTTTTATACTTCGGGGAGAATTTATGGAAATTAAAATCTATTATCAGGACACGGATTGCGGCGGGGTTGTTTATTACGCGAACTATCTGACTTACTTTGAGCGAGCCCGTACGGAGTTTTTGAGGGAGAGGGGCGTTAATATCGGTGAGCTCATGGAGCGCGGGATTTTTTTTGTCGTCCGGCGCGCCGAAATAGATTATGTGAGCCCCGCCCGCTACGGCGAAACAATTATTGTGGATGTGAAGCCCGGTAAATTAACAGGCGCGTCTATAGAACTGTTTTATGAGATAAAGGAAAAGCGTTCGCAGCGATCTGTCGTCAGAGGGATGACTCTGCTTGTGTGTGTGGGCAAAGACATGAAGCCTGTGCGTCTGCCTTCGGAAATGAGGAAAAAAGAAAGATGATTTTTGACATCGTTTTTCAATTAAATTAGAATAAACCATGTCTCATTTAGTCATTGCAAGAAAATACAGGCCGGCGAAATTTTCTGAAATTATAGGTCAGGGCCAGGTGACGGTGACGCTCGGAAACGCCATAGTCAAAGAAAAACTCGCCCATGCTTATGTTTTTTCGGGACCCAGGGGCGTCGGGAAGACCACGGCCGCGCGTATTCTTGCCAAGGCGGTTAACTGCGCCGAGTATCCTTCTGCCGAACCCTGCAACAAATGTGATTCGTGTAAGGCTATACAGGCGGGAAGTTCAATGGATATAATAGAAATTGATGCCGCGTCCAACAGGGGTATTGAGGATATGAGGGAGCTGCGGGAGAACGCCGCTTTTGCTCCGTCTTCATCCCGCTTCAAGGTTTATGTGATTGATGAGGCGCATCAGATAACACCACCCGCTTTCAACGCGTTTTTGAAAACGCTTGAGGAGCCGCCGCCGTATATTATTTTTGTTCTGGCCACGACGGAGCCGGAAAAACTTCCGGTCACCATTCTTTCAAGATGTCAGCATTTTAAATTCAGTCTTGTGAATTCCGATGATGTGAAAGGCGTTCTTCGAAAAATATGCGTCAGCGAAAAAGTGCTTGTTTCGGACGGAGCCCTGGACGCGATGTGTGAAGAGGCTGCCGGTTCTATAAGAGACGCAGAGAGTATTCTTGAGCAGGTTATTTCCTCGGCGCAGGGAAGGCAAATAGAGAGAGAGAATGTGGAATTCATTCTTGGTCTTGTCGCGAGCGCAAAAATCAAGGAGACTCTTGTTGCTATATCTTTGAAGGACACAAAGGCGGCCTTTGCTTTGATAGGCGATATTTACAGCAAGGGCTTTAGCCTTCAGCAGTTTGTCAGGCAGCTGATAACGGCTTTCCGGGGAATTCTGGCGGATGTTTTAAGCGGCAATCCGGCCGGTGGATTTAAAAACCCTGACCGTGTTTACTGGATGCTTGAGAGTTTGTGCGCCGCTGAACAGAAAATGAAATGGTCGGAATACCCGAAAATTTTGCTGGAGCTGGCTTTTTACAAAATCACTTCGGACTTTATACCCATAGATGAAGTTATTTCACTTGCCGAAAGCGGTAACGAAGAGCGGTTGCCGCCGGAGACCGTTCGCTCTGCCGGGCGTGCGGAAATTGATTCTTCACGTCCTGCCGCCAAAATCGGGAAAAGGCCGCAAAGGTCTTCTGGGGAGGCGGCTTCTCCGGCCACCTCATCCGCGGACAGAGCCGTTGTCCTGACGGATCTGCTTAAGAGGGAATGCGGCGCCGCCGGAAAACTCTTTGAATTTGCCGATGAGATTCGTGTTGACGGCAGCAAACTCTGTTGTCTTTTTTCCGGCGAAAAAGAGGCGCAGGCGAAACGCCTTCTCGCCAACAGTGAAATTATGGAAGAGGCGCTGGCGAGCCACGGCCATAAAGGCGTGACCATAGACGTGACCATTGTTATGCCTGAAAAAACCGAAAACGTTTCCCCCGAAAAAAAAATAACGGAAGCCAGGCAGCTTGAAATGGAAGAGCCTGTTATAGCTAATATGCATAAACTTGCCGGAGGAGCCCTGGAAGGCAGGGAAGATGAGTAGTTTTTATTTTTGCATGGAAAGGCTGAAAGAAGCCTTTTACACACTCCCTTCCGTTACTCCGAAATATGCGGCCAAATTGGCCTCGGATTTTATCAAACTTCCCGCAGACGCAAGAAAAAAACTGCTCAACGAATTGAGTGATGCAGAAGGCTCTATTAAAGTGTGTTCTGTCTGCGGCAATTATTCATCGGACGAAATCTGTGATATCTGCTCGGACGAGAGCAGAGACGCCTCTCTGATCTGTGTTGTGGAAGAAGTGATGGATTTGGCGGTGCTTGAAGATGCCGGTTTTAACGGAAAGTATCACATTCTCGGGGGAAGGATAGACCCTCTCAACAAAATTCTTCCGGAAAACCTGAACATGGATTCCCTCTTTAAAAGACTGGAGGGGGGAGCAGTGAAAGAGGTTGTTCTGGCGATGAATCTCAACCGGAAAGGTATCGCTACGGCCAGATACATATACAATGAAATTACGCGTCGTTTCGGCAATATAAAAATCAGTCATCCCGCTCACGGTCTTTCCGAAGGTTCCGAAATAATTTATGTCAATCCCCACACGCTGAAAGAAGCGCTTGAGGGGAGGCGCTCTTTTGAATGAGCTTGTGTATACCCCAAAAAAATGCAGGGTAAAATAAGTGATAAAGTTAGCTATCGAAAAAATGTACGGAGGTTAAATTGATGACCAAACTCATGAAAAAATACTGTCTTTCCGCTGCGGCTCTTTTCTTTTGCGCCGGCCTCGCGGACGCAGAGCTTATCGACGAGATGATTGAAGACGCGTTGAGCAAGGTTCCCGCATCGCTTGAAAACGTGCCGGAAAACCTGCAACGGGTCGCCATCTACTCCATTGAGCCCGACAAGACAAAAAAAGTAAACTCGGCCAACTTTCAGGATCAGCTGATAAGCGTTCTTCTGGAAAGCGGCCGCTTTTCGGTCATTGACAGACAAGCCCTCAACTATCTGATAGAAGAGCAGAAACTCTCCCAGAGCGGCCTTGTCAGCACAGCTGAGATGGTAAAAATAGGGCAAGTCGTGGGCGTTCAGGGGTTTTTCTTCGGCTCGGTGGAATTTTCGGAAGACCACCTGACGCTTAATCTCAAGCTGGTTGATGTGGAAAGCAGCGCCATAGTCTATTCCAAAAAGTTTTCCGGAAAAGCTGTAAGCGCCGCGCGCCTGGGCGTGGGCTTTGCCTCAGCCGGCGGAATTTATACGGCTCACACCCGGCATCTCATGTACGACTCATTCCTGGGCCGTTCAAAACTTATAGACGAAAAAGACTTTGCAGAGGAAGCAGCCTCCGGCTTTGCTGTTCTGTTTTCATACAAGCAGGGTTCGAAAATGATACGCTGGACCCAGATGGGGTTTGACATACAGTTCGGCCACCATAACGTATTAGAATACACGCCGGCAGGAAGCGTTGACCTTAACGACAGCCCTGCTGATACGGAAACGGACTACGGAATAAATTACGAACTGCAGGTGATATTCCTTAAACTGGTTCCGAAGTTATATCTGTCTTCAGAAAAGCTGTTCGGCTGGAAAAATGATATCCTGAACATTTATGCAGGAGTCGGCATGAACATGCTGTTCTTCAGCGAAAGCATGGGCGGCTGGCAGTATGACAACGACACCTTTCAGCAGACAGACTATGACACTGAAGAAAGGGACGAGATGCTGTTTGCTGTAACCCCTGTCCTCGGGCTGGAATTCAACCTCTCAAAGTCCATTTCGCTGTTCGCTGAAACAAGCTTCTATTCCGAGTCAAAAATCACCGGCAGGGGCGAGGCTTATTTTGCGAAGATGAATTTCGACACCACCCCGGGCACCGCAGGCGGCATGGCAACAACCGCCGGACTCAAATACTACTGGAAATAATTACTGAGGAAAGTTTTGACGGCATGCCGTCACCTAACAGAATTCAAAGCTAACGCAGTTTTTTGAACAGGACCATGGCCGTGGATAGAGGCAAACGGCGGGGGCCGGTGAATCCTTTCCGGCCCGGAACGCATCAAATTGGATGTGAGATTAAAAGTTGTGTTTAAGGTAAATACCAGGAGATAATAGCCATGGTTATTGTGAATGATTCTAATTTTGAGCAGGAAGTTGTTAAATCGGATATCCCGGTGCTGGTGGATTTTTACGCGGACTGGTGCGGGCCGTGCAAGATGATAGCTCCGGCGGTTGAAGAGCTTGCGAAGGAATACGAGGGTAAAATCAAAGTCTGTAAACTCGATGTTGATGAAGCCGGCCAGACGGCGGCAAAATATCGTATCAGCAGCATACCGTTTGTAGGTTTCTTTAAAAACGGAAGTTTGGCCGATCAGCTCATAGGAGCCGTTCCGAAGGAAATGCTGGCCGCAAAAATAGATTCTATTTTATAAGCCGTTCCATATGAACCGCTGATTCACAAGCAGGGCTTGGGTTATTGCGTTAGAATTTAAAAAGCGGCGCTAAGTATTTATTTTTTGGCCGCAAATATGTTATATTAAGTTCATGAAAAGATATTTTCAGGAGCTTTTGTGTTTCCGCGCATACTGAGCATAGGCCCCGTAACTCTTCATTCTTACGGGCTGATGGTTTTTGTTGCCGTTATGGCGGCATGGTTTGTGCTCAAAAAAGACACGGCGGGACGTATTGCCGAGCGTCGTCTTGAAGACATCGCTTTTTATTCGCTCGTATGGGGGTTCCTTGCCGCGCGGCTGTTTCATTTTGTTTTCTGGGATTTTGAAACTTTGTTTTCAAAACCGCTGGAATTTTTTTATATCTGGCACGGCGGTCTGGCTGTGGGCGGAGGAATCATAGGCGGTTTTGCCGCGCTCGTTTATTTTTCAAAAAAAGAAAAAATTCCGTTTGCCGGTTTCTGTGATTATTTTGCCGCGCCCATGATTCTGGGGCAGGCTATAGGAAGAATCGGCTGTTTTTTGGCGGGCTGCTGCTACGGCAGTTCGTGCGGGCATTGGCCCGGAGTAATTTTCAGTAACCCTTATTCTCTTGCACCTGCCGGTGTTCCAATACATCCTGTGCAGCTTTACGAAAGCGCCCTCAATTTTTTGCTTTTCGCGATTATTTTCAGGCTGCCGCTGAAAAAAACAGGTTTGCGTACTGTGAGCTATCTGGCCGGTTACGGGACAATAAGGTTTTTTATGGAATTCATCAGGGGCGACACTGTCCCCGGATTTCTGGGTTTAACAATAATGCAGATTATTGCTATTATCTTTGTAATTCCACCGCTGTTTTACCTGTACGTAGTGTTATGCGGACGCAAAAAATGAAAAGAGAATTTAAGATATCGCTTTCTCCCCATGATTTTTCACGTACTGATGTGCCCTCTGTCATGCGGAATGTTATTTTTGCCATGGCTCCGGCACTGATATATTCGCTGTATCTGTGGGGGAAACGGGCGGCTGTTCTTTATGCCGTTTGCGTTTTTTTTGCGTATGTTTCTGAATACGCGTTTTTAAAAATACGCGGAAAAAGCTTTGTCAATGACGGGAGCGCTCTTGTGTCGGGGCTTCTTTTTGCCATGACTCTGCCGCCGTCGCTCCCCCTTTCCTATGCGGCTTACGGAATTATTTTCGGCATAGTGTTCGGTAAACATTTTTACGGTGGCCTGGGGCAGAATATATTCAATCCGGCTCTTCTCGGAAGAGCTTTTCTGATGGCCGCTTTTCCCGTTGCTATGACTTCATGGATATCTCCGCTTGATGCTCTCACGACGGCAACCCCTCTTGGCGCATGGAAATTCTCGGGCGAAATATGGGAGACGGGAAAAGTCTTTCTGGGGAACTGCCCGGGTTGCGTGGGGGAGACTTCCGCTGTTCTGCTTTTGGCGGGAGGCGTGTATCTTCTTGCCAGAAAAATCATTGATTACAGGGTGCCGTTGTTTTACATAGGCGCTGTAGGGCTTATTTCCTCTTTGTTTTATTTTTTTGGCGGGGCGGCTTACGGCAGTCCTGTTTTTCACGTTTTTTCTGGGGGGCTGATGCTCGGCGCTTTTTTTATGGCAACGGATCCGGTTACGCTCCCCGCTAATTTCAGGGGCCGGATTATTTTCGGAGCGGGCTGCGGTTTTTTTACGATGCTGTTACGTTATTTCAGCGGTTTCCCGGAGGGGGTTATGTTTTCAATCCTCATAATGAACGCGTTTGCTCCGTTGCTTGAAAGAATTCCCGCGATGAAATCCTTCGGGGAAAATATCAGGGTGAAGGAGAAAAAAAAGTGAGGAAAATCATGAGAATAAGTTTTTTCCTGTTTGGCCTGTGCTTTATCAGCGGGCTGATCCTCTCTTTTGTGTGGGAAAAGTCCGCCGGGAAAATTACGGCAAACGAAAAAAAAGCCAGGATTGCAGCTGTTGAAACAATTTTTCCGGGTGAAGATATCAGAGCTCTTTCAGCCGGCGGCGAACAGTACTGGAAAGCGGGCGGTACCGGCTACGCTTTTGAGGCCTCGATCATGGGTTTTCAGGATGAGATAGCGGCTGTGGTGGGGGTTGATAAAAATCTGAATAAAATCAGGGGAATCATAATTTTAAAATGTCTTGAAACCCCCGGGCTTGGCGGGGAAGTCACAAAAGACAGATTTCTAAAACAGTTTCGCGGTAAGAATCCTCCGTTTAGCGTCGTGAAGACGCCCCCGCGCGGTAAATCAGACATTCAGGCTGTGACAGGCGCGACCATATCCTCCCGTGCGGTGGTGAAAATGATAAACGAAAGGCTGATAAAAATGAGAGCGGTGATAAAGCGGTGAAAGAACTTTTTAAGGGTATTTTTGAGAAAAATCCGATATTGTATTATCTGCTCGGTTTGTGTCCGGCGCTGGCGGTGACGACAAATGTGAAGAACGCTGTGACCATGGGGTTGAGCGTTATATTTGTGCTGTTTTTCAGCAATGTCATAATTTCAATTATCAGAAAAACCGTGCCTCATCAGGTGAGGATAGCCTCTTATATAGTGGTGATAGCGACATTTGTGACAATAGCCGATATTTTTATCAAAGCCAATTATTATGAAATGAGCCGTGCCCTGGGGCCGTTCATTCCTCTCATTGTCGTCAACTGTATAATACTCGGCCGCGCTGAAGCTTTCGCTTCGCGTCACGGCGTCGTTTCGTCGATGCTGGACGCGCTGGGTATGGGTGCCGGTTTCACGCTGGTGTTGTGTTTTATGGCTGCGGTCCGTGAGATTTTAGGTTCCGGTACTTTTTTCGGCATGAAAGCCGTGCCCGGGTTTTTCCCGCAGTTCCTTGTTATGATACTTCCGGCGGGGGCTTTTATAACCCTGGGGCTGATAGTGGGGCTTCACCGTGCCGTTGATATGAGAATAAAAAAGCGTGACAGTGGCGTTAAAAGGGAGGCCGTCCGGTGAATTATGTTCTCATTTTCATAGGGGCCGCCATTGTAAACAATTTTATTCTAAGTTATTTTCTGGGAATCTGTCCTTTTCTGGGAGTTTCCACGGATTTGAAAAAAGCCTCAGGCATGGGTTTCGCCGTAACCTTTGTGATGGTGATAGCCGCTTCGGCGACCTGGGGCATTTATCACAAAATTCTGGTGCCGTACAATTTGCAGTATCTGCAGAATGTGGCGTTTATACTCGTTATAGCCAGTCTCGTGCAGTTTGTTGAAATGTTTTTGAAAAAATTTATTCCTCCGCTTTACAAGGGTCTTGGAATATATCTGCCCCTGATAACAACCAACTGCGCTATACTCGGTCTGACGCTGTTTATGGTGATAAAAGATTATGATTTTATGGAAAGTCTTTTTTTTGCTTTCGGGGCGGGAAGCGGATTTCTGCTTGCTTTGCTTATAATGGCGGGAATCAGAGTACGGCTTGACAGCGCTGATATTCCGGGGCCGTTTAAGGGCGCCGGAATAGCGCTTATAACCGCCGGATGCCTTGCTCTGGTTTTTATGGGTTTTTCGGGTATGATGAAATGAACATAGCCGGCGGAATTTTAGCGGCTCCCGTTCTGCTTGGAGCCGCCGGCGGACTTTTCGCTTTGTTTCTGGCCGTGTCGGACATTTTTCTTGAAGTGAAAAAAGACCCTAAAGTTGAGCTGGTGGAAAAAGCTCTGCCGGGATTAAATTGCGGTGCCTGCGGATTTTCCTCCTGCGCGGCTTATGCCAGGGCGGTTGTCGCCGGCAAGGCTGAAATAGGAAAATGTGCCTCGGCGGATGAGGAAAGCATGAAATTTTTAAAAACTGTTTTTTTATCAACTTCTTCTTCTGAAAAAAAAGTTGCCGTGATCAGATGTTCCGGAGGCAGCGCTGTAAAATTTGCGTATGAAGGCGTGCCGTCATGCGAAGCCGCGGCGCTGGTTGCCGGCGGTCATTTGGAATGTTCATACGGCTGTCTCGGTTTCGGCGATTGCGAAGCCGCTTGCCCGCACGGGGCCATAAAAGTCGGCGCGGACGGCATTGCGGAGGTGAATCACTTAAAATGCACCGGTTGCGGCTTGTGTGTCAAGGCTTGTCCGAGGGGAGTAATAGAACTGATTCCGGTCTCTCAAAAATATTATGTCGCCTGCAGCAGTAAAGATAAAACGGAAGTGCGGAAATACTGTAAAAACGGATGTTTTGCATGCGGAATCTGTGCGGGTAAAAAATTTAATCCCGACGGAGTTGTGGAGATAAAAGATAATCTGCCTGTGGTTATAAAAGACAAGCTGAAGGACCCGTCTCAGCTTTTTACGGCCGGCAGCAAGTGTCCGGTGAAGGTCTGGAAGAAAATTTCTTTTTGAAAACAATTTTAAAAAAAGTGTTTGATTTTGCTGCCACGCTCTTCGGCGCGATTTTGCTTTTTGCGGCCGCGGTGATGATTCTTCTTAACTTAACGCTGAAACCCTATATTCTCCGTGTTCTTTCCGGGTATCTTGCAAGCGATATAAAAGTCGCTTTGATTTATATAGCTCCCACGGGCGATATAATCTGTGTTTCCCCGCGTGCCTCTTCCTCTTCGGGCGAATTTCTCAGAGCGGATAACGCTGTTATAAAATGCGATGTTTCGTCGCTAAGGAGTAAAAAACTTTTTTTCAGGGAAATTGTTTTTAATAATCCGGATATAAAAATAGCCCGCGAAACAAAAGGTTTTAACATAAGCCCGCTGATAAAATCGGTGACAGCGCCCCGCCTTCCGCGTAAAGGCGGGTTTAGATTTTCTGTCGGGCATATATGTTTTAATCACGGCAAGGCTTCTTTTTTTGACGAAAAATCGGGAAGGGTATTTCCGTTTTCTGACGCGTCTCTGATTATAGGCCTGCAGGGCTCCGGTACCGGAATAACTCTTATTTCAGGGTACGGCGCGCGCCCCTTCACCGTTCGGGCGCGCTATCGCAGGGGCTGGAAGATAACTGCGAAGAACACGGGTCTTCCCGTGCGGGATGTTTTGCGTATTTTTGGGCTGAAGGGAGACATAAGCGGTCTTTTCGGTTCGGATATTGTGTATGAGGGAAATTTTTCCGACAGGAATAAACTGGAAGGGAACCTTTTTCTTACTGATGTACGCTGCGGGCGCATTGGAGGCACAGGACAGATATATTTTGACGGCACCAGATTTTTTGCCGAAATAAATGACGGGAAACAGCGCGCATCCGCCGCCGGTCTGATTGATAACGGGGCAATGATATTGGAAAATATATTTGTGGATTATCCGTCAATATCAGCGGAAGCGGCGGGGAGCTTGACGCTGAAGGGGTTCCGTCTGAAGGGGCAGTGCACGAGATTCAGCATAAATGAAGATCTGTTTAAGGGTGTTCTTTCCGGCGATGTCGAATGCGACGGTGAATTCGGAAATATTAAATTCTGCAATGCCGTCGCGATGATCAAAAAAGGTTCCGGCGAGTTTTCCAGACTTTCAATGCTCTATAATGTTCTTCAGACGATGGATGTTTTTAATTATCTGATAGGCCGTTTCCCCGATTATTTGGGGAAGTTTCCTGTAGATTCTGTGAGCGGCGAAATAGTAAAAATGGGTTCTGTCATAAGCGTGAAGGATGTGCTGATAGAGAATGAGCATTCCCGTACCAGCGTTTACGGTGATGTTGACATAGACAAAAACAATATTGATATTGTTGTGGGATTTCAGGCGCAGAAGTTTGTTAACGACGTGATTTCAAAGATACCGCTTGTCGGCTATGTGCTGCTTGGTGAGAAAAAATCGCTTCTGCCCGTGTTTGTGAAAGTGGAAGGGCCTATCTCAGCTCCGCGGGTGAATGCGATGGCTGCCAGGACCATTACCGGGCCGCTTACGGGCATTGTGGAAAGAATGTTTAAAATACCTTTCCGTGTTTTTGTTGAAAGTAAAAAAAGCGAAAAGAAATGACTTGGTTTAGAACACTGATGATGTTGTCAGTAAAAGGAGAAAGGCGGATATGAAAAGAGCGGCGGTTATATTTACGGGGAGAGAACTTATAAGTGAGCGCCCGGGCAAAAATATTTCTTATTTGGGTACCGAGTTGAGTGATTTGGGTTTTTGCGCCGAATTTCACACTGTGGAAAATGACAAAATAGGTATAAAGGATTTGCTGAACTTTGTTTGCCGCCGGGCGGATATAATAATAACTGTCGGAGGATTAGGTGCCGGCGGTGAAGACAACGCCGCGGATGCCGTGAGCGAGTTCGCCGGCAGGAAGAGGATTCTCAGCCGGGAAGCTCTCACCGCTATTGCTGAAATTTTTATAAATAAAGGCCGGGATATGCCCAAGTCTGCCGACAGGGCCGCTTATGTGATAGACAAGGCGAAAATGTTTCCAAACCGCGGCGGGGTGTCTGTGCCGCAGGTTATCGAGCATAATAAAAAGCTCATAATAATGCTCCCGGGAAAATATGCGCAACTCAAAACGGTATTTGGTAAAGACATCCGCTCTTATCTCCTGAAAAAGTTTACGCCTTTATTTTTCAGGAGGAAAAAACTGCGTATAACGGGTATGGAAATTGAAGAGATAGAGAGAAAAATAAAGGCGGTGCTGGATATTGAACATTTTTCCGGACTCGACGCTAATTTTAAGCTGGTTCCTTTAATCGCGTCGGTTGATGTTGAATTCATTCTAAAAGGCGGTAATGAGGTGCTGGTGGAAGAACGGATGCGGCGGCTTGAGAAAGAGTTCAGGGACATTTTCGGCGACAGTGTTTACGGAGAAGACGGACAGACTCTTTCGCAGGCCGTGGTGAAGCTGCTGAGCAAAAAACGCAAAACCCTTTCCTCGGTCGAGTCGTGCACCGGTGGAGAAATAGCCAACAGGTTAACGAATGTAAAAGGCGCGTCCGCTTTTTTTGATATGGGTTTGGTGACGTACACGGAAAAATCAAAACACATTCTTTTGGGTATCAAAAAAGATGAAATAAAAAAATCAGGGGTTGTCAGTGAGGGGACGGCAATTGCGATGGCCGAAGGGCTGTTGAAATTATCGGATTCGTATTATGCCGTGGCGACAACGGGTGTTGCGGGTCCCGGCCCGTCCGGCGGGGTTAAGCAGGGTACGGTTTTTATAGCATTGGCTTCCCGCGCCGGTGATACAAAATGCGTTAAATGTGTTTTCCCGGGCACGAGGACGGCCGTTAAAAAACGGGCCGCCGCTATGGCGCTGGATATGATAAGAAAGGATCTCATGAGCTGATGACAGAAGAAGCGGGCATTCTTGTAGAGGAACTGGGCTGTTCATCCCGCGCCGCCGAGAGAATATTTTCTCTTTACGGCAGTAATCTCAACCTCGCGTACAAACATCTTGCCTCCCGGCACAGGAATATTGCGGTTATGAAAATTAAATTTGCCGCTAAAAGCAGTTACCGCTGCGGTTTGATGTTTATAGCGTTATCCGCGGAGAAAAAAGCCGTTTTTAGATATGCTGTTTCTATCAGCAAAAACCCCTACGCTTTCTCAACGGATCTAACCATGCCCTGGCATGAGTTTGAGAACATGATATATACCAAGCGGCTCTCTGATGAGATTGTTCGCGATGAAACACTGATCGTGACTCAGGCGATGAGAGTTTTTTTGAGGGATAAGGAAAACGAATCTTTTTTTGATATTTTTGACGGGGTTGATTATAAAAAAATAAGAGAGAGGATAGGCGCGATACTCAGAAAGCTGCTTAACGAGGACGTTATTTTCGAGTTCGGGAAAGAAAGGCTGTCAGTTTTTGATTTTCACCGGGTCGCATCGGGATCTTCTCAGCATCCTGCGGTTAAAGGTGATGCTAAAATAGAATTGGGAGTTGAAATCGTTGCCCCGAAAAAAAGGGTTTTGTTTTTCCGCGCGCCTAAGATAGATAGTGTGACTCCGGGGACAATGATTTTTGTCCGGATTGCCGACAACAGGGAGGTGGCTGATTATCTGATGCGTTTTATAGGTGTGACAAAATCGGAAATGCTGCCTGTTGAGATTCTGAAAAAAACAAAAAAAGATGACATTTACGCTGTCATTGTCCGTCTCGGGGGCAGCATCAGGGGGGTGTGTTCGCTGCCGGCGGGCACACGCGTTGAGGTTTTTAAGGGATAATTCTGTTTGACAGAAAATTGATTTTTTGCGACAATTCACGCTGAATAAACGAGTTTTAAGGAGTGTAAATTATGAGAGAAAAAATACATCCGGATTATAAACCGGTGAAGGTTATATGCACTTGTGGTAACACCTTTGAGGTGCGGTCCACAATGGGCAGGGATATAAAACTGGAGATTTGTTCGGCGTGTCATCCGTTTTTCACGGGGAAACAGAAACTTATTGATTCTGTCGGCAGTTTGAGCAAGTTCCAGAAAAGGTACAAAAAAACCTCCGGCAAAACTGTCAGGGTAAAACCGAGAAAAGCGGTGAAGAAAAAAACCGTTAAAAAGACAAAACCCGTCCCAAAAAAGAAAATTTCGACTGACGAAGAATAGTTTCAGGTCCCCTTGGAACAAAAACACCTTAAAATAGTCAGGGATTTTGAGGAACTTGAAAAAAATCTTGCGGAATCCCCTTCCTTTAATCCCGAGATTCACGGCCGCTATAAAAAACTCAAACCTTTTTATCCGGATGCCGCAAGGCTCGTCAGAATAGAAAAAGAACTAGCGGAGCTTGAGAGCATGAAAGATGACGCTGAAATGGCGCCGCTTTATGAAGAAGAAAAAAACGCTCTTAAAGCTGAATATGCCAGGGTTGGGCAGAAACTTACCGCACTGCTTTCAAAAAGTCCGTTTGAGGGGCGGCCCGTTATCGTTGAGATAAGAGCCGGCACGGGAGGTCTTGAGGCCGGTTTGTTTGCCGGTGATCTTTTTAAAATGTATCAAAAAGCCGCCGAGATTTATGGTCTGAAATTCAAAGTATTTTCTATCCATCCGACACCCATGGGGGGCGTTAAGGAGGCTGTTTTTGAGACGAGAGGGAAAAGGGCTTATTATTATTTCAGGTTTGAGGGGGGGGTCCACAGGGTTCAGCGTATTCCCACCACAGAATCGGGCGGCAGAATACACACTTCTGCCGCGTCGGTTGCTGTTTATCCCGAGCCTGAGGAGGTGGATATCAAAATAGACCCGTCGGATTTGAGAGTGGATACATACAGATCTTCAGGAAAGGGCGGTCAGCATGTGAACAAAACGGATTCCGCTGTCAGAATAACGCATATTCCCACGGGTGCTGTGGCGTCCTGTCAGAATGAAAGAAGTCAGTTCCAGAACAAAACGGTGGCGATGGCCATGTTAAAGGCGAAGATCTACGAGGCTCAGGCGGAGCGCGCCGCGGCGAGCACCAACGATATTGTGCGCAGTCAGGTTGGAAAAGCCGACAGGAGCGAAAAAATAAGAACATATAATTTTCCGCAGAACAGGGTGACGGACCACAGGATAAAATTTACGCTGCATAACCTTTCTGAATTTATGGACGGCAGAATCGCGGTTATGACCGAAAAGCTGCTTGCGGGGCTCGGCGGAAAATGAGAAACAACATCGAAACCTGCGGAATAGCTGAAGTTTATAAGGAATTGCGGCTTGCTTATCCGCGGCTTTCGAATGAAGAATTCGATACTTTGTTTAACTCTTCTGCGTCTTTGCCTTACGGCGCGGCGCTGGTTTCGGAAAAACAAATCACCAGGGCATGCCGCGAAAAAATGATGGGTAATTTTGCCCGCCGTTCATCGGGCACAGCTGTGGAATATATCACGGGTTCTGCGGATTTCATGGGTTTTACTTTTGAAATGAAGGATGGTGTTTTTATACCTAAAAACAGCACGGAGGCGCTTGTTGATAAACTGCTTAAAATCTCTTCCCCCGGGATGAGGCTGCTTGATGTCGGCTGCGGCAGCGGGAACATATGTATTACAGCCGCAAAACTCGGAAATTTTTTTGTTACGGCCTGCGACATCAATCCCGCGGCGGTCGCTCTCACGCGTAAAAATGCCGAAAAGATGAGCGTGGATATAAGAGTTTTGAAAAGTGATCTTTTTTCGGAAATAAAAGGCACGTTTGACATCATAGCGTGTAATCCTCCGTATATAAATGAAGGGGAAGCGCTGGATGAGGCTGTTATGAGTCAGCCACGCGAAGCGCTTTTTTCCGGCGGTGACGGTCTTGACTGTATAAAAAAGATAGCCCGGCAGGCTCATCTTTATCTGAATGAGAGCGGGCGTCTTTTTCTTGAAATGGGCGCCGGCCAGAGAGGGGATGTTGAGAAAGAGCTTTTAGAAAACGGCTGGAAAAATGTTAGTTTTGCGAAAGACCTTTCTGGTATAACACGTATCGCGGAGGCGTCATGTTAGGTTTGTGTTTTCGCACGAAAAAACTTTCGGGCAGCGTAAAAGTGAGCGGTTCGAAAAATGCGGCTCTCCCTATTTTAGCCGCCACTCTTCTCACAGATGAGAAATGTGTTATCAGAAATGTTCCCGATCTGGAAGATGTGCGTATTATGTTCGCTCTCCTGAGGAAAATGGGAAAGAAAATCAAGTTTGAAAAAAATACAGCTGAGGTC
Source organism: Elusimicrobiota bacterium (assembly GCA_034660675.1). Taxonomy (GTDB): domain Bacteria; phylum CG03; class CG03; order CG03; family CG03; genus CG03. The sequence goes on from JAYEJT010000169.1 coordinate 29,154, forward strand.
AAAGGCTCTCTCAGAAGCGGCGTTCTGGCCGAAAAACTTGTGAGAAAATTGAGGGCGTCTGTTCTGGTGATGGGTCCGGTGTTATCAAGACTGGGCGAGGGCTCTTTTGCTCTGCCCGGCGGTTGCGCTTTAGGCGAGAGGCCGATTGACCTGCATCTTAAGGGCCTCAAGGCAATGGGGGCGTTATACAGCGTTTTGCGCGGGCGTATGATCTTCCGCAGAAGAAAACTCAGCGGGGCCAATATAAAACTTTCTTTCTCTTCGGTGGGTGCCACGGAAAATCTGTTGATGGCGGCGTCCTGTGTGCCGGGCGTTACCATCATTGAAAATGCAGCGGTGGAGCCGGAGATAATGGATCTGTGCTGTTTCCTTAAAGCCATGGGTGTGCGCATAAGAAAAAAGGGAACAACTTTGTCGGTTGAGGGTTCATCTTCGCTCGGTGGCGCTGATTTTACCGTTATGCCCGACAGAATAGAGGCGGGCACTTTTCTTCTGGCCGCCGCTTCCATAGGAGGAAAGGTGCGTGTTGAGGGCCTTGATCTTTCTCATCTGAAAGCGCTCATAACAAAATTGAAAGCCAGCGGAGCGAAAATAAGGGCCAACAAAAACTCGCTGGTTATAACTGCTCCGGGAAAGCCCGTTCCTGTTGATATTATCACAGGGCCGTATCCGGGATTTCCGACGGATCTTCAGCCCCTTTGGGCGGTGTATATGATGAACGCTGCGGGCCGCAGCCGTGTGAATGACAAAATTTTTCCGTCCCGATTCATGTATGTGGACGAGTTGAAGAGACTGGGGGCGGCGATGGTGCTCAAAAAGGGGGTTCTTATTATAAACAAATCCGTGCTTTCGGGAACCAATCTTCGCGCTTGTGATTTGAGGGCGGCGGCGGCTATGATTATCGCCGGGCTTAGGGCGGAAGGGGAAACGCGTGTTTATGAACTCAAACATCTTTTCAGGGGCTATGAGAATTTTTTCGGTAAGTTGCGTAAGCTCGGTGCAAATGTTTCAATGGAGAAGATGAAAGTGCGCCGCAGAATGCCGGTCCGTGCCCGGGAAAGTCTGAAGAGGCCGGCCCGGCGGAGGAAAAAATGAAAGAACAGGATGATGTAAAAAAAACCGTTTCAAAAATAATTGAGAAGGTGCGCAAGGGCGGCGACAGATCTCTTTTTGAATTTGAGAAAAAATTTAACGGTGTTTTGCTCACCGCGCGGAATCTAAAATTTGTCAAAAAAGATTTTAACGCGGCTTTCAAAAAGCTTTCGGCAGAATCAAAAAACGGTTTGAGAAAGGCCGCCGGAAACATATTTTTTTATCAGAGGAAAATCAGGGCTCTTTATAAAGATGTGAGAGTCAAAAGGGAGGGGGTGACCCTTATCCACCGTTTTCGCGCTGTTTCAAAAACGGGTGTGTATGTACCGGGGGGCAGATATCTTTATCCTTCGTCCGTTCTCATGAATGCCATACCGGCTGCCGCTGCGGGGGTGAGTGAAATCTATGCCGCAAGCTGTGGTGTTTCGGATGAGGTGCTGGCCGCCTGTTCTCTTTCCGGCGTCAAGGCCTTATTCAGAATTTCAGGGGCGCAGGCGATAGCGGCGTTTGCCATGGGTACAAAGTCCGTGCCTAAGGTTGATTTTATAGCCGGCCCGGGAAACAGATATGTAACGGAAGCCAAAAGGCAGCTTTTCGGGAAGGCCGGAATCGATCTTCTCGCCGGTCCCAGCGAGGTGCTGGTGATAGCCGATGAGAGTGTCCGGAAAGAATGGGTGCTTGCGGATCTGGCCGCGCAGCTTGAGCACGCTCCCGATGCGCGGGCTTCTCTTATA
>JAYEJT010000170.1:0-6778 GCA_034660675.1 Elusimicrobiota bacterium
AATATTTTTTCCGTTTTTTATAAAAGCACATGGCTATTTTATTTTCCCCGCATTGATGAAATTCTTCAGGCTTTCGAGCTTTGAGTCCCTGATCTGTTCCACGCCGCCCACTTCCTTTATCACGCCGTCGCGAAGAAAAGCTATCCTGTCGGACACCTTAAAAGCAGAGTGCATGTCATGGGTAACCACAACAGAGGTTATCCCGGTCTCTTTATTCAATTCCACTATCAGATCGTTTATTGATTCAGCCAGAATCGGGTCCAGGCCGGTCGTGGGCTCATCATACAAAAGATACTTCGGGGATGTGGCAAGAGCCCTCGCCAAAGCCACTCTTTTTTTCATGCCGCCCGAAAGTGACGACACAGACAAAAGTTCCGTTCCCGGCAGACTCACCATGTGCAGCACTTCACCGGCGCGTCTTTTTATTGAAGTTTCGCTCATATCCGTCAGGCGCCTCAAACCGAAACTCACATTTTCATAGACATTGAGACTGTCAAAAAGCGCGGCGCTCTGAAAAAGCATACCGAATTTTGACTGGATCTTCAGCAACCCGGCTTCGTCCAGCTTTGAGATATCCTTTCTGTCAACAACAACGGTTCCTCCGTCGGGCTTAAAAAGACCGAGCACATGTTTAAACAAAACGGATTTTCCCTGGCCGGAACCCCCTATCACCGTCAGAATTTCCCCGTCATGAATATCCAGATCCAGGCCTTTCAGCACCTCTTTGCCGCCGAGACTTTTCCGGAGACCGCGTATTTCTATGCCCATTATCCTATCCCCATGCTCAAAAGAAGCGAAGACAGAAAATAGTCCGTCACAAGAATCGTCACCATTGCCGTGACCACGGCCCTTGTCGTGGCCTTTCCCACACCCTCTGCGCCGCCTTTGGTTATCAGACCGTTATAGCATGAAACCCAGGCGATAATCAGAGCGAAAAAAAGAGTTTTTATCAGGCCGTGAGAAAGATCCGACACCCCCATCTGGGTTATTTCCTCCCAGTATTTTGAAAAAGGAATATTGAGTTTATAGAGGCTAACAATAAGACCGCCGAAAATGCCGGCGCAGTTTGAAAAAACAACGAGGAAAGGCATCGCTATTACAAAAGCTATAAAGCGCGGCACAAAGATATATTCCACAGGTTCCGTTCCTAAAGTGTAAAGCGCGTCTATCTGCTCCGTCACTTTCATGGTACCTATTTCGGCCGTCATCGCGGCGCCCGCGCGCCCCGCCACGACAATAGAAGTCAGCACCGGACCGAGTTCCAGAATCATGGAATACCCCACGGCCAGCCCCACATAAATGGGTTCGTTAAAAACGGAACGGAAAGTCTCGCCCGTTTGAAGCGCCAGCACCATCCCCGTAAAAAATCCGCAAAGCGCCGCAAGCGGCACCGAATTAGCGCCTATAAAAAGCACCTGATCAACGGTATTTTTCCAATCCACATGACCGCTTGCAATCGCCTTCAGGGTTTTATAAAACAGAATGTAAGCATCGCCTATTTCGCCTAAGGTTTTTTCCATATAGTTTTTCATTATGAGCTCACATACACACGCGGCACACGGGATGAAAAACCACAGCATATTTCATAATTTATGGTACCGCAAATACGGGCTATTTCACCAGCTGTTATTTTTTCTTTGCCCTGACTCCCCAGCAAAACGGCTTCATCCCCGACTTTCACAGACGGCAAATCGGTCACGTCTATCATCGTCATATCCATGCAGACACGCCCGGCAACAGGACATCGCCGGCCGCCAATCAGCACATGGCCCCTGTTTGAGAGTTCGCGCCTCACGCCGTCGGCATAACCGGCGGGAATGGTGGCGATAACGGAATCCCTTTTGGCCCTCCATGTTCCCCCGTATGACACCCTGCCTCCGCGGGGGATTTTCCTTATATAAACGATTCTGCTAAAAAAACTCATGACAGGCACAGCCCCTCTGTATGAAGGATAAGGCTTGAGGCCGTAAATACCCAGCCCCGGCCTGATGTGCGTACAGCCGTTAAGCACAAAACGCTCAGCAGCGGTGTTGGACGCGTGTATAAATTTCGGCCGCACGCCCGCTTTACTCAATTGTTTTACGAGCCTTTTAAATTTTGCCTCCTGCTTTAAAGTTAATTTCCTGTCCGTGTCCGCGCACGGGAAATGGGTGTACACGCCTTCAATTTTCAGGTTTTTCATTTTTGAAAGCTTAACTATGTTGTCGTAAGCGCCTTCTGCGGCAAAGCCTATCCTGTTCATCCCCGTGTCCACCTTAACATGCACCGGATACGGAGATCCTGCCATTCCGGACAGAGCTTTTCCCGAATCAAGAGACGCTATCGTAGGGGTGAGACGGTATTTTATTATTTCCCTGAAATTGGAAAAAGGATAGATGCTTCCGCCTATGAGGATGGCGCTTTTTATTCCCGCTTTTCTGAGTTCTATGCCTTCTTCAATGAGCGCCACGGAAAAAAATTCAGCCCCCTCTTTCTCAAGTGTTTGCGCTATTTTCACGGAACCGTGACCGTAAGCGTTTGCTTTAATCACGGCTATCGCCGGTTTCTTCCGGGCAATTCTGCGGAAATTGCTTCCGATGTTAGCCAGATTTATTTTACAGTAAGTGGGTCTTATCATACCCCGGTCGTGTCGTCACTTATCGGTCTTTCTAGCTCGGTAAACAACGAAAATTTCTGCATGAATTTCAGCTCGATCGTGCCTGTTGAGCCGTTCCTCTGCTTACCTATTATCACCTCCATCACGGGGTTGGGAATATTTTCTTCCATGTCATCCTGCCGGTGAAGAAAAAGAACCAGATCAGCGTCCTGTTCAATGGCGCCGGAATCACGCAGATCCGACAGCCGCGGCCGGCTGTTCTTACCCGTGCGTTTCGTCACTTCCCTTGAAAGCTGGGAAAGAGCTATTATGGGAACACCCAGCTCCTTGGCCATGAGTTTTAAATCTCTGGATATTTTGGATATTTCAAACTGCCGGCCCTGCCTGCTGTATCTGTCATCAGCGGACATCAGCTGCAGATAATCTATAATTATCAGCGACAGCCCCCTCTCCGAGGCAAGTTTTCGCGCCCGGGTTTTCATTTCAAGCACAGACGGCGATGACGCGGAATCTATAAAAAGCGGATAATTCATGAGTTTGTTCACGGTGCTGTTTATTTTGTCTTCCATCTGGCTGGTGATGCACTGGTCAAGAGTTTCGTACCTGAGGCTGTTTCCCGAAATATGGGCATCCCCCGCAAGAATCCTTCTGAATATCTCATCCGATGTCATTTCCAGAGAAAAAACGCACACCGCAGGAGCTTTGCTGTCTTTGTGTTTTTTTACAAGCTGGGAAGCCACATTCATTGAAATATTTATACCCAGCGTCGTTTTCCCGACACTCGGCCGGGCGGCGATTATTATGAGCTGTCCCGGAGCCATACCGAAAGTTTTCTGGTCCAGGCGCTTGTAACCGAATTTTACAATATTGCTGTGTTTGGTGTCGCCTATACCGTGTATAAAGTCTTTACCCAGTCCGCCGAGCGTGTCAAAATCCCTCGCGCTGGTCAGATCCGACGTCACCTGCATTATGCTCTGCGCCGAACTGTCCATAATTTCTTTGGCGGATCTGGCATCTTTAAAACACATGTTTATTATGTCCGTGCCTGTCTGAATAAGACGCCTGAGCATGTATTTGTCTTTTACAATTCTGGCGTAATCGCCGGCGTGGGCTGACACCTCCACCGTCTCAACGAGATACGAAAGATATTCAATGCCGCCTATCTTCTCAAGCTCATGCTTGCTTTCAAGCGCCGACTGCAGGGTTATGAGATCCATTGGCGTCGCGTTTGACAAAAGTTCTATGAGAGTTTCGTATATTATGCTGTGCCTGTCATCGTAGAAAACAGCGCCCTTGAAACCTATTATGGCGCTGACGGTGTGGATCATATCCTTGTCCATCAGAAGAGCGCCGAGAACGGCTCTTTCCGCGTCAAGGTCATGCGGCGGAATATTAAATTCCGCGGAACCCGCGATGTCGCGTAAATCCGTCTTTTTTTTCGCAGCCATTTATTCCGCCGCCGTCACCCAGACCTTAACGGAAGCGCTCACCTCCGGATGAAGCCTGATCTCCACATCATAAATTCCTATTTCTTTTATGGGCTCTTTTATGATCACCGATTTTCTGTCAACTTTTATTTTTTTCGCGGCGAGAGCCTCAACTATTTCCGAAACGCCCAAAGAACCGAAAAGTTTTTTCTCCTCATGCACATTCTTTGATATGTTGATCTCGGTTTTGTCAATCATCCCTGCGGTTTCTTTCGCCTTCTGAAGGATTTCTCCTTTTTCGGCGATATAACGCGCCCTCATTTTCTCCACCTGCTGCTCGGCATGCTTTGTCGCTTTTAAAGCAAAATTTTCCGGCAGAAGATAATTTCTCGCATATCCGTTGGAGACAACCTTTATCTCGCCTATGTCCCCTAAATTCGCAACATTTTTTGTCAGTATAACCTTCATACTCTTCCTCCTATTCCCCTCTGTTCGTCGGCGAACAGTCAATCTTTTTTTTTGATCTCTTAAACTTTATCCATTTTCCCGCCACGCCGACGGCTGCCGCGGCCGGCCAGATAAAGGCAAACGCGGCTGTCAAAACAGAGCTCATAAACTTACCCGCCCCGGCGCGTCTGAACAATGACCACAGTATTCCGCAACCGGACACAAAAAACAAAAACACAGAAGCTGTCAGAATATTTTCCGACAGGTAACCGGCCAGGAAATATTTTTGCGCAATACCGCCGGTTAAGGCCAATGCCAAAACATAAACGGAAGCGGGAACGCCGCCGGCCGCTTTGTCAAAAGCAGTTCTTTTTCCCGTAAAAAAACCCATCACCATGATGTTCAGAAAATAACCGGCGGTCAGCATAATGAGCGCCATTGCCGGAAGAATGCGGAAAGCTTTTTCCGCTAAAATCCCCACATGGGCACCGCTCATGATTTCCGCTTTTCCGGCAAGGGAAAACAAGAATATTTTAGACAGCGCCCTGAATATATCCGGAACGGAAACCAGCGACATAAGCCGGCCCGCGGCAAGCAGCACAAAAAGTGCGGCAAAAAAACCCGTAAAAAGTTTCCTGAAATAATCCGCCGGGCTTTCCAGCAACCCCGCAACCGCGCAGCCCGCCGCCGCAGCGGCGAAAACCGGAAACCCCGCCGGCGGAGCTGTTGCCGCGGCAAAGGCCGCCGCAAAAGCGAGAAACAGAAAGAAACCGCGCTTTCTGCCGGAAGCTTTCAAAATACCGAGAGGCACCGAAGCCGGAAAATAGAAAACGCTCATCACCCCGCCGGCCGCCAGCATTGCCAACGCCATGGCCGCCGCTGAAAATCCACCGGAGTGAAAAGCGGAAAACCCCGCGCTGTCCGGCGAAACTTTTCCCTCACGGGAAAACAGCGCCATATCAGACAGTGTAAGGAAGCAAAGCTATCTGCCGTGCCCTCTTGATTGCCGTTGTCAAAGCCCTCTGATGCCGCGCGCAGGTTCCCGTAATAACTGAAGGCAGTATGCGCCCGCTGTCTCCAACGAAATTCTGCAGAATCCGCACATTTTTGTAATCTATTTTTATGCGCGTTTTACAAAACCTGCATTTCCTTTTCGGCCTGTTCTTTTTTGAAAACCTTTTTTTGAATGTTCTTCTTTCCATTTTTTTCTCCTGATTATTACCTAAAAAGGCACCTCGTCTTCCGACGGGCTGCCCGGCGGTTCGTCCTGTATGTTCGCCGGCGCCTGTTCTCTTGATGTTTCTGCCCCGTCACGGCGCGGACCTCCGGACAGGAACTGCACCGACTGCGCCACAACCTCAAGTTTGGATCTTTTCTCTCCCTGCTGATTTTCCCAGCTGCTGCTGACAAGTCTGCCCTCAACAAAAACGGGACTGCCTTTCTGCAGATATTGTTCGCAATTCTCGGCGGACCTTCCCCACACAGACACCGGCACAAAAGACACCTGTTTTTTCTGTTCTCCCGATTTATCGCGCCAAACCCTGTTGCAGGCAACGGTAAAATGCGTTACCGCCTGATCAGTCTTGGTGTAACGTTTTTCCGGGTCCCTCGTGAGATTACCCATCAGCATCACTTTGTTAAAATTAGCCATTTGTTACCTCCCGCTCTTGTACTGTTTCAGTCATCAAGTTTTACCGTCATGAACTTTAAAACAGGGTCACTGCGTCTGTAATACAGAGAAAGCTTGTTGGGCACTTCCGATACCTGCGATGAAAATTTCACATAGTAGTAGAAACCTTCTCTGTTCTTTTTTATTTCGTAAGCAAGAGTCTTCTTGCCCCAGTTCTGCTCAGCCAGCACGGCTGTTTTCTTCTCTGACAAGATCCCTTTTACTTCTTTAAGGATCTCATCCTGCTGCTCCTGAGTTGCGTCAGGATGCACAATAAAAATTGTCTCGTAATTCACGAAACCTCCTTTTTGGCCTTATGTCCGCCGTGAGGCGGAAAAGAAAGCTCTCTACACAAAATCTTTTCGAATCTCTTTATATAACATCCCTCAGAATAAATCAAGCACACGCTCGTTCAGCGCGATTATCACAGGAAGAAACACAAGCGCCACGATGGACATCAGCTTAAGAAGTATGTTGATTGACGGGCCGGAAGTGTCTTTGCACGGATCCCCGACGGTATCTCCTATCACGGCCGCTTTGTGCACATCCGAACCTTTGCCGCCGAGATTGCCCTCTTCCACGTATTTTTTTGCGTTATCCCAGGCGCCTCCGGCGTTAGCAAGGAACAGGGCCAGCGGT
>JAYEJT010000171.1:0-6726 GCA_034660675.1 Elusimicrobiota bacterium
GGTCACCTCAACCCGTATAAAAGCCGGGTGTTGAGTGCAAAGGCATAAGGTGGCTTAACTGCGAGAGAGACATTTCAAGCAGATACGAAAGTAGGGCTTAGTGATCCGGTGGTTCCGCATGGAAGGGCCATCGCTCAACGGATAAAAGTTACCCCGGGGATAACAGGCTTATCTCTCCCAAGAGTTCATATCGACGGGGAGGTTTGGCACCTCGATGTCGGCTCGCCGTATCCTGGGGCTGTATAAGGTCCCAAGGGTTGGTCTGTTCGCCCATTAAAACGGCACGCGAGCTGGGTTCAGTACGTCGTGAGACAGTACGGTCCCTATCTGGTACGGGCGTAGGAAATTTGAGGAGAGCTGTCTCTAGTAAGCAATTGCTACTTCATAGAGAAATCTATGATGACAATGTGGCTTATAACGGTGAAGTCTAAGTCATTTCCGGTTTGAGAGAATATGCGTATGGTCCATGCGCGTTGACTTGCTTGAGGACCGGAAATATGATAAGGTAATACCGTGGGAAGTCGATCTGATCTTTATAGGGCATACATTGCAGGTTTTCTTGATGGTGACGGCAGTTTAATGTTGCAGGTAAAGACACGCAGCGATACAAAACGCGGCGCGCGCTTTATGGCGACAATCTGCTTCTATCAAGATACCCGTCATGAAAAACCACTCTACTGGATACGAAAAGTTTTGAAGATTGGTTACCTGTCACATAGAAGTGATGGGATAACCGAACTTCGTATTAATGGATTTAAGCAGGTAAGAAAGATACTTACTGACCTTAAGCCATTTATTCGTTTTAAATCCAGGCAAGCCACTGTTCTTATGCGAGCATGTAAGATGCTTGCAGGAAAACCAGTGAGTGGCCTTTCTGATAAAGAACTTCGGAAATTAGTAACTCTTGTCTTTTTGATAAAGAATGAGAATTATAAAAGCCGGAATTCATTAAAGAAAGATGTTCTGTATAAACGATTAGGTTTGACCCCGTAACGACTTGGTACTTTGGTACCAGACTCATGCGCAGAGGAATCATTCCTGAAAGAGAATGACAGCTCGCATGGGTAATACGCCACTACCCTCGTTCGTTAGTTAACGAGCAGGGTAAAGATATAGTCTGTGCTCCTGGAAACAGGGGATAAAACATGACGAGAGGACCGAGATGGACAAACCTCTGGTGTACCAGTTGTTCCGCCAGGAGCATCGCTGGGTAGCTACGTTTGGAAAGGATAACCGCTGAAAGCATCTAAGTGGGAAGCCAACTCCAAGATAAGATTTCCCTGTCTGAGTCTTTAGCCTTCGGGTTGAAGATCAAGGCAATAAGGTCACTGGAAGACTACCAGTTTGATAGGTGGTAGGTGTAAGGCGAGTAATCGTCGGTTGAGATACCTTTGGGTGTTGATACCATTACTGACGAGTTCAGACTTCGGTTTGGATGAGGATGTAATGAGCCGAGCCATACTAATAGACCGAACGACTTGACCGTATTATTCAGTCTTGTTCAAAACGAACTTCAATCATTCTTTTTTGGCGCCCATAGCGAAGGGGCAACACCCGTTCCCATTCCGAACACGGCCGTTAAGACCTTCAGTGCCGATGATACTGTGTTTACGCACGGGAAAGTAGGGCGGCGCCAAAATTAAAACCACACATCCTCTGATTCATTTCCAATCCAATAGGGACGGTTCCTATTGGATTTTTTTTATTCTGCCGTGAAAACATCAGACTCCTGTCTGGTGATGGATAGGCTGTCCGAAGGACGCAAGCGAGAACTTGTAACGGCAGAAGCCGCCAACTCCCGTTGGCGGAGTTTCACTCAAAATTTTAAATCAGCTTCTCAAGGGGCTTATATTTTTTAAATAACGCGTTATCTATACAATCAGGCGGATTTTGTGGCGGCGTGTAACGGTTCACCGGTTGTTATTAGTTTTTTTATGTCGGATTGAAAAACCGAAAGATACGATTCGCCTAAATACGGTTGGTCGTCGGATAGTATTCCCCTGAAGCCGGCCTCTTCAATTTTCGGGCGGATTTCTCTCATCAGTTCTCGAAGCTCGGAAGCCTGTGTTTCGGAATTGAAGTTACAGAAATTTTTCTGATTTAATTTTAACCATAACTTTTCAAGAGCATAAAAAAATAGAGGCTGGTTAATATAGCCTGTCAATGGTTCATCCAGCATTAAAAAGGCAGACCATTTTTCGTTGTTAAGCCAATAGTGTTTTTCCCTGCCGGCCATAGTGAGGCGAACCAGTCCTGAGTGTTCCATTTCCACCAGCGTGTCCTGCACGGTTTTCTGGGAATAATAAATTTTCCTGGCGATTTCGCTCGGATGGGCTTTTCCCTTCGCAAGAAGATACAGTAAAATTTCGCTTCGTGCGTTTATACCGAAAAGAAAGCGCAGTTTCACAATTAAGCAGTTATTATTCCCTGTCTTTATAGGAGATAAATTTTTTCTCAGTTTTATTTTCCCTCTCAGATAACCATGCTTAAAAAAAACAGGTTCACTCTTTCCGAACTGTTTCATTGAACTGCCGTCTTTTAGAAAAAATAAACTTTCACGTGATTCGGTATCCTGTCGCCGGATTAAACCTTTCCATTTTAAAAATTTATGTTTCTGCTCCATGAAAGCGGCGACTGCCGAAAGAATGTCTGCTCCCTGAAAAGCATAGCTGTTTATTATTTTTTTCAGACGCCGGATATTAATTAGTCCGCCGTTTATGTTCAGCCAGTCCATAATCGCGTCAAAAAGGCGGGGGTCATAACGGGCGACCGTACAGCTTAAGAGCAGCAATACTTCCGGATCAATAAGGCCGCTTTCCACGTTGTCCCCGTATCCGGTAACACCGAGAGCCGACCATTTTCGCCACAACAAAGCCAACAAGTGCTCCAGATAAAAATCTTTAAATTTTTTCAGCGATAGATTCATATCTCAATTCCCTCAACATATCTTTTAAGACAGCGCGGAACCCTTCTGAGGAATCATGCTTTAGCGCCCAAACTTCCGCTGTTTCTATTTCATCTCCAGACGGATGTAATGCAAGCAGATCATTAACATGTCGTCCAGGGCCCTGGTCAACTGCTGCAAACAGTTTTAGATGTATCTGGTCATATCTGCCCAAAAAATATATAGTCATAAGTTTAGCGTAGGAATGTTTGCCTGCCCTTTCAAGAAAACCCCGGGGGAGACCTTCTTTCATAATATTTCCCGGGCCGGAATTCAGCCACTGCTCATTCATACCAAGGTCATGAGCGACTTCGCTTACGGCTTTAAGAAGCGTTTCCGGCAAAGGGTTTGAATCTCTGAAATTAAGAATGCTTTTTTTATTTGCTTCGCCCATTGCAACAATATCAACATCTTTTGTGGCCCGGGATATTAAACCCGACATGATCAGAGATGAGCCGCCGCAGGCAACAAGAATCACAGGGGAAGAATTTTTCAGTTCCAGTTTCTGGCCCAGCAGTGTTAGTGCCTTTTCTAATTGTTTTTTGCTATACATAATATAAGTTGTTCCGCTTATTTCAAGTGGTATCACTTATATTATAGACTATTTTTGATAAATGTCAAGACTTTTAAGGCAATGGGTGGTTGACAGATTCAATTCGCCGGTTTTGTGGGGTCAAGAACTCTGGCCCGGAACAAGATGCTTCCTGTGTTATAGTCCGCTACTCTTGTTTTTTTTGCCGCTGTTTCAGAGGAACATATAAATGAAATTGCTAACAATATGAAAACGATTTTTTTCATATTGTGATTATCCCACCTAATCACGCTTTTTCGTTTTTCTTTTTGCCGTTGCCGTTTTTGACAAAAAGCAGGATGAGTGTTGTTTTTTCGTCAATCGTTTTTATGGGCACGGCTTTTACACTTACTTTTTTTCGCGAAGCTGACGGAAAATATACGGACATGCTGGCGAATTCTTTTCCTGACGTTGCCACCTGTTCAAGAAATCTGTTCAAGTCAATATTTTGAGCGTGTTTTGTTACGACATCCAGCGGGAAGACACGGGTTTCAAGACCCCATATTTTTTGAGCCGCGGGATTGAGCGTTGCTGTGTTCTCCTCGAAGTCGACCATTATAACGGCTTCTGATATTTTCATACTGAGCGCGGTGTAGGCTTTTGCTGATTTTGTCACGTTTTTTGCCCGGAGCCGGTCGTAATTATTCATGTCTTTAAACAGATTGCTGAGCTTGAGCGTCAGCATATCCAGCTCGTCATTTATTTTTTCGGGGAAATCTGTGGTGAAAGACCCGGACGATGCAATTTTCAGCTGTTTGTTTATTTTTGAAATTTTTTTGGAAAACGAGAAGAAAAGAAACAGGAGCCCCGCCGCGATTAATCCGTCAGCCAGTGTCACAAAGATACGTCCGGCTGGTCCGTTTGAAAAAAAGATATCAACGAATATTGATAACAAACATATGGATATGAGGATGAGCAGCGTGTTGCGGTAGAAGTTTTTCATTTCGTTGTCAGATGTTTTTTATATCTTTGTCGGCTCCAGCCACGATAATTATGTCGTTTTCGTCAAAGTATGTGTCAGGATCCGGCACAGTGTCAATTTCTTCTTTCGTTGCTCTTGCGCCGGTTGATTTGTCAATATCCGGAACGCTTCTTTTTATAGCGACAATGTTAATCTTGTGCTTTTGGCGCAGATTGAGTTCCGAGATCCTTTTGCCGACGAATTTTGAAGGTACCTTAATTTCGGCTATGGAATGATTTTCGCCGAGGGCGACCCTTTTTAAGATGCGCGGCGCGATTATAGCGTTTGCTATTTCTTTTCCCATTTCATTTTCAATCTCAATAATGCGCGTAACGCCTATGGATTTGAGTATTTCTTTCTGCATCGGCGTGACGGCCCTGCTGAAAATTGAAGATACCCCGAGTTTCTTAAGAAGAATGGCCGTTAAAAGGCTGGCTTCCACGTCTTCACCGATGGCCACACATGCGAGATCAACATCGTCAAGGCCTATATTTTTGAGCGTTTTCTCGTCAGTGGCGTCACAGGCGACGGCAAGAGTGACATATTCTTTCAGCTCTTCTATACGGTCTTTGTTCCGGTCAATTGCTATGACTTCCACGCCGCTTGACGCCAGCGCTTTGGCAAGGGCGTTTCCGAAACTTCCCAGGCCTATAATCGCTATTTGTCTCATTGTATTTTTCCTCCTCTTTTCAGCTATATTTTATAAATCAAAACGCAAATTTGCAAAAGAAAAATGCCTGCTGTTTCCATTATCCCAGCAAAACCCGTTCGTTTGCATATGAAATATCCAGGCGGCGCTTTTGCCTGACCGCCGCGAGGGCGATGGTGAGCGGTCCGAGCCGTCCCATGAACATTACCGCAATCAGTACGCATTTAGAGATTTTTCCAAGCTGAGGTGTCACTCCCGCGGACAGCCCCACCGTGCCGAAGGCGGATATCACTTCAAAGATAATATCCTCAAAGGGGAAAGTTTCCGTGTAAAGCAGGATTCCGCAGGCAGATATAATGATGAACACGGCGTAAACAATTATAGCGGTAGCCCGCCTTTCAAAAAACGGGGGTATTGTGCGTCCTCCCACGTTTATTTCGCCGTGTTGCCTGATGTGGTTGATTGCCATAAGCAGAATAATAGCGAAGGTGACGGTTTTAACTCCTCCACCGGTGCCGCCGGGGGAGGCGCCGACGAACATGAGAGCCGCGGCCGTGAATTTGCTGAAGGGTTTGAGGGCCGATGTGTCAACGGAATTAAACCCGGCTGTCCGGGCCGTGACTGAGAGAAAGAATGCGTTCAGCCATTTTTCTCCGTTGGCCATGCTTTTTAAAGTGTTGTTTCTCTCTCCCGCGTAAAAAAACAGCGTGCCGCACAAAAGAAGCGCAGCTGTTACTCCGACGGCAAGCCGCGTGTGTATCTTGAATCTTTTTTTCTTTCCGGACAAGCGGTTAAACATGTCCAGCAGCACAACAAAACCTATTCCTCCGAGTATAATCAGCAGCGAAAAAATCATAATTGCTCCCGGGCTTGCCGCAAAAAGGGAGATGCTTGAATCAATAAGCGAGAATCCGGCGTTGCAGAATGCCGATACCGAATGAAACACCGCCATTTTGAGAGCTTCTCCGGCAGAGTAAAACTGCCTAAAGCTGAAAAACAGAAAACCAGCACCTAGTATTTCCGCGCCGAAAGTGAAGAGGAGTAGGAAATTGAGTATTTCTCTGGCGCTGCGTATGCTGTCTTCATTAAGAGCATCCCTCAGCAGCACTTCCTGGGTCTTTGATATTTTTTTACCGAAAGTGAGAAAAAGAGACACGGAAAATGTCATAAGGCCCAGGCCGCCGAGCTGTATCAGCATAAGGATCACGGTTTTTCCAAAAAGAGTGAAGCCCGAAGCTGTGCTTCTGACTATAAGGCCGGTCACACAGGTGGCGGATGTGGCGGTAAAAAGAGCGTCAATAAAAGATATGCCGGAGCTTTCGGGGGTGGATGCAGGCAGCAGAAGCAGAAAAGTCCCTATGGCTATTGCGGCGCCAAAACTCATTATCAGGGCAAGAGCGGGCCTTTTGGCGAAAAATATCATAACCGGATTCTACAATAAGCAAAACCATAAGACAAGAAGTAAATCAATTGGCTGAAGTTTTGCCATAAGCAATCACGACAGAAGTATCCGTAGACGGACGCTCACGTATGCGGTTCGTCCTCCCAGGCGGACTTTCAGCTGCCTATTCGCCCGCCATAGGCGGACTTCGCAGGGCTCA